>SLDS01000134.1 GCA_007125175.1 Flavobacteriales bacterium
CCAGCCCCTATGGACTGTCCGCCACAGTGTGGACAAATGACCTCAATCGTGCCCATCGGGTGGCCGAATCGCTACACGCAGGCATCGTATGGGTGAACTGCTGGCTCGAGCGCGATCTACGCACCCCATTTGGGGGCATCAAGCAATCCGGTGTAGGTCGTGAGGGTGGTTTTGAAGCCATGCGCTTCTTCACCGAGCCCAAAAATGTATGCATCGCCTACAAACACCAATCATGAATTAAAGCTACAGCAGCCATTGGCATCTGGAATATGAAGCTTGTGCAAAAAAGATTTTACGGAAGTGTGCTCGGCCTTGCCATGCTGCTGCTAGGGGCCAGCCTTGCTTGTGCACAAATGCCGGCCTTCCTCCTACTGGAGAAGCCGGGCACCTCGAAGCGTTACCGCTATTATGCGGGCGATGAACTCATCTTTCTGCTCGAGGGCGAGAAGAAATTCCACCGAGGCATCATCAGCGGGATCGGTGATTCTGTTCTGGTAATCAATGGATCCACACCCGTATCCATAAAGGAAATCGCCGCTATCAGGGATGAATCAAAGGTGCGCACCGTTCGGGGACTTGCCATAACAGCTCTGAGTACCATTCCCGTATGGTTTTTCCTATCCTTTACTCAAAATCTCTTCAATACCGGGCGCAGACCGCTCATCGACCCTGAAGTGTATACTTACTCGGGTATTGCTACCGGGCTTGCATTGCCTGGATTTCTGTACAAGGGAAGGAGGTACCGTCTGGAACGAAGGTGGAGGCTGCTCATCATTCGTCACTGAGCCGTTTGTAAAGCGGGAATATTTTTCCGAATTTGCCTTATGTTTGTACGCCTTCCGAAAAACAGTTCCAGCTTATACACATGCTAAAGCAAAGCCTAAAACAAAAGCTCTACCAGAAGCTCTCACCACAGCAAATTCAGCTTATGAAGCTGCTGCAAGTGCCTACCATAGAGCTGGAGCAAAGGGTGAAAGAAGAGATGGAGAGCAACCCTGCTCTCGAAGAGGGGCTCGAAGAGAGCAATAGCGAAGAGCTTAACGAGCGCGAGGAAGAATGGGAAAAGGAAGAGAAGAGCGAGGCCCAGGAAGAGTTTGACTTTTCCGATTACATGGACGATGATACCCCGAGCTACAAGCTCAGCGTACGCAACAAAGGTGCTGACGATGAGGAGAGGAGCATGCCTTTCGTGTCCGGCTCCACCTTTCGCGATGCGCTCATGAGGCAGCTCTCCCTGCGCAGTATCAGTGAGCGAGAGGAGATGCTTGCCAAGACCATCATAGGCAATCTAGATGATGATGGTTATCTGCGGCGCGATGTGGAAAACATCTCTGATGATCTCGCATTTTCGCAAAATATCGATGCCAGCCCTGAGGAGCTTCTGGCAGCCTTGCGCGTGGTGCAGGGCCTCGATCCTTCGGGGGTAGGAGCGCGCAGCCTGAAGGAGTGTATTTTGCTACAGCTCGAGCGAAAAGACCAAAGCTATCCCTCGGTGAGGCTGGCTATCGAGTTGGTAGAGGAACATTTTGACGCTTTCACAAAAAAGCACTACGACCGCATCCTCAAGCGCATGCAGATCTCCAATGAAGATCTTAAGGAAGCCATCTCTGAAATTATCAAACTCAACCCCAAGCCCGGCAATAGCTCACTCGATACCACCAAGATCAACGATCATGTGGTGCCAGACTTTCTGCTTACTGTGGAGGATGACGAGATCCGCGTTGCACTCAATGGCCGCAATGCCCCCGACCTGCGCATTAGCGAAAGCTACAAGCAAATGATAAAAGGCTATGCCGCCTCCAAGCAAACCGACAAAAAGCAGAAAGAGGCCATACTCTTCGTGAAGCAAAAGATCGACTCGGCCAAATGGTTCATCGACGCCATCAAGCAGCGCCAGCAAACGCTCTTGCTCACCATGAATGCCATTGCTGACTTTCAAGAGGCCTATTTTCTCACCGGTGACGAAACCAAGCTGAAGCCAATGATCCTTAAGGATATCGCGGAGATTGTGAAACTTGATATTTCCACCATATCCCGCGTGGCCAATAGCAAGTACGTGCAGACTCCCTACGGCACATTTTTGCTGAAAAGCTTCTTCAGCGAATCCCTCTCTACAGAAAGCGGGGAGGAAGTATCGACACGTGAAGTGAAGAAAATATTGCAGGATGCCATAGATGCCGAGGAAAAGCGAAAGCCACTCACTGACGAAAGACTGGCCAAGCTTCTGAAAGAAAAAGGGTATAGCATCGCGCGAAGAACGGTGGCCAAATACCGGGAGCAACTGAACATACCGGTCGCAAGGCTGCGCAAACAACTTTGAGGCATATGCGGGCACTTGCCGTATCTGTTTCTGTGCTCTTTCACCCCCTCTTCATGCCATTGTTTTGTGTGCTCATCGCCGGGGAGATGGATTGGGCAGTGAGATCACTGGTGCATCCCGAGCAGCTCAAGCTGAGCTACCTGATAGTGGCCCTCAGCACCATTGCATTTCCCGGATTGAATATACTCTTGCTGCACTGGTATGGAGCCGTGAGCAGCATTGATGTGGTATCGCGAAAAGAGCGCCTGCTGCCCTATCTATCCTCTCTGCTCTTCTTTGTACTCGGCTACATCTTACTGCGCCGTGGGGCACTTCCGGTGAGCATATACTCCATCATGCTGGGCTGCATCAGCAGTGTATCGATTCTGGCATTGGTATCGCTGAAAATCAAGGCCAGTGCCCATGCAGCGGGAATAGCCGGTTGTCTGGGGGTATGCCTGGCTTTGTTTCAACTTCACAGTTGGCACGAATTGGCCTTGCTCATGGTCTTGATTGCCTCTTGTGGCTTGGTCTTTAGCGCGAGGATGGTGCTCGGTGTGCATCAGCCGAAGGAAGTGTACCTGGGTGCACTGATCGGATTTTCTACATCATTTGCCGCTGTGAGCCTGCAGTGGGCTATCTGAGCGGAGTAAAGGCCAAGCCTACCGAAGCTGCCACCACATCGGTTTCTGCCTCGAGCAATGGCACCAGAGAATAGTAGGCCATCACCTGCACCTTGCCGACTCCCACCCGGGCTGAAAGTCCGTAGCGAAAACGGTTGAGCCCATCGAAATCGTAAAACTTGCGCTTGCCTTCGCTATCAATCAGCTTCTGATGATTGGACACCATATAACCCAACCTGAATCCGATGGCTACTTTGAAAGGTTTGTTGTCTGTCTGAATATACCTCAGCTCCAAGGGAAGTTCTAAAAAAGTTGATACAAACTTGTTGCGCTCGTACTCGTAGCTATCGGGAAAGGGAAAGAGCCCTTGCTCCTCGACCTGCCCCTCTCCTCCCACTTGCCATGCGAAGGCTGCATTGCTGTGCACATTGTCTACAGCTACACCAAAGCCCCAGGCGAAGCTAAAATCGCTTTTGCCAAAGCTATGATCAGAGAAGAAATATGCATTGAAACCCGGTGAGAAAGGCCTGAGCTCAACTCCGCTCGGCACATCGAGCCAGGTGTCATTGCTGAGTTCGATCAGGATTTTGTCTTCCCATCTATCCACACCAGCCCTGGGATTGCTGGCAGTCTGGCCAAAATCAGTCCCCTGAGCCAAAACCACGTGTTGGCTCGCTGCCCAAATGAGAACCATGCACATCCATTTCATTCTTCCTGTAGTCGTAATTGCCATTGCCAAGCATGTTGAAGTGCATCTCTGACGCTGTAACGGGTTTTCCAGCCGAGCACACGCTGTGCCTTGTCCACCCTCGCGTATATGGCTGCCACATCGCCGGGCCTTCTATCACCATACACCAGCGGAAGCTCCACTTGATTCACCTCGCTAAAGGTATGAATTATCTCCTGCACGCTGTGGGCTTTCCCGGCACCTACATTGAATGCATCCAATCTTTTGTCGGTATCGAGCAAGTGCTCCATGGCCCTGATATGCGCCTCTGCCAGATCACACACATGAATGTAGTCGCGTTCGCAGGTACCATCGGAAGTGGGATAATCCCGCCCAAAAACGACGAGTTCAGAGCGAAGGCCGGCAGCTGCCTGGCACATGTATGGCACGAGGTTGTTGGGCTTTCCCAGTGGCAGTTCCCCAATTTTGCCGGAAGGATGGGCCCCGATCGGGTTAAAATACCGAAGGCTTATTTGCTTCAAGCCATTGCTGAGCCCTGCCACATCTTTCATAATGCGTTCGCAAGCCTGCTTGGTATAGCCATAGGGACTGTATGGGTCGCCAAAGGGGCTGCTCTCATCGACTGCAGCGCCCTCATCGGGCATTCCATACACGGTACACGAGGAGGAGAAGACAAAATGCGGAATGCCCATCTCGAGAATCACGCGCATCAGCGCATTCATGCAGCCGAGGTTATTGTCGTAATATTTCATCGGATTGGCGACCGATTCACCCACAGCTTTAAAAGCGGCAAGGTGTATCACTCCATCGATGGGGCCCTCCTTCTTTGCAATATCGAGCAGGCCTCGATGGTCGCGGCAGTCCAATTCATAGAAAGTGATTTTCTTGCCTGCAAGCTTTTCGATGCGCCCCGGAATGTGGCGCTGCGAATGGGAAAAATTATCGATCAGGATCGGGGTAAAGCCTTTCCCAGCCAGAGCCACAGCGATATGGGATCCAATAAAGCCGGCCCCTCCCGTGAGCAATATTTTGTCCATGGCGCCAAATATAGCCAATTCAACCCGCTGCCAGCCGGTGAAAGTAAAGGTATGTGGGAGTTTAACAGCTTATGGCTTCGCAAAAAGTGGTGGATTCAATATATTTGAGCTGGACGCAAAAATCGAATATGCCTACACCCGCAAGCCCAAAGACAAAAGACGAAACCCTCAGCCCGGAGCAGCTTTCGCGCTTCAAGGGTATCCTCCTCGAGGGATATCCCTATATCCATCTGGAAGCCAATTGCAAGCTCGGGAATGAAATCCATCGCTTCGAGCACAAAGAAGCCGAAGCATTGCGAGCTGCCTACCGAGAGCGTGAAGGAATCAAGGTGCTAAAATTTGTACCGGCCAGTGGCGCCGCAAGCCGCATGTTTAAGGATTTGTTCCAGCACCTGGAGAGCGGAAATGAAAATGAGAAATCGGCTCTGTTTTTCAAGGAGCTGAATCGATTCGCCTTTGCTCCGCTCCTCTACGACGTAGCGGGCCTAAGCAGCAAAAAAGCCCTGCTCAATGAGGCGGCAAAAAAGGACATTCTCAAAGCCCTCTTGCACCGCAATGGTCTCAACTACGGATCCTTGCCCAAAGGCTTGATCGGCTTTCACCGATATCCTGATGGCAGCATCCGCACCGCCTTTGAAGAGCATTATCACGAAGCCCTTCAGTATGCCTGCAAAAACGGCACTGCAAGGATCCACTTCACCATACCGGAGCAATCGCGCGAGGAGGTGGAGGTGCACCTTATGGAGCTGAAGCAAAAGATGGGTGAGCGACACGAAGTGGACTTCGAAATCGAATGGAGCGTGCAAAAACCCCATACTGACACACCGGCCATCTATGCCGATAGCGGCGATTGGGTGCTTGAAGCCGATGATACCATCCTCCGGAGGCCTGCCGGGCACGGAGCCCTGCTTGCCAATCTCGACGATATCGACGCGGACATCATCTATGTGAAGAACATTGACAATGTGGTGCCCGATCACCTCAAAGGGCCGGGCAAGGCTTACAAGGAATTGCTCGGTGGCGTGCTGCTACATGTGCAATCGCGCCTTTTCTCCTTTTTGGAAGATTTGGAGCAGGGCCAATTGGATGTGGAGGGCTGTGTCGACTTTTGTCGAAAATGGTTTTGCGTGGACTGGACTGGCATGGACACAGCGGCCTTGAAGGCTCAGCTCAACCGTCCCTTACGGGTATGCGGAATGGTCAAAAACGAAGGCGAGCCGGGTGGGGGTCCTTTTGTAGTGCGGGATCCGGATGGCCGACTTAGTCTACAAATTGTAGAGAAGGCACAGGTAAACATCGAGGATCCGCAGCAAAGAAAAATCCTTGAAGGGGCCAGCCACTTCAATCCAGTAGACCTTGTGCTCGCTACCAAAGACTATCGTGGAAAGGCCTTTTCACTGGAAGATTTCCGCAGGGAAGATACGGGCATGCTGGTGCACAAAACCCACAAAGGCAAAGACATCACCGGCCTCGAGCTTCCCGGATTGTGGAATGGGTCCATGCACTACTGGAATACCATCTTTGTAGAGGTTCCCATAGAGACTTTTAATCCGGTCAAAACCGTCTTTGACCTGCTTAGACCGGCGCATCAGGGCCGAAGTAAAACTTGATCTTTGGCTCGGTGCCCGAGGGGCGGGCTTCATCTGGTAGAATGCAAATTCAGATGGCCTCAAGCCCTGCTACACAAGATAATATTCAGGAAAAACTTGGGAAATTTGATCGGGATGTCTAATTTCAGCGAATGCAAAGTTATTTCCATACAAAGTACAAAGTACAAAGTACAAAGTACAAAGTACAAAGTACAAAGTACTGAGTGCCTCATACTGCGAGGTGTGGAATTCCTGCATGCTGGCGAATGGAAAGGCCAAGATTTTGGATTGGCATATACTGATCACATACAGGCGTAGCTGCTATGTACCTTGCACGCCCCATCCGCCTTAGGGCCTTCTCCGGCCGATATTACACTTTTTCCTTTTTCGATAATTTTACCCTGCCCGCACCTTTGCAGGGATAATTCATCTTTTGCTTTATGAAATACATCGCTTCTTGCTTCATGTGCTTGTTGCTTTGCTTGCCCACAGTATGGGCTCAGAACCTTGTGCCCAATGGCAACTTTGAGGACGGCGACTGCCCAACGACTTATGCTGCGATTAATGATCTCGATCATTGGTACTTCGGCATACAGCTTCCCGATGTGGAATGGAACCTTTGGCCTTCGCCGGATTGGTGGCATACGTGCAGTCCTTTTGAGGAATTACAGCCGCCTAATGTATCTGCAGGTTATCAAACACCCCTTTCTGGTGGTGGTATGGCAGGGGTACTAACATATGTCGATATTGGTTCTGATAAGCGTGAAATATTGAGCATTGAACTGTTGGAAAATCTTGAAATTGGCGCAACCTATACTTTCTCATTCTCTGCTGCCCGAGCTGTTGCGCCGGGAATAGGTGGTTCAACCAATCGATTAGGCATGAAGTTAACCACTTTCCCATTTTGGACAACCCACGAAGGGCCGCTCACGAACTCAGCACATTTCAGTGTAGAGGAGGTTTTGGAAGACTCAACGAATTGGACCACCCTCACCACTGAAATCATTGCCGATTCCGCATACAGATACCTCCACCTCGGGAATTTCTACGATGATGATCATACAACAATAGTCACTTATGACGACCTCATGGTACTGCGTCCGTATTATTTTCTCGATGAAGTTTCACTTGTCAAAGAGTCGCTGACTACCGTAGGGCGTGATTTCATCTCTGACAACCTACGTGTTTTTCCCAATCCCGCAACCGATTTCATTAAGATCAAGAGCCGGAAGAGGATTACCGAGATTCAAGTTTTCGGCCTTGAAGGACAGATGGTATTTGAAAGGAAGTTGAATCGGGAAGAGGAAGTTGAAGTCGACATAAGCGCATGGAGCAGTGGCTTGTATATCCTTACAGCCAAAGGCGGAAAAGGTGCAATTCACCATTCAAAATTCATTAAAAACTGAAACAATGAAAACCAAATCATTCTTTATGCTGATTGCCTGCTTAACCATTAGCAGCCACGGTCTTTTTGCTCAAGCTACTACCCCGGGAAACTTTCCCGCGTTCGGCACCGACTATCTCGGCTGGGATGCCACCACCACCCAAGATTTAAACATCCGTCATGATGGGCCTTACCCTATCGTGTTTTCTACAAACCAATCGGAAAGGATGCGGCTTACCGAAGATGGCCTTCTTCTGGTAGGTCTTTCGACGCCTGTGGCCCCCATTGGCAGGCTTCAAGTGTATTCACAAAATACTACAGCTGCGATATCGGGTAGGTCAAGTGCCACGGGCGGAACAACTAGTATCGGTGGATACTTTCGGGCCTCCGGCTCAACCGTAGCTATCGGAGCAAGGGGGCAAACCATACTCACCACCACAGCCAATGCTGCCTACGGTGTGTATGGAGAGGCTTGTGGTGCGACCATCAACTATGGTGTATATGGACATGCATGTGAAGCAAATGATAGCTGGGCAGGCTATTTCAATGGCAAAACATTCTGTCCAGACGGTGTGTGGACTGCGAGTGATGTACAACTCAAAACCAGTATCAGCGCTATAGAGAACGCAAGTGAAATGCTTATGGCCATACATCCAAAGTCCTATGAGTTTGTACAGGATGTCCCTGGATTGAATTTACCAGAAGGGCTACAGTACGGCGTTCTGTCGCAAGAGTTGGCAGAAGTCGTCCCGCATGCCGTAAAGGAGTTCTCCTCACCTCCCGTGCTAGATGACGAAGGGAATATCCTTCACGAATCGGAAAAATACCAAGGTGTAAACTATACCCAATTGATTCCTCTACTGATTGCTGGCTTTAAGGAGCAGCAAATCAGCCAAACTCAATATGAAGCAAATCAGGCTAAGGCTTTGGAAAAGTTAGTGCAGTTGCAAGATGAGTTGAAGCAATTGAATCACAATCCAGATATTCGAAAGGATGGATTCGGGAGCAATCGGGCAATTTTGCAGCAGAACACTCCAAATCCCTTCGCACAGTTCACAGATGTACAATACGAGCTTCCTTCTGAAGGCAGAGCTACTTTAGAAATTGTGGATGCCTCAGGCCGCAGCTTAAAGGTACTAGCCGATGGGCATCACCAGAGCGGGATGCATCGCGTAGAATGGGATGCCTCGCCATATTCGAGTGGAATTTACTACTGCATTTTACGTTATGAGGATCAGCTCGTAACCATTAAGTTGATCAAAAAATAGATGAGATGAAAGCACAAATCGTTTTACTCATTTCTTCGATGTGCTTTAGCACCATGCTTATAGGACAAGCTACGGTGATAAGCAACAACAGCACCGACCCTGATAACTTTTTGGGTTGGGATGGATTTACTAATAACCCTCTCGATATCAAGCATGAAAATGATCGAAACATCAGGTTCACAACTGACAACTTGCAACTGTGGGGGGTTAGAAATGATGGCTACGTATTGGGCGGAGCAGCAAATCCAATTCAAGATGCCCTGCTTAGCCTTAGGGTAAACTCTTCTAGTGGAGTCGCCTATTCAGTATACGGCATGAGCGAACGTGCAATAGGAGGACGCTTTCTCGCTGAAAACGGGAACAACAATGTTGGACTTGCGGGTCAATCCATTGATTCCGAAACCTTCTTATTAAATATCGGTGCTTATGGCGGTTTGGGTTGTTCTATTGTAGCAACTTTCAGCGCTGGAGTATATGGCAGCAACAAGGGAGATGACTGTCCCGGTGAAAGTTGGGCTGGCTACTTCAATGGAGATACTTTCTGCCCAGCAGGTATATGGGCTGGAAGTGATGAAAATCTAAAGTCAAATGTCAGCCCTTTGATCAATGTACAAGACATGCTTTTGGCTTTGGAACCCAAGCAATACGAATTTCAGCAACCAGAAAGCTCCGATATCACTCTACCTCAAGGTATTCAATTCGGTTTGCTGGCTCAGGAGCTGGAAGCTGTAATCCCAATGGCAGTGACAAATGTGGTGCATGCTGGCGGGCTTGAGAGTTTAAGTTCTGACAATGAGCCACTCACTTTTAAGGGCGTTAATTATCAGATGCTGATACCTGTTTTGTTGGCTCATTTTCAAGATCAACAACTGTCGCTGCAAGAGGCTCATGCACAGCTCTCAGAGATTAAGAATGAAATACAACTTATTGAAAATCGCCTCGCTATTGAAAAGTATAACTTGGCGCACCCTGATTAAATTTGTTTGATAATCAAGGGTACTCTTGGCAGTTAGAAGAGAAGGTTCGGCAAGCAAAGCCGAACCTTCTTCTTAGAAGTTGATCACCCATTCACAAATGCCTCCTTCAGTTCCGCAATGCGCTTCTCGAGACCCTCTACGGCAGCGGCATAGTCGGAGGCACCTCTAAGCTCCGTTTTGAGACTGAAATAAAACTTGATCTTTGGCTCGGTGCCCGAGGGGCGGGCAGTGACCTTGCTGCCATCTGCGAGGTAAAACTGTATCACATTGGAAGCCGGAATGCCTGTAGGCTGTGTAGCGCCCGTCTTCAAGTTCCGTATGAGTCCGGTCTGATAATCGCGCACCTCTATCACTTCCGAGCCCGCCAATACACTTGGGGTATTGTTGCGGTAGCCGTCCATGATGGCACGAATCTCTGCCGCTCCGTCCTTGCCTTTTTTCACCAGAGATACCAAAGCCTCTCGGTACATACCGAATTTGACATACATATCGACCATGTACTCATAGAAGGTCTTTCCCTGCTCTTTTGCGAAAGCAGCAACCTCGCACAGCATACCGGCTGTAACCACCGCATCCTTGTCGCGCACAGCATCACCGATCATGAAGCCATAGCTTTCCTCGCCACCCCCTACAAAGGTTTCTGAACCCTCTTTGCGTCTTATCACATCGGCTATCCACTTGAAGCCCGTGAGTGTGACATAGCAAGGCACACCGTAGTGCTCTGCGATGCGATCCATGAGTTCGGTGGTCACTATGGTGCTGCATACATAGGCATTATCGGGCAGGCTGTCATTCTTAAGGTGTTCGTCGAGCAGGTAGTAAGTGAGCACGGTGGCAGTCTGATTGCCATTGAGCAGCTCCAGCTCTCCATCGGGATTGGGCACTGCTATACCCACCCTGTCGCAGTCGGGGTCGGTGGCGATAATGATCTCAGCATTGACCTCCTGCCCCAGCTTCAAAGCTTCTGTAAGCGCTTCCCGCTCTTCGGGATTGGGGGAAACAACCGTAGGGAAATTGCCATCGGGCACCTCCTGACTGCTCACTGAGTGGATGTTGATGAAACCCATCTTTTGCAGAAAGCGGGGTACATGTGTGATGGCTGTGCCGTGCAAATTGGTGAAGACAATGGGCATTTCGCATTGACGCTCCACGGCATCCAGATGGATACATTGCTCAAAGATGGCATCCTGATAAGCCGTATCAAGCTCGGGCCCAATTGGGTGTATAATTTCTTCCCGGTGACCCTGCGCTACCTGCTCGGGCCCGGTCACCTTGCGCACTTCGCTGATGATGCCCTTATCATGCGGAGGCACAATCTGAGCCCCATCGCTCCAATACACCTTGTAACCATTGTACTCAGGAGGATTGTGAGAAGCCGTAATCATGATTCCGGCTGTGCACCCATAGTGCCTTACGGCAAAACTGAGCACCGGGGTAGGCCGAAGTTCATTCACGAGATAGACCTCTATACCATTGGCCGAAAGCACTTCCGCAGCCCTTCTGGCAAAGACATCGCTGTTCTTACGGCAATCATAGGAAATGGCAACGGCCATGCGTCCTTCTATACCTTGGGCTTTGATGTAATTGGCCAGACCTTGTGTCGCATTGCTCACGGTGTATATGTTCATGCGATTGGTGCCGGGTCCCATCACCCCTCGAAGGCCTCCGGTACCAAACTCCAGATCCGTATAGAAGGCATCCTCAAGGCCTTTGGGATCTTGATCCATCAAGTGCTGCACCGCCTTTCGGGTATCTTCATCGTAGCGGGCATCGAGCCATAGCGAGGCTTTTTCCTGAATTGTTGCGTCCATTATTGATAGCGTTTTAGGTAGTAATCAATGGTTTTGTCAATGCCGCTTTCGAAGCTCTCCCCGGCTTTCCATCCCAGCTCATTCTCTATCTTACTGGCATCGATGGCATAGCGGCGATCGTGCCCCGGGCGATCACTTACGAAGGTGATTTGCTCGGCATAGCTTTTTCCCGCAAGGGGCTTCTTCTTGTCCAGCAGCTCACATATGTAGCGGGCAATGTGCAGGTTGGTTCGTTCATTCTTGCCACCGATATTGTAAGTTTCTCCCGACTTGCCCTTATCGTAGCTGAGCAGGATGCCTTCGCAATGGTCTTTCACATAGAGCCAGTCGCGTACATTGAGCCCGTCGCCGTATATGGGAATAGGCTTGCCGTACAAGGCATTGCGAATGATAGTGGGAATGAGTTTTTCATCGTGCTGATGGGGTCCGTAATTATTGGAGCAGTTGGTGGTTACCACATTCATCCCGTAGGTGTGGAAATAACTGCGAACGATCATATCGCTGGCTGCCTTGCTGGCGCTATAGGGGCTGTTTGGCGCATATGGAGTCTGCTCAGTGAAGAGGCCTGTTTTGCCGAGGCTGCCGTACACCTCGTCCGTACTTATGTGCAGGAAGCGACGGTGCTCCATGCCGGCTTTGGCACTAAAAGGCTTGTCCATCCAGTGATTCCGGGCCACATCGAGCAGGGTAAAGGTGCCGTTCACATTGGTTCGGATGAAGGTCTCCGGTCCCGCAATGCTATTGTCCACATGCGACTCGGCTGCAAAGTGCACCACGCCATCAAAGTCAAATGACCGAAAGAGTTCATCCACGAGGGGGCGATCACAGATGTCACCTTTTACGAAAGTGTAAGCCGGATGGTCTGAGAAGCTGCGGGTATTTTCAGGATTACCTGCATAGGTGAGCAGGTCGAGGTTGACCACCTGCTGAATTTCGCAGCTTGCGAGCAGCAGTTCAATAAAATTGGAGCCGATGAACCCGGCCCCACCACTTACCAATAGTGCTTTAATCTTCATGCCCCGGCATCTTCAATTTGTCAAGGCAATCGGCCAGTGCAAGGCGCCAATGCCTGATGCTCACGCCAAAGGTATCTTTTATTTTTTGCTTGTCAAGCACGCTGTAGGGCGGCCTCTGCGCGGGTGTTGGGAAGGCGCTGCTCCTTACCGGCTGGAGCTCAATATCCACACCGCTCATGGCAAATATGGCTTCCGCAAAATCGTACCATGAGGCCACACCCTCATTGGAAAAGTGATAGGTGCCAAAGGCGCTGCCCTCCCTGCGCTGCTCATAATGCTCGGCCATGCTGAGGCAGGCTCGGGCGAGGTCATCCACGAATGTGGGCGAGCCAATTTGGTCGTAGACCACATTGAGCTGCTTTCTGCTCCCAGCGAGCTGCAGCATAGTTTTCACAAAGTTCTTTCCATCGACCCCATACAGCCATGAAGTCCGCACAATGAAATGCTTGCTGCAAGCAGCTCTCAGGGCTTCTTCACCGTGCAGCTTGCTGAGACCGTACACCCCCAATGGCGCAAGCGAATCATCTTCAAGCGCGGGTGTGTTTCGCTCATTGCCAAATACGTAATCCGTGGAGAAGTGCATCAGGGCCGCGCCCTTTCGCTCGCATAGCTCAGCCAAAATCCCCGGAGCCTCTCCATTGATCGCCATGGCCCGATCAGACTCTTGCTCGGCTGCATCCACCTGGGTGTAGGCGGCCGCATTGATCAGAAGGTCAAAATTGTACCGTGTCAAAGTCCGCTCCATGCTTTCTGCATCAGCGAGATCGAGCTCATCCCTTCCGGCAAAATGCCACTGAAAGCCCTTGGGCTCCCGAGCCAATGCCTTGGCAAGCTGACCGCTCTTACCGCATACCAAAATATCCATCATGGAGCCCAAAAGTAAGGCATGCTGACGGTCGGCAGAATGCGAAGTCATGAAATAATTGTAAAATAGCGTCAAAATTGATTGAGATGAAAATCTTGCGCCCTGTATCTTGTTTGCTCACCCTGCTCTTTGTATCCACTCAAATGGCTGTAGCCCAGAGCCTGGAAGTGTATCGCATCTACGACGTCCAAGGTAAGGAAAGGAGTTTTGAGCAAATGATTGAATCACTAGCTACAGCCGATGTGGTCTTGTTTGGAGAATTGCACGACCATGCACTCATTCATTGGCTGCAGCTCAAGGCCACCGAATCACTGGCCGAAAAGCGCCCGCTCGTACTTGGTGGAGAGATGTTTGAGTGCGATCAACAAGTGATTCTCGACGAATACATGAAAGGTTTGCTAAATGACAAAATGTTTGAAGATCAAGCCCGCTTGTGGCCAAATTACAAAACAGATTACAAGTCTTTGCTGCTTTTCGCGAAGGAAAAGAAACTTCGTTTTGTAGCGAGCAATGTGCCCCGTCGCTATGCGAGCCTCGTGTCGCGTGTGGGCCTCGACAGCCTGGAGCAGCTCCCGGCCGCGAGCAGGGTATTCTTGCCCCGGCTGCCCATCGCCTTTGACCCTGAAGCACCCGGATACCCGGAAATGATTCAAATGATGGGAGGGCATGGACATGGATTTAATCCTATGCATTTCGTACAGGCCCAAGCGCTCAAGGATGCCTGTATGGCCGAACATATCATCGATAGCAGAGGAGACAATGAGCTACTCCTGCACTTCAATGGGGACTACCACTCAGCCAATCGCGGCGGGATTTACTGGTATTTGAAGGCTGCAGAACCAGGTCTTAAAACACAAGTCATCAAAGTATTTAGCGATACAGACTTCAACTTTCAGGAGGAGTGGCGGGATTCCGGCGACTTTATTCTGGTGGTTCCCGAAGATTTCACCCGAACCCACTAAGCCAGCCTCGCGATCTACATCGAAAAACAAGGGACGAACAAGCCCAAAGCTTCGTCGAATTTTTTTTTTCACTAATTTGAAAATTTGAGCGCCCTGGGCGCAACCACTTATCAACATTGGCGTATCTAAAACTTGAAAAGCACCTACAGTGCAGTTGAGCACTCAGCAGGTACCTTCATAGCGTAAAACAGTCATTGCCAAATGTTGTATTCTCCCCCTAAACTAGCGAAGGTCTCGCGGCCCTTCCTATTCGCCTTTGTTTTATCCTTTTTCACTCTGGCATTTTTCACTCCTGAAAAAGCCCATGCGCAAGCCAGTACAGAGTTTTGGATAGCCCCTCCTCAAGTTACATATGGTCACGGCCTCGGCGGTGATTCGGATCTCATAGGAGGAAGCCCTATATGGATTCGTCTGTCCAGTGGTGATGAAGCTGCAGATGTAACAATCTCACAACCTGCCAATCCCGGCTTCAACGGAGGCAGCCCAATCACGGTGAGTTTGGCGCCCAATAGCTCCACATCCATCAACATGACGAGCTATACAGCCGACATCGTAACCGATCCGGCCAATACTGTGCTGAATACCGGTCTCAAGATCAGCTCCACGACGGAAATCACAGCGCTCTATGAAATCAGCACCCCGAACAATCCTGACATCTGGGCCCTTAAGGGAGAAACAGGCCTTGGACAGGAATTTTACGTGCCCTTCCAAAACATTTGGAGAAATGGAGGATACACACCGGCAGCTTACACGAGCTTTGACATCGTTGCAACAGAAGACAACACTACTGTCCTCATATTTCCAACATCAGATTTGGACGGTGGTCAGAATGCCTTCCAATCCTTTACCATTACCCTCAATGAAGGTCAGACCTACAGCGCTTCTGTAACCGATGCAAACAATCCGCAAAACAATCCCACCGGAAGCATTGTGATTTCCGATAAGGACATTGCGATTTCTATCAAAGATGACTCCGTACAGCCTACGGGGGCGGGCTGCCGCGATGTGCAAGGAGATCAAATTGTCCCTGTTGAAATTATCGGGAATGAATACATTGTAATCCGAGGAGGTCTTAATACGACCATCAATGAATGGGCATTTGCAGTGGCGATTGCCAACAATACCCAGATCAGTGTCAACGGCGATCTGGAAGGCCCCCCGCTCTTTGCCGGGCAAACCCTACCAATTGAAATTACCAATGCCGATCAACGGACATACATCACTGGAAATAAAGATTTTTACCTCGTACACGTCAGCGGGTTTGGATGTGAGAGCGGAATCGCTTTGCTTCCTCCCCTTGCCTGTGCCGGTTCGGAGCAGGTGAGCTTCACCCGATCTACCAATGAGAGCTTTTTCCTCAACATCCTCGTACCATCTGGAGCGGAGGATGCTTTTGAGCTTAATGGAGACCCCAATGCCATCGTAGCGGGAGATTTTGATCCTGTGCCAGGCACCGGCGGCAACTGGCTGGGAGCCAGAATTCAATTTACCACAGGTCAAATTCCCAGCGGACAAGCCAACTTGCTCACCAACTCGGAGGAGCCCTTTGCCTTGGGACTCATCAATGGCGGAGGAAGCTCCGGCTGCCGCTATGGTTATTTCTCAGAGTTTTCGGCGCCCATTGTAGTAGATGCCGGTCCCGAACAAAATGTATGCGCCAACCGCACCACCCAGCTCAATGGATCTGTGAGCGGAGGAGCCACCCAAGGGGTGTGGAGCAGTGATGGTACAGGAGCCTTCGTTCCCGATGCCAACACCCTTGATGCGATTTACGAACCTAGCCTGGCCGATCTCAGCGCCGGCTCTGTTACACTTACACTCACCTCTGTCAGCAATTGCTTTCCGGTAAGTGATGAGGTGACCATCAATTACAATCCTGCGCCAATTGTGGATGCAGGCGATCCAATAGAGGCATGCGAGAACAATACCTCTGCCCAGTTGGATGGATTTGTTGACATCGCCACAGGTGGCTTGTGGAGTGGGGGTAGCGGCAGCTTTAGCCCGAGCCCTGCCATTCTCGGAGCCATCTACAACCCAACACCTGAAGAAGTCGAGGCAGGCAGCTTGTGGCTTTACCTCACCACCACTGGTAATGGCAATTGCTTTGCTGAAGTGGACAGTGTAGAAATCACATGGGTGGAGGCACCTACCGTTGATGCCGGAGAGAATCAAACCGTATGCGCCAATAATCCCGCAGTAAGCCTTTCGGGCAGTGTAGACGGTGCCGGTGGGGGCCAATGGTCAGGTGGAGCTGGACTCTTCTCACCTTCCAATCAAGCCCTCGGAGCAACTTACACCCCCAATGAGGTTGAAATCCAAAACGGTTTTGTCACCCTCACCCTCACCAGCACCGACAATGGTGGTTGCTCTCCCGTGAGCGACGAGATGACCATATTTTTTGACCCTGCACCTGTGGTCAATGCAGGTTCCGATCAGGATATTTGTAGAAACAATGCCAACATCCAGCTCAATGGATCTGTGAGCAATGCCGGAGGCGGTGTGTGGAGCGGTGGCAGCGGCACCTTCGATCCCAGCCCCGAAGCCCTGAACGCCGTTTATACCCCTACCCCTGGGGAGCTTCTGCTCGGTGGTATCACACTTACCCTCACCTCTACCGGCAATGGGGACTGCCTTCCGGTAAATGATCAGGTGACCATCAATTTCACTGAGCCTCCCATCGTCAATGCAGGAGCCGATGCAAACATTTGCGAAAACAATGCACAAATAAGCCTCAACGGAAGCCTCTCCGGCGCCAACTTCGGTTTGTGGGATGGTGGCCTCGGCACTTTCACGCCCAATACAACATCTCTCACCGCCACCTACACACCTACCAATGATGAATTGGAAAGTGGTTCCGTGACCCTAACGCTTACCTCCCTTGACAATGGTAACTGCAACCCCGTTGTAGATGAGGTTACCTTCACCTTCACACCTGCACCAACAGCCGATGCCGGAGAAGACATTTCCGCATGCTCCAATAATCCTGTGGTACAACTGGCCGGTTCTATAAGCGTTGCCGGAGGAGCTGAATGGAGCGGTGGAAACGGTAGCTTTAGTCCCGACAACACTGTACTGGCTGCCAACTACACCCCCACAGCGGCCGAAATAGCCAATGGTTCAGTGACATTGACGCTGACCACCACTTCCAATGGCAATTGCAGCCCCGTGAGTGATGAAGTGCTCGTCACCTTTACGGAATCCCCTACCGTAAATGCAGGATCAGACCTCGTGCTGTGCGCCAACAATGCCGAGGTCCCCCTCGATGGGGCAGTGACAGTTGCAGGAGGAGGCCAATGGACAGGAGGACTTGGAAGCTTCAGCAATGGCTCGACCGGCCTTGAAAACACCTACACCCCTACGACCACGGAGATCAACAGTGGAAGCCTTACACTCACCCTCACCTCTACTGACAATGGAAATTGCCTGCCAGTAAGCGATGAGATCAATATTACCTTCACCCCGGCACCTGTGGTGGATGCTGGCGCTCCCATATCGGTGTGCTCCAACAATGCGCAGGTAACTCTTTCGGGAACGGTGGATATTGCCGGAGGTGGCACCTGGTCAGGTGGCGATGGGAGCTTCTTTCCAAATGCCAATAACCTCAACGCACTCTACACCCCAACTCCCGCTGAAATAAGTGCAGGTTCCTTGATTTTGACCCTGACGACAACAGGCAATGGAAACTGCCTCCCGGAAGAAGATTTTGTAAGCATCACCTTTACACCCGCCCCAACAGCCAATGCCGGTGCCGATGTAAGCGTGTGTGCGAATAACCCGCAGGTGAATCTCAATGGCAACATCTCTGTAGCGGGAGGCGCGGTATGGAGTGGAGGTAGCGGCACCTTCGACCCGAACAATACCAGCCTCGGCGCCACCTACACGCCGTCTCCTGCGGAGATCAGTGTGGGTAGCACCACCCTCACACTTACCACCACCGACAATGCAAATTGCAATGCAGTCAGCGACGAAATGACCATCACCATTACACCTCCACCACTTGTGGATGCCGGTGCAGGTGGAGTGCTCTGTGCCAACAATGCCACCATCAGCCTCGAGGGCTCGGTGAGCGTGGCCACAGGTGGTAGCTGGAGCGGTGGTAATGGTACCTTCGACCCTTCTTCAAATGACCTCAATGCCACCTATACCCCAAGTCAGGGTGAGATCAACAGCGGCAGCCTTACACTTACACTCACCTCTACCG
>SLDS01000219.1 GCA_007125175.1 Flavobacteriales bacterium
ATGAAGCAGGCTAGTTGTTCGCCTCAGCCTTCGGGAAGGGAATCCAAAGCGCCCTGAAAATGATCGCAGATCAGGGATTCACCTGAGTGGTGTAGGGCTGCAAGCGCTCACTGCGCTCCTTGTCGAGGCGATCGTGAAATGCGGCAAGTGCAGTATCGTCATCCAGAAAAAAGTGGTCTTCGCCCATGGCTTTGGGCAATTGCCAGCGCTGAAGCACATCGCGCACAGGGCCCTTCACAGAGCTCATGCACACATCGATACCCACCGCCCGCCAGGAGCTCAACCAATCGAAGATGGCATGGGCTCCTGTGCTATCCAGGCGTGGCACGCTCTCCATATTGATCACGATCATCCGCAGCGAGGGCCCTTTTCGTGCCACCCACTTATCCAGTTTGGCCTTGATATAGTCCACATTTGCAAAATAGATGGGCCCATCAATGCGCACAAGGAGCAGGTCATCATTGGTTTCGAGCCCCTCAAAGCGTTTTACATTGCGGAAGGTGGAAGTGCCGGGCACCCTGCCGAGTATGGCCATATGCGGACGAGAGGCCCTGAATATCACCATTACCAATGAGAGCACGAGTCCTGTGAGTATGCCAACCTCAATACCCAGGCTAAGGGTACTCACAAAGGTGGCCAGCAGCATAAAAAAATCAGAGCGGTCTCGTTTCCAAAGTATTTTGGCTTCCTTCACATCGATGAGCCCGGCCACTGCCACTACCACGATGGCCGCAAGTACGGCATTGGGAAGGTAGAAAAACAGCGCCGTGAGAAAGAGCAGGGTGAGCACAATGAGGGTGGCCGAAACCAAAGAAGCCAAATTGCTGCGAGCGCCTGCCTTATCATTTACTGCTGTGCGGGAGAAGCCCCCGGTAACCGGGTAGCCCTGAAAGAAAGCTGCGCCAAAATTGGCCATTCCAAGGGCCACCAGCTCCTGATTGGCATCGAGTTGGTATTCGTCCTTATGTCTGCGGTGCACGGCCTTGGCCACGGCATAGCTTTCCGCAAATCCCACCAGCGAGATGGTAAGCGCAATAGGCAGCAGCTGCCGCCAAGCTTCCACTTCGAAGGTGGGGGAAGATAATTCGGGTAGGCCGCCGGGCACACTGCCCACGATGCGCAGTCCATCCTCGTGCAGGCCCAGAAGCCATGTGAGCAAAATACCAAACACAACTGCGGCCAGAGCTGCCGGGAAGTAAGGATGAATGCGCTTGGAAAAGAGCAATATGAGCATGGCTCCTACCCCCACCGCGAGGCTCAGTAGATGTATGTCGCCGGCTTGCTGAATGATGGCATAGACCACCTCCTGTGCCTTTTCGCTCTGCGGCAAAGGAATGCCGAGCAGGTGCTTGAACTGGCTGAGGCCAATGATAATGGCTGCCGCCGATGTGAATCCGCTGATCACAGGGTGAGAAAGAAAATTCACCACAAAGCCCAGCCTGAGCAAGCCCATCCCAAATTGGAGCACACCGACCATAAAGGCCAATGTAAGCGCGTAGAGCAGGTATTGCTCCCCACTTTCGGGTTCGAGTGAGGCAATTCCAGCTGCGGTAAGCAGCGATACCATGGCCACAGGGCCCACGGCCAGCTGTCGGCTTGAGCCAAATATGGCGTAGAGCAGCAGCGGTACCGTCACCGCATAAAGTCCGTGTATGGGCTCCAATCCGGCGATCATCGCATAGGCCATACCTTGGGGTATGAGCATCACCCCCACGGTAAGTCCGGCCGTGAGGTCACCGCCCAGATTGCTTTTGCGGTAAGCGGGAAGCCACTCTAAAATGGGTATGTAGCGCGAGAAAAATGAAGCCATGGATGCTGAATGTAATGAAAGATAGCAAAAACGCGCTGCAAAGGTGTTTCAAAAGCCTCGGACTTTCCGTGATGGAGGTCACCGAGGCCTGAGCCCATCCCACTGCTCAGAAAGGGAAGAGCAAGGGCAGCAGCAGGGTAGCGAGTATCCACAAGCTCAGATTGAGTGCCGTACCCACCTTGAGAAAATCCCGAAAGCGGTACTGCCCGGTGCCGTACACCATCGTATTGGTCTGATAGCCTATGGGCGTCATGAAGCTGGCGCTCGAGGCAAACATTACAGCCATCAGGAAGGGTGTGGGGCTCAATCCAAGGGCCTCGGCGGTAACGATGGCCACCGGTGCTATCAGGGCCGCAGTAGCATTGTTGCTCATAATCTCCGTGAGCAATGAGGTAATGAGGTAGAGGCCCGAAAGTACGGCCACAGGGCCATAGGAGCCGAGTGTATCGGTAATTCCACCTGCGATGCGGGCATCCAGACCCGACTTTTGCATGGCGGATCCCAGCGCAAGCGCACCGGCAAGTAAAAAGACGATCTTCCAGCTCACAGCTTCGTAGGCCTGCTTCATGCTCAGCACGCCGGTGACCACCAACACGCCCACCGCCGCAATGGTAGCCACCATAATGTCTACCCATCCCATAGCCGAAAATGCCACTACACAGAAAATCACAAAACTCACCCAAGCAAAACGCTTGCGCTTGAAGTCGCTCATGGGCTCTTCAGAAATGACCACAAAGGGTGCATCAGCGCCAGACTCCTGCTTCTTCATTTCGGGAATGAAGTGCTTTTTCACCTCGGCGAGGAGTACATCGCCGGGGCGTAGGCGTATGCTGTACAGATCGTAGTGGGCGATGTCATCACGCCGCTTGATGGCCAGCGGCACCGCCCTGAAATGCCTGCGAAAATCCACTTCCTTTAGGTTTTTTCCTGCAAAGGAGCTGCCGGAAGTGATCACGATCTCAACCAAGGTTGAGTTCTTGCCTTTCACATCCTCACCCCCCATGCGCATGGCCGAATGAACATTCACCTTGGCACGGTCTTTCAATCCCTTGATCTTCTCCACATCGCAATTCACCTTGAGGATGTCACCGCGCTGCAGCACAAAGTCGCCCGAAGGCATATTAAATCGCGCTCCATTGCGCCTCACCTCAATCACATCCATGGCCAATTCCTTCACCAAGGTGGTGTCCATAATCTTTTTGCCTATTGCCGAGGCATTTTCAAGCAATTCTATTTCGGTGAGGTAATCCCTGGCGCCGAATTTTTCTATCAAGCTGGATTTGTCATTCTTCTGTTTTGGCAGCAGCCTGAAGCCTACAAGAAACATGTACAAGAGACCCACACCGAGCACTATCACTCCGTACTTACTGAACTCAAACATGCCGAAGGCCGGCAAGCCTTCCTTCTCTGCAATGCCACTCACCAGGATATTGGTTGAGGTACCGATCAGGGTACATGTACCTCCCAGTATCGACGCGAAAGACATGGGAATAAGCATTTTGGCAGCACTGCGCCCCGATGCATGTGCAATTTGCAATACCACCGGTATGAACATGGCCACCACAGGAGTATTGTTCACAAAGGCCGATACCACAGCCACAAAGAGCATCATGGCCAGCATGCCCCGGGTGTAATTTTGCCGAAAGGTATTGGCAAGCCTGAAGGCCAGTACTTGCAAGGCTCCGGTATTGAGCAGGGCAGCACTGAGTATGAACATGAAGGCCACCGTGATGGTGGCTTTATTGCTGAAGCCCATCACCCCCTCCTCGGGAGTGAGCACCCCGCTAAGCACCAGCACCGCGATGATGAGAATGCCCACCAAATCGATGGAGAGCTTTTCGGTGATAAAAAGCACCACCGCGCCGAGTATGACAAGGATTGTGATTAATTCAGCATCCATATGCGCTTAGCAAGATAGGCCCATTGAGCAGCAAATGTATCAATCCTGACGAATGCCTGCTCGAGAAAATCGCAGCGAACTGGCATCAAAAAATCAAGATTCCGCTTGGCTCAGCCTGACATCTATGGCAACGCAATGAAGCGCCGAAGGTTACCCTCACCATCCTTCACCCAGCAGAGGCAAGCGATTCCTTGTTCCGACTGCTTACGCAAAAAACGTTCTGCGCGTGCCTTGTCCACCCAGTGATAGTCCATCCGAGGTGGCATCACCCAATCCCGCTTATCGGGAAAGGCATAGGTCTCGCCGGGTCGGAGGCCCTGTACGGCCTGCTCCGCTCCCATCCAGCTACCCACCACGGCCTCGTGATTCACCCCATCGCTCAGGGCGCCTTCGTAAGCTTGAGGCACAAAGAGCTGTCCTTTGAGACATACGGCTTGTCGGATGTCTTGCACATCGAGACCAATTTGCATCAGCATCTTCCTGCAAGCCTCCTGATGCAGCAAGGGCAATTGCTTCTCGCGCAGTTTTTTGAGTTTTCGCTGCAGGGAGTCCCGCTCATTGGGGCCCTGCCACTGCCCCTCCCTGTCGGGCCGTAGAAGATAAATTTTGTAGGCCAGCTCCACATGCCAAATCTCTCCGCTACTGCTATCCTGCAAGAGGTAGTCCAGTTCGCCAAGGGTCTTTCCATCGACGATCACCTGCAGGTTTTCCACCACGGCGCGGTATCTGTTTTGGCAGCTCAGCCATGCCGAAAACCATGCCTCGGCAATGTGTCCAAAGCGCAATCCGCGGTATTCCACAGGGCAATACTCCGGGGCTATGCCTTCAGTGGCGCTGGTATGAAAGATGGGCGTGCCATCCGGCAGCTCTGATGTATACAGACAGGGCGTGTCAATGAATGCCCTGAGGCGCTCGGCCTCCAGATCGGTGAGGGTGTGTGATGAGTCCATGGCATGAAGGTAGTCATTTACAATAAATCAGCCTCCATGCGGTTATAGATTTATCTCAAGACCAAGGCCCTGTACAGTACATCGAACCAAATCATCAAGCATGAAAAATCTTACCCCAGCTTTTAAAGGAATTGCCCTAGCCTTCGCATTGCTGCTCGCCACGAGTGGCTTGTGGGCCAGCCTGCCTGTCGACTCCCTCAGACAAAAAATGAATGAAGCCCTCGCGAAGTACCAATTCGAAGAGGCCATCGACTTTGGCAATGCCGCCCTGGCCCTTGACAGCTGCAATGTGGGCTTACTCCTGCAATTGGGTGATGCCCATCGTGCCTCAGGACAGGGAGAGTTGGCGCTGAGCTGCTTCATACAAGCTGTGGCAGTCGATTCCCTCAACGCTCCCGCACACTTCAAGCTGGCCAGGTACTATGAGAACCGAAGGGACTTCGCCGAAGCCCTGGCTACTTACAAGAGACTTTTTGAGATCGACGATAGCAGGGCCTATTTTTACCGTTACGGGGCCAGCCTTGCGGCAAAAATGGGTATACTCTACGATGCCATTCAGTGGAATTTGCGCTCCATAGAGCTCGATCCCAAGTCTCTGGCTGCCTACCATGCCCTGGCAGAACTGTGGATAGAAATGCGGGGCTTCTATCCCGCAGATACTTTGATCGCGGCAGCGCTGGCACTGGACAGCAATGATGTACGCAGCCTGTACCTCGCGGGCAAATCTGCCTATCTGCAGCAAGACTACATGGATGCGGTGAAGCGTTTCCGGAAATTATTTGACCTGAAACAGGGCAGTGCACAGGCCGCCCGTTACCACGGAATCAGCCTCTATCACATCAAGCAGTATACAGAAGCACTGGAGGTACTCCAAGAGCTCATCGCAGAAGCTTCGGAATTGGATTTCCCACATTATTACCGAGCCCTCTGCTACCAGGCGCTCGATGATCCACTGAAGGCCGAGGCCGAATTCAAGGCAGCTATCGCGAAGGTCAAAGTGAAAAATCTCGCCCTCTACCATGAAAGTCTGGGAATACACTTGCAGTCGCAAAGCCGGGATGGTGACGCCATCGCTCACCTCAGGCTGGCCCAGCAGCTCGACCCCGATCCCGAGAAGCTCTACCACATCGCCCTGAGCTACGACCGGTGGTATGCAGATAAGAATATGGCTATTAGCGCCTATGAATCCTACCTGCATCAGACCGACAGCAGCGTGTACGAGCGTGTGGACTATGCAAGCAAGCGTTCCAATTTATTGCGGCGCGAGGCCCATTTTTCCGAAAAGGAAGATGGCTCGAAATAGGTTTTCACACAGACCAAGCCCGGAACAATTTGGCCCCGCTCTTGTTTCAATATTACCATGAAACACGACCTAATAGCCATCGGAATAGTTTCTGCTTTACTTTTGATTTATACCGTCTTTGCGATGTTGGAAGTCTTCATCGGCTTCGTATTGCTCATTGTAGGGCTTTCGCCGGTTTTCATCATTTGGATGGTATATACCGTGCTCAAGCATGGAGAATTCAATGGCCGAGAACTCGATGAAGAGGAAGAATACGGCTATCAGCATTATTGAAGCATCAATATTGGGGACTGTGAGCAGCCCTCTGAGGCATCTCTGTTCCAATTTCCTAATTTTGGCTCCAGCCTAAAAGCAGATCTCTATGATTAGCCTTCCAAGTCAAGTCGATATAGCCATCATCGGCGCAGGATTGTCCGGTCTTTCGGCAGCCCTCTACTGCGAGCAGCAGGGGTACAATCCTTTGATACTCGAGGCCGGGAACGCAGTAGGCGGCAGGGTGCAGAGCGATGAGGTGGACGGATTCATACTCGATCACGGATTTCAAGTATTGCTCAGCGCCTATGACAAGGCCTCTGAGATTTTCGATAAGGATGGCCTACAGCTCGCATCCTTTGCCAGCGGGGCCCTCATCTACGATGAAAAGGGCTCCTACCGCATAGGCGACCCCCTGCGCGACAGCTCCCAAATGCTGCCTATGCTCTTCTCTCGCGTGGGCAGTCTAGGCGATAAATTTCGCATGTGGAAGCTGAGTAATAAACTGAAAGGGCTCTCGCCTGAGACCTGCTTCGATGGCGAGGATATCAGCACAAGGGCCTACCTGCAAGGCCTTGGATTCTCAGAGCAAATGATGCGCTCATTCTTCAGGCCTTTCTTTGGCGGCATATTTCTGGAAAGGGCGCTCGACACACCGGCGGGCATGTTTCGTTTCGTCTTTCGATGCTTTTCGATGGGTACGGCCTGCCTTCCGGCAAAAGGGATGCAAGCCCTGCCCGATCAACTCGCACAGCGGCTGCAGCGCTCCACCATCCGACTCAAGAGCCGCGTGGATAGCCTGAGCCAGGAGGGATTGATTCGCCTCAAAAGCGGTGAGGAGTTGCAAGCACGCAAAGTGATCCTCGCATGCGATCCCAAGAGCCTGCTTCCGCAAATGGACGAGGCACTCAGCTATCAGCGCACTACCTGCATGTATTTCGCCGGGCCTGGCAGCCTGCCCACAATGCGGGGCTACATCGGTCTCGATGCGCGAGAAAAAAGTGCCATCAACAATTTTTGCAGGTTGGATGAAGTGCAGCCCGCCTATGCCCCAAAGGGACAATCCCTGTGGAGCGTCACCCTTCGCGACAAGGCCACTGAGAGCCACCTGCAAATTGCCGAAAGCCTCGCCTCCCTCCTATCCTGCTCAGCTGCGGACCTGCGCCATCTGCGCAGCTACCGCATCGATCGGGCCCTTCCCAAAATTGCCAGTCCGCGCCACGATATCCCAGCCGAGCAGAGCCAATTGGGCAGCCACATCTACCTCGCCGGAGACTATCTGCTCAATGCATCCATAGAAGCAGCCCTGCGCTCCGGGCAGAGAGCTGCTGAGGCATGCACAGAAACCCTTGAGAAAATCCCCGCCTGATGCATGTTCTGAAAACCAAAATGCGCGTCTTCTAAACGAAAGCTTTATATTGGCTTCACAAGGGATACGCTCAGCAATCGTACCTTTGTATTCAATTATGCCACGCGCGCAAGCATGAAGCTCCGGCTTTTCTTCTTTTTCCTCTCCCTTTTTGTGGTTCATCAGCCATCCGCTCAAACCGTCATTGCCTTTCAAGGTGGGGAGGGAAATCCCGATAACAATTGGGGCTTTTTTGGTAGTGGAGCCAATAGCGAGGCCATCCAGCAGGCACAGATAGCACCCAATTTTCGCTCAAGCCCCACATCGCTGGTAGCCGGTGGCACTGATCCCAGCGGGGGCAGCTGTTTTGCCGCAGGTTCCGGAAATGGTGCCTCCATCAACAATCACTTCATATTTGATCCCGTCGATCTCCAAGACCACATCGGGCTCGAAAAAAGCCTGAAATTCTGGTACGGCAACCGCATTCCAAATTGCAATGGCCCGGGATGGGACAATAACGAAGACCTGCGCTTTCGTCCCATTCTCGATGGTGAGCCACAGCCTTGGCAAACCCTTGTGGTAGGAGGTGGAGACATTTCCCTCAATATCAACAACAACAGCTTCACATACAACATTCCTCCCTGTACGGAGACATTTGCCTTTGAGCTCAGCATCTTCCTCAACCGTCGGGATGAATTCCTCATGATCGACGATATCAGCCTTACCGTCTTTGGCGAGCAGCAGGAAGTAAGTGTCAATGCAGGCTCCGGCCAAATAGGCTGCGCCGGCGATAATTTTGTTCTTGGAGCCACCTCCATAGGGCCGGTGGATGCCTACCTGTGGAGCGGGGGTCAGGGTACTTTCAGCGATCCAAGCTCCCTATTTAGCGACTACCAAAGCGGGGAGGGAGAAAGCGGTCTTGTGGAGCTCACGCTCACTGCCTTCGATGAATGCGGCAATGAATGGAGCGATACCGTAATCATCGAAGTGGAAGAGAGTCCGGAAAATTCGGAAATCACGAGCAGCTTGGGGACAGTGCTCTGCCCGGGTGAGGAGGCCCTGCTCTCTGCATCAGGAGCGGATGACTATCTGTGGAGTACTGGCGACACGGATCCCGAGATCACTGTGAGCGAATCCGGAACCTATAGCGTGGAACTCAGCAATAATTGTGGTACAGCGCTGCTCAGCATCGACTTGCAGGATGGCGATACGGCCGGGGCCAACATCAACAGTGAAGAGGGAGAAGAGCTCTGTCCCGACGCAGAACTTACCCTCATTGCCTCCGGTGGGCAAAGTTACCTGTGGAGCAATGGCGAGGAGTCGGCATCCATTGTGGTGAATGAGGCAGGAACTTATACCGTGGAGGCTTTCACAACTTGTGGCAGCAGCAGTGACAGCATCACCATTCAAGAGCAATCACTCCCTGATGCCGCTGTGATCAGCAGCAGCGATGGCTTCTTATGCGCCGGAGGTGAAAGCCTGCTTACGGCCTCAGGAGGTAGCTCCTACCTCTGGGCCGACGGGCAAACAAGCCCTGAAATCAGCATCACCGAGCCGGGCACCTACAGTGTGGAAGTGACCAATATTTGCGGAAGCGTAAGCATCAGCATCGACATTGAAGGCCTTGACCTGCCCGATATCAGCATAGTGAGCGATACCGATGGATTGATTTGTGAAGGTGGCAGCAGCACCCTCACAGCCTCCGGAGGTGATAGCTTCCTATGGAGCACAGGAGAGATTACCGCGAGCATCACAGTGAGTGAGCTTGGTGTGTACAGCGTCGAGGCCAGCAATTTTTGCGGAAGCAATGAGGAGAGCATCGAGCTCACAGCCGGTGAGCTGCCAGAAGGCGAGATCAGCAGCAGCGAGGGCTTGGTGATCTGCTCAGGAGTACCCACCTTGCTGACGGCCTCCGGAGGGCAAAACTACCTATGGGAAAATGGAGCCTCCGGCCCCGAAATCACTGTCGATGAACCCGGTGAATACAGCGTGACGGTGAGCACGGCATGCGGAAGCGAGCAGCTTTCCATCTTTCTGGAAGAAGGCCAAGCGGAGGAGGTTTTCACAGAAATGCTGCTCTGCCCCGATGCAGAGCTCGAACTACCCGGAGCTGAGATCGCCACAGCTCCCGGCACCTACAGCTATCTCATGAGCGTTTCGAATGCCTGCGACAGCCTCTTCATCACCGAGGTGATAGGCCTTGAAGCCCTGACCGCAGGCGAGGTGGAGGTGGATTGCAACTATGCCGATGAGAGCTATACCCTGAGCATCGAGATCAGCGGTGGCGATCCCGAGAGCTATGTCGCTATGGGCATTGAGGGCAGTTTTGAAAATGGAAGTTTCGTGAGCGCGCCATTGCCTGCAGGGCAAGCCTACAACTTCACCCTCAGCGATGCCAATGAATGCACGGTATTCAACTTCGAGGGGCAAGAGGCTTGTATTTGTCCCGCCCAGGCTTCCATCGAGGGCCCGCCGGCCATATGCATCGGAGATTCGACCACCCTGCAGCTTAACTTTGAGGGCATTGGGCCATTCAGTTTTGCCTTGAGCGATGGTGCCAATGAGGAGAACTACAGCAGCGATGGTCCCGAATGGGAGCTCGAGGTGAGCCCCGAGCAAAGCACCACATTCACAATCACCTTTGTGAGCGATACCCAATGCGAGGGCCTGGCTGCTGGCAGCCACAGCATCGAGGTGGAGCTTCCGCCAAATGGTGGTGGCACGCATCAGGAAGCGCTCTGTAGAGATGCGGAATCCTTGGATCTGAGCGACTTCCTGGCAGAAGATGCCACAGCCGGAGGGCAGTGGACAGCTCCCAATGGACAAAGCATTGAGGCTCTGCTGAACCCCGCATCGGCCCTCTCGGGCACCTACCTATACCTGGCTGAGGGCAATCTCTGTGCTTCGGATACAGGCCGGGTGATGCTCACCCTATTGCAAAATCCGCAAGCCCAATTGAGTCCTGGCCTCTACAGCCTCTGCCAGCTCGATGCCATTGAGCTGCCTCTGAGCCTGGAGGGCGAAGGGCCATTCATACTGAGCTACAGCCTGGATGGCATAGAACAAGATGCGCTCTGGCTGGAAGACCAAGATGATGCCTATATCCTCGCCCAAAGCACGGGTACCTACAGCCTACTCGGACTGACAAACCTGCAATGCGAAGGAAGTGCCTCCGGCAGCGCCACTGTCAATCAGCAATCCAGTCAATCGGCCGCCTTCAGGTACCGGTACCTGAGTGATGAGGCTGCCCATCGCTTTGAG
This sequence comes from Flavobacteriales bacterium, assembly GCA_007125175.1. Taxonomy (GTDB): domain Bacteria; phylum Bacteroidota; class Bacteroidia; order Flavobacteriales_D; family Cryomorphaceae; genus T3Sed10-241. The sequence continues at coordinate 10,825 of SLDS01000219.1, forward strand.
GCCAGCGATATACGCGCAGGCACCCAGTATTTCTGGTCGGTGTACCGGGGAAGCAGCCCCTCGAACGAGCATTTGGTATTCCAAGGCAGCGGGGAACGCTTTACACTGCCTAACCATCTTGCCTATGATGGTGGCAGCTTTTTGGTATGTCTGAAAATACTTACCCCCACCCTATGCCACAATGAAGAGTGCTCGCGAATAAGCCTCGATCGGCCGCGTACTTTTTTCATGCCCAATGCCTTCAGCCCCAATGCCGACGGCCTCAACGATGCCTTTGGCCCCGTGATGGAGGGCTATGATGACCACAGCTACGAGATGATGGTCTTCGACCGCCACGGAAGCGTCATCTTCCGCACCCAAGACCCCAAAACCTTCTGGTATGGAAGGGATGCCGGTGGCAGTCATTATGTGCCTCCGGGTATCTACGTATGGAAGGCTGTATTGCGCTCACATACAGTGGGCGATGTCGAGCGATTTGAAGGCTTTATCACCGTTTTACGCTAAGCTCGACCGCGCATGCAGGCCCTTGGTGCAGAGTGGCTATCTGTATTTCTGGCGGGCATTGTCGAGTTCCTTGGCCACCGATTGGCGCAGACTCTCAGGGCCTATCACTTCTACATCTTTGCCATAGCTGAGTATCTGCATGATAAGCTCCCGGGTGATGCAAAGCTTGAGCTCCACCTCCAGGGCCACCTCATCATCGCGGAGGCTGCGCTGGGAATGGTGCCAGGGCTGCGAGAGCACATATTTGCCGCTAAGGGGTGAGAATCGGAGCTGCACCTCCACCGGATCCTCATCCACCACCGTGATGCCGAGGCTATCGCGAAAGTAGAGGTCGGGACGAAAACCTCTGAGGCGCTCGAACTGTTCCCCACTGCTGCGCAGCTCTCCCTTTATGCGGTCCAGGCCAAATACCACCACAGCCCCCTTGTCGGGATTGTAGCCGATTACATACCAGCGGTTTCTGTACTCCTTGAGCAGGTAGGGATGTAAGCTGTAGGGGCGGCCCTTGCCCCCGGTAAACTTGGCGTACTCGAAGTGCAAGACCTCTCGGCGATCGATGGCATTGAAGATGGCGCTGAGGTACTCGCCTCCGCGAAAGCTCGGCGCCGTCTCGAATTGAACCACTGCATCCACAGCATCCTGCCTCTTTTCGCCCTGTCCCAGCTTGAGTCGCTCCATAATCTTGTCGATAGCCGCCTCGCTCGAGCGAAAGAGGTCGATGCCCTTGAACTGACTCAGAGTATTGGCCGCCAGGCGTATGGCCGAGGCTTCCTCCTCACTCAGCGGAATGCTCTCCAAGGTATAATCCTCATCGCTGTAGTAATAGCCTCGGTGCTTCACGCTGTAAGCAATGGGCGCGTGGTAGCCCAGATTGAGCTCATGGCGCATAGCGTAGAGATCCTTCTGTATAGCGCTTTCCGAGATGTTTTCCCCACCCTCGCCGTATAGCTCCGTTTCGCAGGCTTCCCTCAAGTCGGCCAGGCTCGGATAGGGCCTTTGCCGGTTGGATAGGCAGCGATCGATGATGCGGTAGCGCAGCAGTGCGTATTTATTGGCGGGCATGTGGTGGGTATTTGTCGGCTTTCGCCAAAAAATGGAAGCGTAAAGTCCGTGAAGCTGCGCAGGTCATCAGCGTATGCGGTCAAGTGATTTCACAAGTGCTTCATCCTTCTTGATACCCCTTACGGCCAGAAAGCAGAGAGGTAATGCCGCTACAGGCAAATAGAAACCCACATGGTGCAGGATGCGGATGTCCTCACCAAAGTGCGTTTCAGCCAGGTTTTCAATGGCAAAAAAGAGGTATACCACATAGGTGAGGTGCAGCAAAAAGGCCAATCGGGTGATGCGGTACTGCACAGGTCGCTTCTTGAAGAGTGAAAGGGCCAGCACACATACTGCAAAAGTAAGAGCAGCTATACTCCACGCCGGAACTGCATATGCCCCGGAAGCAATCTCACTTTTCGACTGCACGTTTTGCAGACCAAAAATGGCATACTCAGCCAAGAGTTCCTGAGCGGCGTAAAAGTGGGCATAGGGCAGAAAGAATGTGAGCAAGGCGCAGATAGCGGCCAGGAACAAGTACAAATTCTGTATGCGCTGTATCATGATTTTTCGGCTTGAGGGCCAAATATAAATGATTCCCGTGGGCGAATTGCGGCTGTGCCAAAATCAAGAATGCTATTGCAAAGTGCAATCAGGGCAAGTAATGGCCCTTTGGCAGCCATTAAAATTGCCATCAAATCACAGAATACGTGCACTATATCAATGGTAGACCCAAACCGTGAAACCCACTGCAGCCCGGAAGAACTTTTAATATTTTTTTGAATTGGCTTGCTTGCACTAAGTCATTTTGTTGTATCATTGCACCATCGCTCCAGGGGCTCATACATTTCCACACCAGCCCTCCCCCGAGAAAAACAACAGAGTTTCACATACCGAATTAATTTTTGACTTCTCGATGTACGACATCATTGAACTAAGCGGACTTAAAGTCGCTGAGCTTCGCGAAATTGCTAAAGAGCTCAAAATCAAGCGGACAGAATCGATCAAAAAACAAGACTTGATCTACCGCATATTGGACGAACAAGCCGTTCAACCGGCGCCTGCCAAAGCAAAAGATTCCAAGGAATCCAGTCCTGACAAGGAAAAGCCGAAGGACGCTGAAAACAAAACAAAATCCGATGCCCCCAAGAAAAGGGGTCGCAAACCTAAAAACCTGAGCCTGACAGCCACCGAAGCGGATGCTCCTTCCGAAGCCAAACCGGGCGACAAGAAGCCCAATCCCGATCTCTTCAGCAGTCAGGATGCCGAAAAGGGGCGAGACAATCAGAAGAATCAACAATCGGGTGGCGACAGAGCCTCAGAAAAAAATGAAGAGGGAGGCCAACGCATCCCCAAGCCCGCTCAAAACACCCGCAAGTCCCGCAATGAAGGCCGTGACAACAGGGATGGACGCGAGCGCGACCGCGAGCACCAAAACCGGGGCCGCGATCAAAACAAGCAGCAGGGACAGCAGTCGCAGTCCTCGAGAGATCAGAGCGGTGGCGGCCAAGACCGTCGATCCGGCGATCACCAAAATCAGGGGCGTCAGGATCAAAGACAAAGGCAGCACGACAGCCGCCAAAAAAGGGATGATCAGTACAATTTTGATGGCTTCATAGCCTCAGAAGGCGTGCTCGAAATCATGCCCGATGGCTACGGCTTTCTGCGCTCATCCGATTACAATTATCTCAACTCGCCCGATGATGTGTATGTAGCACAAAATCAGATCAAGCTCTATGGGCTCAAGACCGGCGATACCGTGGTGGGATATGTGCGCCCTCCGAAAGAGGGTGAAAAGTACTTCCCACTCATCAAGGTGGAAGAAATCAATGGCCGCGATCCCAATTTCGTGAGAGACCGTGTGCCTTTCAAGTACCTCACTCCCCTCTTCCCGGATGAGAAATTTGATCTCGCAGGCGACAATAAGAACATCAGCACCCGCATCATCGACCTCTTCTCGCCCATAGGCAAAGGTCAGCGCGGACTGATCGTATCCCAACCAAAGACGGGTAAAACCACCCTGCTCAAAGATGTGGCCAATGCCATCGCAGCCAATCACCCGGAAACTTACCTGATCATACTGCTCATCGATGAGCGCCCTGAGGAAGTAACGGATATGAAGCGCTCCGTAAGGGCCGAGGTGGTAGCCTCTACCTTCGACGAGCCTGCAGATCGCCATGTGAAGATTGCCAATATCGTGCTGGAGAAAGCCAAGCGAATGGTGGAATGCGGACACGATGTGTGCATCCTGCTCGACTCCATCACCCGTCTGGCACGTGCCTACAATACCGTATCGCCGGCATCGGGCAAGGTGCTCTCCGGAGGTGTGGACGCCAATGCCTTGCAAAAGCCCAAGCGCTTCTTCGGTGCGGCGCGCAAGATTGAGAATGGTGGCTCCCTCTCCATTTTGGCGACAGCCCTCATCGATACCGGCTCCAAAATGGATGAGGTAATCTTCGAGGAGTTCAAGGGTACCGGCAATATGGAATTGCAACTCGATCGCAAGATCAGCAACCGACGTGTATACCCGGCCATCGACATACAGTCGTCCGGCACGCGCAGGGAGGATCTGCTCATGACCAAGGACGTGCTGCAGCGCATGTGGATTTTGCGCAAGCACCTCGCCGATATGAATCCGGTAGAAGCCATGGAATTCACCAAGGGCCGCATCGAGCAAACCCGATCAAACGAGGAATTCCTCATCACGATGAACGGCTGATAATCAGCCATGGAAAAGCCTTTGCTTAAAATTTCAGTACGGGTCGCATTGCTCATCATGGCTTTGCGGCTCGTATTGCATTTGGGCTCCCTTGATACCTCCTGGTCGGAATCCTTCTACTGGTTTTGCAATCTGGCCGCCCTACCCGCCATGAGCATCTATGCCCTCTGGCCCCGCCGCAAGGGAGCTACCCTATCGCAAGGCTTTCTGGTCGATGCCCGGGAAAGCATGAAAATGCTGGGCCTCTACAGCCTGCTGATGACCCTGTTCTTTTTCGTGTACTATGGCTATATCGACAGCGACTTCTTTCCCACCATGCATGAGAAAATCGTACAACAGGAATTGGAGCAAGCCGAAGCAGATGTGGATGCTGCCACCCTGCGCCAGCGGGTTGAGGGCTTCTTTTCGCTCCGCAATGGCACTGCGGTTCTGCTAGCCCTATACATCGCCTTGTCAGCCTTCTACTCCATACTCTTTGCAGCGCTGCGCAGGGCTGCCGCCAAGGTGCGGCAAGACAGGTGAGCCGCAGATGGTCGGCTTCTAGCACCTCGTGCTCTGGACAGAGCTCAAGAATTAGCTCTGCGATCTAAGCGGGCTTGGGAAGGCTTGCCTTGATCTCGGCACCCAAGGCATCGAAATCGATCCCTCCAAAATTGCCGGAGCTCATCATGAGCAGGTTCTTGCCGGGCCATGAGAGCGCCTGCAAGGCCGAGCGCAGGGCCTCCGTAGATGTGAATACTTGCACATTGCTTCCGCCAAAAGCTTCCTGAACCTCTTGTGGAGATAATGGCTCCAGTCGCTTGTGCTCCAAAACTTCAGGATTGAAGTACACCATGGCCTTGTCGGCGCTGCCCATACTGCCATCATAGAGGGGCAGGAACTTCTTGTTGAGGCTGCTGAAGGTGTGTAGCTCCATACAGGCTATGAGCTCCCTTTCGGGAAATTGCTTCTTGAGCGCCGAGCAGGTGGCCCTGAGCTTGCTCGGGGCATGCGCAAAATCCTTGTAGAAAGACCAAGCCCCAGCTTCAGTGACCAGCTCCAGCCGCTTGGAGGCACCAGTGAATCGGGCGATGGAAGGGTAAACATCTACCTTGTCAAGGCCCATCAATTCGAGCACCTGTATGGCTCCGCTCAGGTTTTGCAGGTTGTGCTCGCCAAAGACCTTGATGGGCCACTCCCCTTCATCGGTCTGCAATATGCTCTGATTGTGCTCTATGCGGTGGGGGTGGGTATCGTAGGGATGCTTTGTGATGTCGGGTCGTGACTGCGCTGCCAGGCGGGCCAGATGCCCATCGCCGGCATAGTATACCAAGTGCCCATTGGGCTCAATGAGCTCGATGAAGGTCTCAAACTGCGCTAGGTAATTCTCAAAGGTGGGAAAGACGTTGATATGGTCCCAGGCGATGCCAGAAATCAGGGCAATATGGGGTCGGTAAAGGTGAAACTTGGGTCTCGGGTCCAGAACCGATGAGAGGTATTCATCGCCCTCGATGACCACCCTCGGGGCTTCTTCGCTGAGCTTCACCATACAATCGTAGCCCTCCAGCTGCGCCCCAACGAGGTAATCGCTGCTCAAGCCACAATCTCTGAGCACATGGAGCAGCATGCCGGTAATGCTGGTCTTACCGTGGCTTCCGCCAATGACGATGCGCTGCTTGCCCGCTGTGGCTCGGTACACGTACTCGGGATAGCTGTACACTTTCAGGTTCAATTCGCGTGCCCGTTTCAATTCGGGATTATCGGCCCTTGCGTGCATGCCGAGCACCACAGCATCGAGCCCTTCGTGAATCTTTTCGGGATACCAGCCCTCTCTCGGCGGCAGTATGCCTTCCTTCTCCAGGCGGGAGCGGGAAGGCTCAAAGATTTCATCATCACTCCCACTCACTTCCACCTTTTTTCGCGAAAGCGCAATGGCGAGATTGTGCATGGCGCTGCCACCAATGGCGATAAAATGGACTTTCATGCCTGTGAAGGTAGCGCTCAGCCTGCCGGGCCGTGCAGAGATGGGCCAGTCATTTTGCACATAGCCCTGTTACTTCTGCCCCGCCCCATGCAGGCCTGCAAGCTACGCACTGAGAGCGGGATCGCTCATGCGGCCCATGAAGAGCACCGAGCGGGTGGAATCGTCCATGATGAAAAAGAGGAAGGGTCTATTGGCTGTGAAATACTTGATCTTCGGCTTTTGCACTTGCACACTGCTGGTCTGCATCATGATTACAGCGGTGGCCGCAGCGGCTTCTGTTCCCTTCTCATTCACTTCGACAAAGGCCTTGTGGATCACGTCGGAGATGGCGAGGTCGGCTCTGGAGCTCATACCCGAGAAGTTGGCCCTTTCGGAAAATGACTCCCGCATTCCCATCTTTTGCAGCACCTTCTTGAGGGATAGGGACTGGGTGAGCTCAAAGGAAGGCATGGCGAGCTTCACCTCATGGTGCCGGGCCTTGTAGATACCATCCAAGGCACTGGCTTCGAGGGACTCCCCAAAGCGTTCAATGCCGTAGCCCTCGTAGGGCATGGCAATCACAAGGCTGTGCTTACCGCCCTCGTAGGGCAATCGAATCCACTGAGAGGAATCCCGCTCCATGTATTGGAAATGATTCCTTTGCTGCATGAAGTCATGCATGCTTTTGCCTCCTCCTTCTGGAAAAAAGGCCCGCTTTTGCGTCAAGGCTTCGTCGAAGGCGTGCTTCCAGTCGCCCTTGAAATAGATGGCATTGCTGAGCACCAGGCGCGTATCATTATCGACGCTGCCATAAGGCAATAAGTTCAGGATCTTTTGCTCGGTTTGCGCCGCCACCCAATCATTGATTCTCAAGCGACCGGCTTCCGGATCTCTCCTAAAATCAAGTCGCTCCACATCCGATTCATAGGCCTCGGACAGCAGAGATAGAAATTCCTCCAGAAACTCGTAATCGCGCTCCGCCCAAAGGCGGTTGGCCACACGGAATTGCACCGAGTCGGCACTGCCGGGTATGAGGGCCTGCGTATAGAGCCCGTAGGCTTCATGAAACTCAGGACTGCCCGGAGCAAAACTCAAGGCCTTGGACATTTCCTCGGCGGTATTTCTTCGGGCGCCGGCATAGGTCATGGCCAGGGCCGTGGAGATGCTGAAGGGCGAAAAGAAGACATTGCCCGATTCGCCCTGAGCGATGTTTCGATAAAATGAAAAGGCGCTGAGTCGGTTCTGATCGGCTATCCACTGCACCTTATCCGATGTATCTTCGGGTGCTCCGGCGTGAAAACTAAGGCAACAGGTGAGCATCAGTAAGGCGGTAATCTTGAGTGATCGCATGGTGTGATGGTTTTTCTGTGAAAGGCCATGGGAGCGGCCCAATCATGTTTTCTGAAAAGAAAAGAGGCAAATTCCCGGCCAAAAATTCAACATCTCACTTTATAAACTGATATTCTGATAGATAAAATTGATTTTTGGCATCCACCCCGAAGATCAAAAGCCTGGTTCGCCCACATTTTCTACCTTCGTCAGCCAGTAAATCATATTGTGACATGCGCATTCATACCATAGAAACCGGCCATTTCAAACTCGACGGGGGCGCCATGTTTGGCGTGGTACCCAAATCGCTGTGGAGCCGCAGCAATCCTGCCGATGA
>SLDS01000091.1 GCA_007125175.1 Flavobacteriales bacterium
AGTGTGGTGCGCATCCAATCTTTTTGGCCTTCTGTGAACATGGTGTGGCAGAAGGAGTAATCCATGAAATTCTGGAAATTCTCAATGATTCCCTCATTGCACAAGTCAGCAATTTCTACAGGAGGACAGAAGCTCCATCCCTGAGTGACTGGAGTGTCTTCAATACCATCATCCCCACAGGAAACACCTGGCTGATTGGTCGGTCCCCAAGGGTGATCCAAGTTTAGGTAATGACCTACTTCATGGGCCAGGGTGGTGGAGCGACCTACGGTACTCGTACCAATGCTTCCAGTGGCATCGGCACGAATTACGATACCATCCAAAAATGCTGCGCCAAATTCATTCACTGCCGGTGGCTTGAATGCATAGCCCAAGGTTGTACCGCCTGAGCCACTCGGTATGGTTCTCACAACCCAAATATTGAGGTAAACGTGGCGTGGCCATTGCTCAAATTTTACACGAAAGCTACCGTCGTCGGTAAGGGCGCTGGGTATTCGATTTATCCCATTGGTGCACTGACCATCAGGTGTGCGGTTGGCAAGGCGAAATTGAATGCGTGTGTCCGCGTGGATATCCTTGAATTCATCAATGGTCACTGCCGTATCGGGATGAAGCCTCCTGAAGTGCTGATTGAGAAGGTTTACAGCGTCCAAAATCTGCTCATCAGCGATATTTTCCGGACCGCGATCATGCAAAACATGGAAAACCATCGGGATGGTAAGCACCTCTTGGTTATCATCCTTTTGTAGCAACTTTTCGCGGACAGCCTGTTCGTAGATTTTCTCAGCCATCTCCATGCCGGGAAATTGTTCACGCAGCTTTTCATGTTCATGGTCAGCAGCACACCAAGGCCCGTGATCGTGATCACTCTGAGCAGTTAAACCGATCGCAAAAAAGGATGCGAAAAAGGTGAGAAGTAAAGATTTGTTCATCTTGTCTGTTTTCAATCGTTGTGTGAATTTTTGCATTGTGAATGGGTCAGTACCAATACAACCCCCAAATGTAAAAATTATTTAAAACTGCTATGCGCTTTGCTTGAACTAAAGTATTCCAATCTTTGCAATCTTAAGTCTTGTGCTTGAAGTGTGATATAAAGCCTACATCGCAATAATCAGTTGCGTCTTCGCCTTAATCTGTAATTACTACCAAGTAGCGCGTACTCGACCAAAATCGATTTATATCGTTGATCACAAGTATTTTATTGTCTTCTCCCTCTATTGAATATGAGCCGCTCGGATGGTTGGTCACAAGTTCGGCCTTCCTGCTGTTCAGTGGGATTTCGCGGACATCAAGGGTGCTAATTTGTTCGAAATAATCTTTGTTGAAATCTTCCTTCAGTTTTTTTGCTCCGGCAATCCCGGCGATGCTGCCTTCTTTAACTATCACATCATTTCGCTGCAAATCTCTTGAGCTACCCAAGGCGTAATAGGCTGTGTGGAGCTCCTTGGACTGCATTTGGATCAGACCTGCCTGTACCTCATTGCGAAACTCTGCCGAATCGAGCATTTCATTGAGAATGTCGATGGTAAAATTGGCCGCAGTCAGGTTTTCTTTGATGTAGCCGATTTGCTCTTCTTTAGAGTCCACATCACTTTGCAGCTGATCGATCATTGTTTTGTATCCGGATACATCCACACCGTAGGATGCCAGCCTCCGATTGAGCCTCTCAATGGTTTCTTTATTATCGGCCAGCAGGTTGTTGATGGCTTGGATGTCTTTGGTGATCTCCTCACGCGAATCGTCGCTCAACTGGATTTCGCCGCTCTTGAGCTGAATTGCCACCTCCCGCTCGCTGATTAGCGCAAGGTTGCGCTGTATGGTTGTGAAGCTTTCTTCGAAGGTCTGCAAGGTACTGTCGCGTTGGGCCATACCTTGTTTTAACTCTTGATTTTCAGTGCTCAATCGCTCTATTTCAGCTTGCTTCTCATTGCCGCAAGCGCTTATGAGCAGTCCCCCGATCAGGATTGCGCTTATTCTTGCCAATTTCATGTTTCGATGCTTTGGTGGCGTTATTGCCCGGCTCCAAATGTAAAACTTCCTGCAATATGATCTATTGCTTTTTTGGCGATTATTGGCGCAATGCTGTATGGATCTGATACTAATCTTCTCAATTGGCAGTTTTGCCTACGATGCGATGAATGATTTCATCAAGCTCCAAGGCCGTTTCTTGCACCTTTTGCAAAAGCATTTCAAAACTCTCATCCTTCTTATCACTGCCTTCGATCAAGTGAATCAATCCCAATAGCCGCGAGAGAGGTGCTCTTACGATATGCGATTGGGTAAAAGCGATGTCTTTGAGCTTCTTATTTTGCTTCCTAAGCAATTCAATATACGATCTGCTTTCAGTAATATCGTTTATTATGAGTGCTCTGTGCTTGATCTCGCCCGATTCGTTGGGAACAGGCCACATGCTCAGGCTCCACCAAATCTTTCTTTCGCCATTCAGCTCATTGGGCCATTCCAACTCCAGATTGCTCTGAATTTGCTTTGATTTTTCGAATTGCTTCCTTGCATGGACATCATCGGAATGCTCAAAAACCAAGTTGGTAGCTTTGCCAATCACATCTTCATATGGCCGACCAATCATCCTACAAAAAGCGCTATTGGCGTAGACAATTCGATCATCCGGGCTATCCTTCTCATCGATTTCCGCAATGACAACACCTTCTCTCGATGAGGAAATCACCGACTCCCTGAGGCGCAGTTCCAGTTCTTCGGCTCTGCGCCTGCTCATATCCTGTATGGCTCCCACCATCCGCTCGGCCATTCCATCTTCCTTCCGCAATATGTAGCCTCGATCCAGCACAAAGGCATAGCTTCCATCGGCTTTCTTCATGCTGTATTCACTCTGCCAATGATTCTGCTTTGGATCCTTGAGTGCCGCTTCCAAACTGGCCACAGCGCTAGCGGAGTCTTCATGACTTACTAATTTCTCCCATTGCTCTATGGTACTGTAGCCTTCCGGAAAATGATGTCCAAAATTTGCTTCCATGCCGGCACCCCAATGCACCACTCCCTTTATCACATCGTAATCCCATATTGCATCAAAACTGGCCATGCTCGCAAAGGCATATCTTTCATTGCTGAGCCGCAATTCTTTCCTTCTATGCACGCTCTCTGTTACATCCATGGCGGAAGTCACCATGAGACCTTGCTCAGGTATCGGAATGTTGTGGATGTTCACAATGCGCTGCTCACCACTTTTTGTGGTGATATTTATCTCCCGGTGAAAGAGCGGCTGATAGTCTTCTTCAAGGGTTCTGCGAAGAAGGGCATACTTTACTTTTTCGACACACTCAGGATCTTCAAATACCCTCGCAAACAAGTTGTTTTCTCCTAGAAGCTCTTCTTGAGAAAAACCACTTATTTCTTCCATCCTCCTATTCACGAGCACGCGCTCTCCCGAATCCAGATGGGTAACAGCAAGCCCAACGGGTAAGTGATCCATAATGCGCTCTATGAAAGCATTGCGCACTTCCAGTTCCTTGGAGATTTGCATCTTGCGACTGATATCCTGACAGGCTCCCTCTAAGCGTTCCAGATTACCGTCCTCATCGTAGAAGTATTCTGCATAGTGACGCATCCATTTCTGCTCACCGCTCGGAGTGATCATCCTAAAGACCGCACCAATCCCGTCTGAACTTTCCCGGTTCTCGCGATTCATGGCATTGACAAAGGCCGCACGGTCTTCGGGATGGCACAATTTCTGGAGCTTTTCCAGATTCATTTCTGCTTCAGCTTGCAAGCCCAGCATGATCAGAACGTTTTCGGAGCAAGTGACCCGCCCGCTCAGGAGATCGTATTCCCAATGGCCCAGGGAAGCGATGTGCTGCGCCCGAAGTAGTTTGTTCATGAGTGACTCCATGCGTAGTTCTTGCGCTTTGCGCCCTGTGATGTCCTGCGCGAAGAGGGTGATGTATCTCTCATTCTCACGCCCCTCTTCAAAGCCCGGAAAAAGCGTGCCCCCAAAATGGCGTACCTCATTCTCTGTATGGGTATGCTGAAATTCAAAATCTATACGCTTGCCTTGAAAGGTCTGCTCGAGGTAATCCGCCCACCTTATGCTCGGGTCAAGTCCATTGAGCACTTGCTCACATATTCTCATCCCGATCTCCATCTCTATTCCACAGGCTTCAGTCATGAACTCTACAAAGGCATCATTTGCACTTACAAGATGCAAGTCTCCATCGAGGCAGCAGAGCATATCTTCCGTACTGTTTATGAGTATTTGGCTGTGCTTCAATATGCGTTCACTTTCCTGACGCGCTTCCACCAAATCCGTTACATCCCGGTAGTGATCCATGATGCCCCCCACGGCCGGATTGTCCAAGGCATTGGTTATTGTAGCATCGCACCACCTCCATACCCCGTCTTTTCTCCGCATACGCACCGCACCACCCGAGATGTTCTTTCCAGGCATGCTCATGGCTTTTTGCATCACCTTGTTCACATGTTCGAAGTCGTCCGGATGTAAGAGCTCATGGACGCCGGTGCCTTTGAGCTCTCCCCGGCCGTATGCAAGTATGCGCTCCGCAGCCGGAGAACAGTAGGCCGCCTTTGCATCCGGGCTGAGCACTGCCATACCCTCCTCGGAGTTATTCACCAATGCGCGAAGCAGCTCGAGTTCATTTCGTTCCTCTGCATTCAGTGCTCCATTGCTTTCATGGCTATCGGGCTTAAGCTTTTCGCCAAATTTGATCTCGCCATTCACCAGCATGATGTCATGATCTTCTGAAGCATGATATGCCCTTCCAGGACTGATTTCATCGCTTTGACGAAGGGGCTTGTACTTCCACCCATCCGGCAGCTCTATATGTAGGAGTTTATCTGGCCGCTTACCGCAAATGAGAATTGCAAAGCGCTCCTTGCAATGGCTTAGGTCGCGGCACAAGGCGAACAGGCAATGCGGATCATCCGTCTCATTCACAGGTATTAAATGAATATTTTCTTTCAAGGCTGCTTAATTTTAATCCTGCCAATCCATCCCTTCGGAGCACTCTGATGTGGGCATTGAGGCCTCAATCATTTCCGAAAGTACAGAAATTAGCCTCCTTACAAAGCAATCGAGTTTTAAATTATTCAACAGGATGTTGAAAAAGCGCCTGCCATTATATCATCCTGTGCTGCGGATACCCGTCAAGGCTGCTATCTTTGGCCCCATGCAAGACACTGTATTGATTCTTGATTTTGGATCGCAGTACACCCAGCTCATTGCGCGTAGGGTGAGGGAGTTGAATGTGTATTGTGAAATCCATCCCTTCCACAGCCCACCTCAGATGGGGCCGGAACTCAGGGGCATTATCCTTTCGGGAAGTCCACATTCAGTCCACGAAGCAGGAGCTCCGCAGGTCGATATAAGCGGATTTGACGAAAGTATACCTGTACTCGGCGTGTGCTACGGTGCCCAATGGATGGCCCTCAATGCTGGTGGCGAGGTAGTACGCAGCGAAGTGCGCGAATACGGCCGTGCTAACCTGCACTTCGTAGACGCTGATTGTGATTTGTTGCACGGCATCCAAGCGGGTTCACAAGTGTGGATGAGCCACGGAGATACCATTACCCGCCTTCCGGACAAGGCCCGCCTCATCGGAAGTACCGCCGATGTAAATGTCGCTGCATATGCCCTCAATGGGCAGAAGAAGTACGGACTGCAATTTCACCCGGAGGTGTACCACAGTACCGATGGCTCCCGCCTTCTCAGCAATTTTGTGGAGGAGATATGCGGATGTCAGCGCGATTGGACACCGGCGAGCTTCGTGGATCACACTGTGATGGAGCTTCAGGAAAAGCTGCAAGATGACAAGGTAGTGCTGGGTCTTAGTGGGGGCGTGGATTCATCAGTGGCTGCTATGCTGCTCCACAGGGCGATCGGCCAAAGGCTATACTGCGTCTTTGTCGACAATGGCCTGCTCCGCAAAAATGAGTTCACAGAGGTCTTGCACAGCTACAAAGACATGGGCCTCAATGTGAGGGGTGTGGATGCCAAAGCCAAGTTTTACGAAGCACTCAAGGGAGTATCAGATCCCGAAGCCAAGCGCAAAGCCATCGGTCGGGTGTTCATTGAGGTTTTCGATGAGGCCGCCCATCAAATCAGCGATGTGAAGTGGCTCGCTCAGGGTACCATTTACCCCGATGTGATCGAATCCGTTTCGGTAAAAGGACCCTCGGCTACCATCAAGAGCCACCACAATGTGGGTGGACTTCCCGACTTCATGAAGCTGCAGGTAGTGGAGCCGCTCCGCAGCCTCTTCAAGGATGAGGTGCGTAGGGTGGGCCGCGAAATGGAGATGCCCGAAACCCTGCTGGGACGCCATCCCTTCCCCGGACCCGGCTTGGCCATACGCATACTTGGAGAGGTAGATGCTGAAAAGGTACGTTTATTGCAGGAAGTCGATAGCATATTCATCCATCACTTGAAGCAAAGCGGAGAATACGACAATGTATGGCAGGCCGGAGCGATCCTCTTGCCGGTGCAGAGCGTCGGGGTGATGGGCGATGAGCGCACTTACGAGAAGGCTGTGGCTCTCAGGGCTGTAACGAGCACCGATGGTATGACCGCCGATTGGTGCCATTTGCCCTACGCTTTGCTTTCCAAAGTGAGCAATGAGATCATCAACAAAGTAAAAGGTGTAAATCGGGTGGTGTATGATATCTCCTCCAAGCCACCGGCCACCATTGAATGGGAATGAAGTATATTTTTTGGCAAGCGGGACTCTTTGTACTGGCGATTTTGCTGGGGGGCTGTCTGGGAGCCCAAAATTTTCCGAAGAAAAACATCGACGGTAAGGATTACTACATCTATACCGTGGAGCCCGGGAATACCCTTTTTGGCATCGCCAAGAGCTTCTCCGTACCTGTGGAAGACCTCAAGAGGGCCAATCCCGAATCCAGGGATGGACTCCAAATCGGGCAAGAGCTGCGCGTTCCTATCACCGCAATCGATCGCAGGCAAGCCCGCCGCAGCGATATCGTGAGCGATGGAGAGTACCTCTTGCACACGGTACAGCGCAAGGAGACACTCTTTGGCATCTCGAAGAAATATGGTGTGAGCATGAGCGATCTCTCAGAGCTCAACCCGGAAGAGTTTAAGAATCTCAGCATTGGCGACGTGCTTAAGATACCTGTAATACGCAGCAGCACAGTCGATGAGCGCTATCTTGAGCCCGCCCGAAATGATACCTTCATCGTGCACAAAGTAGCGAGTGGAGAGACCCTTTATAGCATTGCCAAGGGCTACGAGCTTACGGTAGATTCATTAAAGAGCATGAACCCCGGCCTGCAAGAGTCCAGCCTTTCTACAGGTGCTTGGATCATAGTGCCGCGCTACAATGAAGCATACCTCGCAAGGATGCAAGCGGAGCGAGATAGCCTCGCAGTACCCTCGCCATATGATGGCATGGAGGGAAGCAAAGAATCTTACAATATTGCCTTGATGCTGCCCTTTGAGTTGCATCTGAATGACAGCATCGAGGAAGACCTCAAAGCCGGCAAAGACCTATTCCTGCTCACGGAAATTGCACTGGAGTTTTACCGGGGGACTATGATTGCGCTGGACTCTCTTAAGTTGATGGGCTTGAGTGCTGAAGTCTTTGTCAGAGAGGCCGGAGAAGATGTGGTGGGCCTGCGCGAGAGTCTGCGCATGGAGCCCTTGAATGATATGGATTTGGTCATCGGGCCCATGCACAAGAACAGCCTGGCCCTGGTGAGTGAGGCTTCCGCCAAAAATGGTTTTTACCTCGTCTCTCCAAATAGCTTCGGCAAAGAAATATTTGATGAAAATCCCTACTTCTTTCGGGCGAGTGCCTCCCGGGAAACCCTCATCAGATATCTGGCCAATTATGTGGCTATCCATCACAGCGGCGACAATGTGATTATGGTGAATAGCGAAAGCCCGCGCGATTGGCCTTTCCGCAAGCTTTTCAAGAAGGAATACCACCAAGCCTTGCAGGCCACACCCAGCCTTATCAGAGACTCCTTGCTCTCACTCACCCGGGATCAGCTGCAGCTGGAGAGGGCTGAAGACTTCCTTTTTCGCGACTCTCTCAATGTTTTGGTGGTGCCCTCCAATGAATTGGCTTATGTGAGCGATTTGGTCACCAAGCTCATTTCCCTGGAAAGGGAGGGATACCCAATACAGCTTTATGGAATGGATCAGTGGGTGAAGTATGAGAATATCGAAGCTTCCTACAAGAACCGCTTTCGCCTCAGGCTGCCTCTTACACAGCATGTGAACTATACCGACGATCACCTGCTCGAATTTCTTGAAAAATACCGCGAGCGATACGGTACAGAGCCATCTCGTTTTGCCTATGGCTTTCAGGCTTATGATCTCATGATGTACTTTGGCACAGCCCTGCTGCGCTATGGCAAAGCCTTTCCCGTCAATATGGAAGAACTCTACATGGAGGGCTTGCTCAATCGATACCGCTTTGGCAAAAATGGGCAGGGAGAGGATTTCGAGAATAAAAGTGTGATTATGGTCGAGTACCAAGACTATGTGATAAAGCGAATCAACTGATTGCTAACAGTATGGGCAGCCCTGACAAAAGCCAGATCCAGACAGCCTTTAGGGAATTGCAATCCTACATCTGCTCCAGGATAGAAGCTGTGGATGGCCAATTGGCCTTCGGCAAGGACGAGTGGCAGCACAAGGGTGGCGGAGGCGGCCTGAGCAGGGTAGGGAAGTCCGGGGCTGTAATCGATAAGGCCGGAGTAAACTTCTCGGCTGTAGAAGGCAGGCTCACTGCTCAGATGGCCGATAGCATAGGGGTGGAAGTTTCGGACTTTTTTGCCACGGGTGCGAGCATCGTGATGCATCCCCACAGTCCCATGGTACCCATCATTCACATGAATGTGCGCTACTTCGAGACAGAGGGTGGCATATGGTGGTTTGGCGGTGGCATTGACCTCACACCTCATTATATCGATGCGGCCCTTGCCGGTGACTTTCACCGCGAAGTAAAGGCCCTCTGTGATCGCTACGACGCGAACTATTACAAGCGATTTAAGCAGTGGGCAGATACTTACTTCTACAATCAGCATCGAGAGGAAACCCGCGGTATAGGGGGCATCTTCTTCGATCGGCTCAATGCCGGAGAGGGCAAGAGCAAGCAGGAACTTTTTGATTTTTGCCATGATCTGGCTAGGGCCTTCCCCGATATCTACGCCCATCAGATAGCGGCCACGCGTGAAATCAAATTTGCCGAAAGGCATAAAAAATGGCAGCTCCTGCGCAGGGGGCGCTATGTGGAGTTCAATCTCGTATACGATCGCGGCACTCGATTTGGCCTCTTTGGTAATGGGCGCGTCGAAAGCATCCTCATGAGCCTACCGGCCCTGGCATCCTGGGAATACGACCATCAAGTGGAGCCCGGCAGCGAGGAGGAATATAGCCTTAGCATGCTGCGAAAGGGAGTGGACTGGCTGAGCTTCAGTAAGTAAATCGGGTATTGCCAAATGCCATTTCAGCTGCATAGCAAGCCTGCGACCGATGAGAAATCACTAATTTTGCTGCATGGAAGCGGAGATAATTACGATTGGAGATGAGCTGTTGTTGGGGCAAACCATTGATACCAATTCGGCGTGGCTGGCGGAGCAACTCTTTCCTATGGGCATTCGCATACAGCGTATTACCACAATTCGTGACACGCGTGATGCCATTCTCAATGAGGTGCATGCAGCCTTCAAGCGCAGTGCCCTGATATTGATAACAGGAGGGCTGGGCCCCACGCGCGATGACATTACCAAGGAGACATTGGCGGAGTATTTTGGTACCCATCTGGAGCGCAACAGGGAGGTACTTGAGGAGATCGAGCGCTTCTTCAGGCAGAAGGGGAGGCCTGTGCTGGAGGTAAACCGGGCTCAAGCCGATTTGCCCGCCGATGCCACACTGCTGCGCAATACCCGGGGCACTGCTCAGGGTATGTGGTTCGAGAAGGATGGCAAAGTGTTGATATCCATGCCGGGAGTGCCCTATGAGATGAAGGGAATCATGAATGATGGTGGCTTCGAGCGGCTCCGTGAGCGCTTCAACAGTCCCAAATTCGTACAGCGCCTGGTGCTCACACAGGGTCTGGGCGAGAGCTACATCGCCGACCTGATGAGTGATTGGGAGCAAAGCCTTCGCAATGAAGGCCTGGCCCTGGCCTACTTGCCATCGCCGGGGCTGGTTCGCCTGCGTATCAGCGGCAGTGCCAGCAATGGTGACCTTAGGCTGATCGAAGAGCGTATCAACCATTATGTGAAGGAATTGGAGCGGCGCCTGCCACATCACGTATATGGCTATGACCGGGCGAGTATCGCCGGAGTGCTGGGCAATATTTTGCAGGAACGCAGCGCAAGCCTCTCACTTGCCGAAAGTTGCTCGGGTGGCTACATCTCCCATCTTATCACGGCCGTGCCCGGAGCCTCCTCCTACTACAGAGGTGGAGTGGTATGCTACAGCAATGAGGCCAAAGTGGAGCTGCTAGCGGTAGATTCGGAGCTATTGAAAAAGCACGGAGCTGTGAGTGAGGAGGTGGTGAGGGCCATGGCCATGGGTGCACGCGAGCGATTTGGCAGCACCTACGCCCTGGCTACCTCAGGTATAGCAGGCCCCAATGGCGGCTCGGACGAGAAACCCGTGGGCACCGTGTGGGTAGCCATGGCTTCCGCCAAAAGATGCGCCACAGCCAAGCTCAATCTTGGCAAAAGCCGCAGCCGAAACATCACCATATCAAGCCTTAGTGCATTGAATATGCTTCGGAATGAAATTCTTTCGAAAGAGCTTTGATTGGTGTCAGAAAAAAATACTAAATTTGCACCCTCTTTTTACGACCCTAATAGTAGACACCATGTCACGAGTTTGTCAGCTTACAGGAAAAAAGGTAATGGTAGGCAACAACGTTTCGCACTCCAACCGCAAAACAAAGCGCCGCTTTTACCCCAACCTGGTGAAGAAAAAATTTTACCTCCCCGAGCAGGATTCTTGGGTGAGCCTTACCATATCCACCTCAGCGCTGCGCACTGTCAATAAAATCGGTATTTCTGCCGCCCTGAAGCGAGCCAAGGAGAAAGGATTTTACAAAGGCTGAAGCACACTAGATAATACCAGCAACAATGGCTAAGAAAGGAAATCGAGTTCAGGTAATCATGGAGTGCACAGAGCACAAAGAGTCCGGTGTGGCCGGCACTTCGCGATACATCACTACCAAGAACCGCAAGAATTCACCCGACCGACTCGAACTGAAGAAGTACAACCCGATCCTCAAGCGCAAGACTGTGCACCGGGAGATCAAATAAGAAATAAGCAAGAGCCATGGCTAAGAAAACAGTAGCAACCCTGCAGACCGGTTCTGGTAAAAACCACACCAAAGTGATCAAAATGGTGAAGTCGCCTAAGACTGGCGCCTACAGCTTCAAAGAAGAGGTTGTAACCAATGATCAAGTGAGCGACTGGTTCAAAAGCGGAAAGTAAACTCCTCTTTAACGAGCTTACAAGGCTTTTTCCGATCTTTGGGAAAAGCCTTTTTTGCGTTTTGCACGAGGCGGGATGAGGCAACATAGCCATCTAGTTCTCATGTAAATTCTAAGGGGCAACACAGAAACCATGGGAATATTCAACATCTTCAGCCGGGAAAAAAAGGAAACGCTCGATGCAGGTCTGGAAAAGACCAAGACAAGCGTTTTCGCGAAGCTCGGCAAGGCCATAGCCGGAAAATCCAAGGTGGATGATGAGGTACTCGATGAGCTCGAGGAGGTACTTATCTCATCTGATGTGGGAGTAAATACCACCTTGAAAATCATCGAACGCATAGAGCAGCGGGTAGCCCGGGACAAGTACCTCGGTACCGATGAGCTCAATCGCTTGCTCAAAGAAGAGATTGCCGCATTGCTCGAGGAAAGTCAGTCGGGTACCGGTTCTGAGTTTTCCATTCCTGCCATGGAGCAGCCATATGTGATCATGGTGGTAGGTGTAAATGGAGTGGGCAAAACCACCACCATCGGCAAGCTCGCCTATCAATTTCGCAAGAGCGGCAAGTCTGTACTGCTCGGTGCAGCCGATACCTTTCGCGCTGCTGCGGTCGATCA
Organism: Flavobacteriales bacterium; assembly: GCA_007125175.1. Classification (GTDB taxonomy): domain Bacteria; phylum Bacteroidota; class Bacteroidia; order Flavobacteriales_D; family Cryomorphaceae; genus T3Sed10-241. The sequence continues at coordinate 12,070 of SLDS01000091.1, forward strand.
GCTCAAGATTTGGTCTAAAAGAGCCGAGGTGCCCATCGTGGAGCAAGGCATGGGTGCCGACCCTGCCTCAGTGGCCTTCGACACCTTGCAATCGGCGGTGAGGCAGCAGAGCGATGTGGTGCTTATCGATACCGCCGGGCGCCTGCACAACAAGATCAATCTCATGAACGAATTGAGCAAGATACGCCGCGTGATGGACAAGGTGATACCAGGAGCCCCGCATGAAGTGTTGCTGGTACTCGATGGCTCAACCGGACAAAACGCCGTGGAGCAGGCCCGGCAGTTTACCAAGGCTACAGAGGTGAGCTCCCTCGCGCTCACCAAGATCGATGGTACAGCCAAGGGAGGCGTTGTGATAGGCATCAGCGACGAGTTTAAGATTCCGGTGAAGTACATCGGGGTAGGTGAGGGCATGGAGCATCTGCAAGTATTCAACAAGTATGAGTTTGTGGATTCCCTTTTCAGCGAAAGCCAAAGATGAAGACCAAAACACTCAAGAAAAACAAGGTGAATGTGCTCACCCTGGGCTGCTCAAAGAATATCTTTGACAGCGAAACCATCATGGCTCAGTTGCGTGCCAATCAGTACGATGTGGTGCACGAGGACGATAGCGGTGACGCATCGGTGGTGATCATCAATACTTGCGGCTTCATTGAGAATGCCAAGCAGGAGAGCATAGATACCATACTGCAATGGGCTGATGCCAAAAGTAAGGGCCTGGTGGATAAGGTGTACGTCACTGGCTGCCTCAGTCAGCGCTACAAGCCCGAGCTGGAGGCTGAAATACCACAGGTGGATGCCTATTTCGGCACCCGTGAGCTGCCGAGGCTGCTCAAAGCCCTCAAGGCAGATTACAAGCACGAATTGGTGGGGGAACGCCTTTTGACCACTCCATCGCATTACGCTTACTTCAAGATTGCAGAGGGTTGCGACAGGCCCTGCAGCTTCTGTGCCATCCCCCTGATGCGCGGCAAGCACCGCAGTACCCCCATCGAGGAGCTGCGCGAGCGCGCGTCCAAGCTTGCCGCTCAAGGGGTCAAAGAGCTCATTCTTATCGCACAAGACCTTACCTATTACGGGCTCGATATTTACAAAAAGCGTGAATTGGCCAGCCTGCTGCGCGAGCTGTCTCAGGTGGAAGGCATCGACTGGATACGCCTGCACTACGCCTTCCCGAGTGGCTTTCCAATGGATGTGCTCGATGTGATGCGTGAGCACGACAATATCTGCAATTACCTCGACATTCCATTGCAGCACGCCAGCACCCGTATGCTCAAGGCCATGCGCAGGGGAATTACACGGGAAAAGACCACTGAGCTCATTCACAATATTCGTGAGCAAGTGCCTGGCATCGCCATTCGCACCACCCTCATCGCGGGCTATCCCGGCGAGAGCGCTGATGATCACGCCGAAATGCTGGATTGGGTGCAAGATATGCGCTTCGACCGCCTGGGAGTGTTCACCTACAGCCATGAGGAGGATACCCATGCCTACAATTTTGAAGATGATGTGCCTCAGGAGCTCAAGCAAACCCGCGCCGAAGAAATCATGGAGCTGCAATCGGGTATTTCTCATGAGATCAACCTGAGCAAGATAGGCCGCAGCATGCGCATCATGATCGACCGTGTGGAGGGCGATGCCTACATAGGGCGCAGCGAAGCCGACTCGCCCGAGGTGGACAATGAGGTGATCATCGCAAGAGGAGAAAACGATTATGCCCGAATTGGCGACTTTGCCCAAGTGGAAATCATCGATGCCGACCCCTACGACCTCCATGCCAGGTTCATAACTCAATCCTGAAAATCAATGTCCAATACCTCACTGATCATTGAAGAGCGCAGCCGGGATATCGGCGATTTCATGGTGGGGCGCTTGCTTCCTTTCCGGAAAAAAAGGATGGTAGGCCCCTTCGTGTTTATTGATCACATGGGGCCTTCGCAGGTGGGGCCGGAGCGGTATATGGACATAGGCCCGCATCCGCATACGGGTCTTTCCACCCTTACCTATCTCTTTGAAGGGGAGCTTATGCACAGAGACAGCCTCGGTACCGTGCAGCGCATAGGGCCGGGCTCGGTCAATTGGATGACTGCAGGCAAGGGAATCGTACACTCCGAACGCACACCCGAAGACATGCGGGGCGGGAAAAGCTTCACTGCACATGGATACCAGATTTGGGTGGCCCTGCCACGCGAGCATGAGAAGGTAGAGCCTTCATTCACCCATGTGCCGGCCAGTGATCTGCCGAATTGGAAAGAGGATGGCCTGGATTTCATTCTTGTGGCGGGCAAGGCATTTGGCAGGCAGTCGCCGGTGCCGGTATACTCCGATCTGTACATGATCGATATCAGGGCAGAGCAGGAAGCGGCATTTGGCCTGCGCGATTTGCAGGGAGAGATTGGGGTATGCATTGTAAAGGGCAGCATAGAGACCTGTGGCGAAGTCATTTCAGAGGGCAATCTCTTGGTCGCCAAGCCCGACGCTCCCTGCCGGATCCAGGTCGGAGCAGGCAGCCATTTGCTCATCTTTGGCGGAAGCCCCTTTGCCGAAGAGCGATACATCTATTGGAACTTTGTGAGCAGCGACAAAGATGATCTCGAGCGTGCAAAAGAAGCCTGGCGAGATGATCAGTTTCCCGCCATTCCTGGCGAAAGTGGGAGGATAGCACTGCCCGGGGAGTCTTTCTAATACGTACAAGCGCGATTTTCTGCCAGGCAGTGAATCTGCTGCTTCCAAGATGAACCAATCAGCGCTATTCTTCCACAGTGTAGAGCCAATACACAGTTCAGGGGCCCATGACTTATGTGCTTAGCGCCTCTACATCTTTTTGCGAAAGCTGTGATGGCTAAATGCAGCCGGAGGCAGCAAGGCAAATACATGTGAAAATCTTCTGCATGCAGACTCTTGTGGACTCGGTAAACATGATCCTGTAGTTTGTAGCTCAGTTATTTGACATCTAGCGCGGTCAAGATTTTCCCTTTCGGAATATCATTTGCACCCATGGGATAGCCACTGAAGTTTTTGGCTTGCTTTGACTGCAAATTCCGTCAAGGTACATGATTTTATCGCAATGCAGGCAATCGGGCATCGGCATGCTCTTTGTGGTTTTTTAAGGTGTAATCGCCAAATAGCAAGCCCCATGAAATCCATAATATCCGCATTTGCTGCTGTGCTTTTTTGCCTGGCAGCCCCTATCGAATCTCAGGCGCAGACCACCGATATGCCGGTCAAAAGCCCACAAACAAGGCCTTCTTCCATTCCTGTGCAAGTGAGTCAATACACCAATAAATTGTCGAGAGACTTGAATCTCAGTGAGGAGCAGCATAAGCAACTCACCGAACAGACAACAGCAAACTACAATTACCAGCAGAGCATCCACGAGCATAACATGCCCGGAAATGAGCGCGATCAGCTTGAGCAAAGGAGCATGAGCGATCATGAAAAGAAATTGAGAGAGATCTTTAGCGATGAGCAATATGAGCGCTACGAGATGAACCGCGATAACTACCAATTGGAGTACCCCAGAGACGAGCGTCTTACACCTACCAACGATCAGGGAACCCAATCGCAGCAGCGCCATAACTCCAAGTCGCCCAACCGCAACTTCTGATACCGGAAAAGCGAAAAGCCCGATGAAATCTCATCGGGCTTTATTCTTAATCAGCTTTTGCCGGCTTATACCTTCTCGCCAATACCTTCCAAGATGGCATTGAGGGTTTTGCTCGGCCTCATGGCGGCTTCTACCTTGGCCATCTCAGGATAGTAATAGCCACCCAATTCTACAGGTTGGCCCTGGGCGGCTAGCAATTCTTCATTGATGCGGTCTTCATTGTCGGACAAATCCTTCGCGATTCCGCCAAAAGCGGATTTCAGCTCCGAATCTTCTTCTTGAGAGGCGAGCGCTTCAGCCCAGTAGCGCGCCAGGTAGTAGTGGCTGCCGCGGTTGTCGATTTCGTTTACCTTGCGCGAGGGTGACTTGTTTTCATCGAGGAATTTACTTGTGGCTTGATCCAGGGTATTGCTGAGCACCTGTGCCCTTGGATTGTCACCTGCCTGTGCGAGGTGCTCCAGTGAGGCGGCAAAGGCCAAAAACTCTCCGAGAGAGTCCCAGCGCAGGTGTCCTTCCTCTACAAATTGTTGCACGTGCTTCGGGGCCGAGCCTCCGGCACCGGTCTCAAAGAGCCCACCCCCATTCATCAGAGGTACGATGCTGAGCATCTTGGCGCTTGTCCCGACTTCCAGAATCGGGAAGAGGTCGGTGAGGTAGTCGCGCAGCACATTGCCGGTCACGGATATGCTGTCCTTGCCCTCACGGATGCGCTCCACGGAATAGCGCGTGGCCTCCACCGGGCTCATGATCGGCAATTCCAGCCCCTCGGTATCCATCTCTCCGAGGTAGCTTTTCACCTTTTTGATCAGCTCGCGGTCATGGGCCCTGTTTTCGTCAAGCCAAAATACCGCAGGGTTACCGGTGGCCCTGGCACGGTTTACAGCGAGTTTCACCCAATCGCGAATGGGCTCATCCTTCACCTGGCAGGCGCGAAATATATCGCCTTTCTCAACCTCCTGCTCCATGATCACTTCCCCATGGCTGTTGAGCACCTTCACGCTTCCGCCCTCCGGGATCTCAAAGGTCTTGTCATGCGAGCCATACTCCTCAGCTTTCTGAGCCATAAGGCCCACATTGCTCACGCTGCCCATGGTTTTGGGATCATAGGCTCCGTGCTGCTTGCAGTCGTCGATTACCACCTGATATACTCCGGCATAGCTGCGGTCGGGTATCACGGCGATGGTGTCCTGCAGCTTGCCTGCTTTGTTCCACATCTGGCCCGAGCTGCGTATCATGGCAGGCATAGAGGCATCGATGATCACATCGCTGGGCACATGCAGGTTGGTAATACCCTTGTCAGAGTTGACCATGGCCAGGTCAGGCCCTTTGTCCATGGCCTCTGTCAAGGCCTTGCGGATGGCTTCGGCGTCTTTGTCATCCATTTCTTTCAAGGCATTTTCCAGCGCAGCCAATCCATCCCTCGCCGAAACGCCGGCCTTGCCCAGGAGCTCTCCATGGGCGGAAAATAGATCACCGAAATAAGTCTCTACTGCATGTCCGAAAATGATGGGATCGCTTACCTTCATCATTGTGGCTTTGAGGTGCACTGAGAATAGCAATCCCTTTTCTGCGGCTTCTTTGCGTGCTTCATTCAGGAAGTTTCTCAAAGCCTCTCTGCGCATCACAGCGCAGTCAACTACTTCTCCGGCCAGCACAGACATGGGGTCTTTTAGCACATAGGTGCTCTCATCGTCGGTCTCCAGTAAAATACACAAGGTATCGTCGTGCTCCATTGTTACCGACTTTTCACTTCCGTAAAAATCGCCCTCACTCATAGAGGCCACGCGGCTTTGGGAGTCACTGCTCCATTCGCCCATGCTGTGTGGGTTTTTGCGTGCGTAGTCTTTCACAGCTTTTGGTGCGCGGCGATCCGAGTTGCCTTCGCGAAGTACAGGATTCACTGCGCTTCCCTTCACGGCGTCATAGCGCTTCTTCACATCTGCTTCGCGGTCATTGGCGGGCTCTTCCGGGTAGTCGGGTATGGCGTATCCGTGTGCTTGCAGCTCTGCAATGGCGGCTTTGAGCTGGGGCAGGGAAGCGCTGATGTTTGGCAGCTTTACGATGTTGGCTTCCGGTTTTTTCGCAAGGTCACCGAGTTCTCTTAAGGCATCTCCCACGCGCTGGCCGGCTTCGAGGCTCTCCGGAAATACGGCTAAGATGCGGCCGGCGAGCGATATGTCCCGGGTCTCCATATGCACACCCGCAGTACTGGTAAAGGCTTTCAAAATGGGCAGCAATGAGTAGGTGGCCAGGGCCGGAGCCTCATCGGTGAGGGTATATATGATGTGATTCGCTTTTGACATTATGATTTCTTTTTTGGGTTTAATTCTTCATTTTCCAGATCTGCTTGGCCTACCTGTCGGCACCGCATCCACATTTTTCCCGAAAGGGGAGACCCCAACAAAGGAAGCTCTGAAACGGCACTGACAAGGGCGCACAAAAGTACAAAACCCGATGGGTTTGAAGAGGGCTTTGCGCAAGGCAGTGTCTGAGATATTCCTCGGGCCTGATATGCTCATGTGGGAATGTAGATAATACCCAACAGGGGATACGATAAGATTTTGTTACTTTATACCATCACTTACTGAAACACTATGGCTACACAAGAAAAAGATCCCTTGGTGATCGAATGCGCCTGGGAAGTATGCAACCAGGTAGGCGGCATATACACTGTAATCCGATCCAAAGTGCCCGCAGCTGTCGAGGCCATCGGCACCGACAACTACTGCTTGCTCGGCCCATTGGAAGACAAGGATATTGCAGCCGAATTTGATCACATCCACAACCTCAGCGACCCTGTGGGCCGCACTGTGGAGCGCATGCGCAATATGGGATACGAGGTATGGTACGGCCATTGGTTGGTGACGGGCAGGCCCAGAGCGGTACTGCTCAATCCCCAAAATGTATTTAACCGACTTGACACCCTCCACCGCCACCTCAATGAGAGCTTTGGTATCGTGACCAATCGCGAAGACAGGCTCCTCGAGAAAATGATACTGTGGTACGATCTGAACCGAACCTTTTTTACCTTGCTGAGCAAGGAGGTGCTCAAAGGCAAAAGGCAGTTGGTGGGCCATTTTCACGAGTGGATGGCGGGCCTTCCCATTCTTGATATACGCCGGGAGTCTCTGCCGGTATCCACAGTATTTACCACCCACGCCACCATGCTGGGGCGCTACCTTGCCGGCAATGATGACAACTTCTACAGCAAGCTCGACAAGTACGACTGGGAGCTGGAGTCCAAGCGCTTTGGCATACTCCCGCAGGTACAGATCGAGCGCAAGGTGGCTGCGGCCTCCGGTGCTTTTACTACGGTGAGTGAGGTCACCGCGCGTGAGTGTGAGCACCTTCTCGGCAAAAAGCCGGATGTGGTTACCCCAAATGGACTCAACATCAACCGCTATGTGGCCTATCATGAGGTGCACAACCGCCACCAAAAATACAAGAGCAAGATCCACGAATTCGTCATAGGTCACTTTTTCAATTCCTATGACTTTGAGCTGGAAGACACCTTTTACTTTTTCACCTCGGGGCGATACGAATACAAAAACAAAGGCTTTGACATTACCCTCATGGCATTGAAGTGGCTCAATATGATGATGCAGCGCGAGGGAATCAACAGCACTGTAGTGATGTTTTACATCACCAAAAGGCCTACCTGGAGCATCAATCCCGACGTGCTGGAATCGAGAGGGGTGATGGAAGAGATACGACGCAATTGTGAGGCCATACAGAGCCAGCTCGGAGAGCGACTCTTCTACGCGGCTTCCCGCTCCAAGGATGAGCACCGCTTGCCCAATCTCAATGAGCTTATCGATGATTACTGGAAGCTGCGTTACCGCCGTACCATACAATCCTGGAAAACCAAGGCCTGGCCCATCGTGGTAACACACAATTTGGTCAATGACATCGATGATGAAATCCTCAACTTCTTGCGCAATGAGCAATTGGTCAACTCACCGCTGGATCGTGTAAAAGTGGTTTATCACCCCGATTTTATCGAGTCGACCAATCCGCTCTTCGGCTTGGATTATGGGCAGTTCGTGCGGGGCTGCCACATGGGCATCTTCCCGAGCTACTACGAGCCTTGGGGCTATACACCACTCGAATGCGTTGCCAGAGGGGTGCCGGCCGTTACTTCCGATCTGTCCGGCTTTGGAAAGTATGTGGAATCCCTCGGCGAAAACCACGAGGAAAAAGGAGTCTATGTACTCCAGCGTGATAAGGTTAGCCCCAAAAAAGCTGCCGAGAACCTCGCGCGCTTTATGCTGCACTTTGTGAAGACCACCCGCCGATACCGCATGATTCAACGCAATAAGCTCGAGGATTTTTCTGAGACCTTCGACTGGAAAGTGCTCATCGACCACTACAAGGAAGCCTACCGAAAAGCTACTCAAAAGAGCAGAAAGGCCGCCAAGGTTTCCTGAGCCCTTTGCCGCAAGGCCACATTCTAGAGGCATCAGCTTTCAGGCAAATAGTGTTAACTTTGGTTTGACACAAGCTTAATACTTTGAATTCACTTCGCATTGGTGTCATCCTTCTGAGCTATTGCAAAGTCCGCTCCGGTCTTGGCCGGGTATTCCTAAGCCTTATCTTTTGCCTCTGCATGGCCTGCAGCCTCAAGGCACAGGTCTTGGTCAATGAGGTTTGCTCGAGCAATACCAATCTAATAGCCGATGATGATGGGGATTATGAAGATTGGATTGAGCTCTACAACGCCGGCATAAGTGAAGTGGATCTGGATGGCTTTTTTATCTCCGATGATGCCAGCGATCCCTTTCAGTACACATTGCCACCCATGGTTTTGGCACCGGGAGATTTCGTACTCATCTGGGCTTCGGGTAAGGACAAGGTAAGTTCGGGCGGTGAGGTACACAGCAACTTCAAGCTCAGTTCGGCCGGAGAGCCTGTACTGCTGAGCAATGCTGAGGGTGAGCGAATCGATTCTGTGCCTGCTGTACAGCTGGCCACGAATATGAGCTACGGACGTCAGGCCGATGGGCAGGACACTTGGTATTACTTCCTGGAGCCCACACCAGGAGCTTCCAACAACGACAGTGAGGGCGCCTCTGAATACCTGGCTGAGCCGCAAATACTCACACCCTCCGGCTTTTATTTCAATCCTTTTACGCTTTTCATTCTTCACGATGATGATGAGGTAGAGCTGCGCTACACCACCGATGGCAGTGTACCCGATGAGAGCTCAGAGCTCTACCTGCCCGCCGAGGGTATCGCGATCGAAAACCGCCTGAATGAGCCCGAGAATATTTCGGCCATTCCCACCACCCCATCCACCGTGCCCGCTTGGTACCGTTGGTTTCCACCAATAGGTTCGGTCTACAAAGGCACCTCCATTCGCATCCGGGCCTTTAAGTCGGGTGCCATACCCTCTCCTCCGGCTACGGGCACTTTCATCGTAGATCCCGATGTAGAAGAGCGTTACGACCTGCAGCGTGTGGCCATAAGCCTTCCCCCGGGAGACCTTCTGGGGCCATCAGGTGTCTACACCAACTTCCTTAGCTCCGGGCCACTCTGGGAGAGGGAGGCGCACTTTGAGCTATTTGACGAAAGTGGGGTGAGCTACTTCCAGTCGCATATAGGCCTGCGCCTTCACGGTGGCAACTCGCGCCGCTACGCCCTGAAGAGTTTTCGCCTTTACTTTCGAAATAGGCTGGGAGCCGATGCCCTTGAGCATCCCATCTTCGATGCGGGCAGCATGCACCGCCACGAGAGGCTCCTGCTGCGCAACTCCGGTTCCGAGTGGTCGCGCACCTATTTTCGAGATGCTTTTGCGCAAAGCATCATTGCCGACTACAGCAAGGTCGACTACATGCGCTACAGGCCCATGGTCACTTTTGTAAATGGCGAGTATTGGGGCATTCTCAATTTGCGGGAACGCTTTGATGACAACTACGTGAAAAACCACTACGGCTATGAGCGCGATGAGATCGATATGCTCGAGATGATAAGCACACCGGTTTATGGCAGCAATGCGGAATACCTGGCATTGCGCAGCTTCTGGCAGAGCGCTGACTTGGCTGTAGAGTCCAATTACCAGCACGTGCTGGACCGCATTCATGTGGACAATTTTCGGGATTACCACATCCACCAGATCTTTTGCATGAATACCGATCAGCCGGGGAAGAATGTACGCTTCTGGAAACCAAAGGAAGAGGGTGGCAAGTGGCGCTGGATGCTCTTCGACCTCGACGATACCTTTGCCCTGGGGCCGCATTGCGATTACGAGCGCAATGGCCTGGTGTTTTGCAGCGGTCTGGACAGCATTAGCGATCCCATACCCAATCCCATCACCCCTCCGCCCGCATGGGCACCCAATGGCCCCAATCAGACCCTCCCACTGAGGGCCATGCTGCGCAGTCCATTCTTTCAGCATGATTTCATCAACCGCTTTGCCGATTTGCTCAATACGGCCTATCAACCCCAAAGACTCACCGCACTTGCAGAGCAGTTTGACGAAGGCATCAGCGATTACATGCAGGAGCACTTTCTGCGCTGGCACCGCCCGGAACCTGAATTTCGGCAGGAGCATCTGGATCTGGTTGAGGAGTTTTCCACAAACCGAAAAGGGGTGATGGAGTCACACATCATCCACTTTTTCGAGCTGGCTGGCTCCTACACCTTGGACCTAGACGTGCAACCGCCAAATGGTGGCCACATTAAGGTCAATAGCATTTATCTCCATCCCGACTCGGTATACATGGGTGAGGGCGATCCTTATCCCTGGCAGGGATTGTACTATCAGGGCCTGGACTTGCCAATTAGCGCGCATGCCCGACCGGGCTATGTGTTTTCGCATTGGCTGCAAAATGGGGTGGAGACAGACAGCATAGTCATATCACCTCAAGAGGATTTGGCCCTCACCGCCGTCTTTGAGCAGGTCAGCACCCATGAGCCCATCCACTACTGGAGCTTCAATGGCAGCGATGCCCAATGGCATGAGCCATACTTCAGCATCGGGGGAGCGGGGATCACTCTGGAGGCTTCGGGCTCTACTTTCGTAGAATTGGATGATGGCGCAGGCTTTGAGGGTGAGAACAACCGCCTGGGGCAGGAAACGGGCACCCATCTGCGCGTGCACTATCCGCAGATGGCTGAACTCCTCCTGCAAATGCCCACCACGGGCTACAAGGAGCCCATTTTGAGCTACGAGTGCCGACGTTCCGGACAAGGCGCCAGCAGGCATCAGGTGTATATCACCACCGATGGGGAAGCATATATGCTGGTAGACAGCCTCGAAATATACGATGATGATCCCCTGCTCTACACTTTAGACCTTTCAGCCTTCTTACACACTGCCGACAATGCTGATTTTGGAGTAAAGATTCGCATTTCACAAGGCGAAGGGGGCGAAGCAGGCAACAACCGCATCGACAATGTGGTGCTCGATGCCCTGCCCTTCGATGGCCAGCATCCGCCGGGCTTGGAGCTTCCCATTTTTCGGCAGGAAGTGATAGCTGACGGCTCTACATTGCAAATCGATCTCGATACCTATTTCAGCCACCCCGAGGGAGAGCCTTTGAGCTACATCTTAGAGGAGGTGGAAGACCCCGAGCTGGCTGAGGTGCTTGTGCAGGGCAATCATCTGGTCATTCAGGGGCAAGAGCCCGGGCTTACCCAAGCTTGGGTGCTTGCCGACGATGGTATCGCCGAGCCCGTGGCCACTGCCGTGGAGCTCATGGTGTATCCAGAAGCGGCTACAATTGGCTCCGATCAAGGCTACCTGCTCTCGGAGTGGGATGAAAACGCCGCTGAAGGAAGCTTTCCCGAGCACATGATTTTCCTGCAGTCGGAAGTGGTCGATCCCGGATTGCACAGCCCGCTTCCATATCCCTACAGCATTCCCGAGGATGAGGTGCACCCCGACGATATCGAAAACCTCGGTTTTCCTTACAGCTATACCCGCCGTAGCCGCATCAACGGGCTGGGCGAGGAGGGCTTCTCCTTCATCAATACCGGGCGCAGCCGCGATCTGGGAGCGGCCCTGCTCGCCATAGACCTCAGCCAAATGGAAGAGCAGGCCTATCTGAGCTTCGTGGCCGGCACCGTACAGCCCAATAGCCGCGTTTACCGATGGCGACTGCAATACCGTGTAGGCATTGAAGATGCATTCGAAGATTTGCTCTTAGACGGTGACGCCGTGGAGTACGAGAGGGAGGAACTACCCGACAGCGAAATGGATTACAGCCTCATACCCCTGCCCGAATTTCTGCACGGAGAGCCTTATGTGCAATTGCTTTGGCGCTACTACTTCAGCGGTCAGCAGGTGTTTGATGATTTTGGGGCCCGTTCCATGCTCCGACTCGATAATATCATCGTGGGAAGTGCTGATTTCGATCATACTGCGAATGAAAGTGGGGAGCTGAGACTGCTCCTGTATCCCAATCCGGCTACAGAACAGCTGCATATCGAGCATGAATTGGGTGCCGGAAGCATCATGCGGATGTACAGCATACAAGGTGCATTGATCGGAGAGCATGCCCTGCAGCCCGGTAGGGACCTGCTATCCATAGCAGACTTGGCGCCGGGCATGTACACCCTTAAGTTCAGCAATATGGATGGCCTATTGCTTTCGCAAAAACTGATGATCACGCAGCCTTGATTTGTAGTTTTGGAGAGTTCAGAAGTGCGCCGCTTATGTTTTGACAAATGTCATATCAGGAAAGGCAGCACCTTCACTGCTCCGGCAGAACTGCAGGGTGGCAGACAGCGCTGTTAGCTTGTAATCAGAAGATAAAGCCCAAGCCCACTTCGAAGCGGTTGCCCTCCATCTCACCATTGGGCAGCTCGATATCGCTGAGGCGAAATTGGTAATTGGACTTGAAGACGATGTTCTTACGTGGATTGAAGTTCACGCCTACACTGATCGCTGTGAGATCCGTTTGAGAGCGGTCGAGCTCACTGAGCTCCGGGTGCACTTCCGCATGGGTATTGAGCTGCTCGTAGCGCACAAAAAGCGGCAGCTTCATTTCGCCTGGACGGTAGAAGCGATTGCCCTTCGAGCTATTTTTCTCCTCCTTGCGGAAAAAGGGGAGGATGTCGTAACCCACTTCGGCATAGTAGCCATAGACACGGCTACCCAATACCTGTCCCGGCAGGCGTATGCCCTCGCTGTCTATGCGGCCGGTGTATTCATAAAGCTGTGGGGTACTTCCCATGCCACCCACAGAACCCAAGGCCAGAAAAGTCCAGTTCTTCCAGGTATTGCGCACATAGGATGATACGAGCCATGTTTCGGACGAGAAATCCTCTTGACCCTCCATATCGCGCGCCAGGGTGTACAATCCCGACAAGCTGAGGGTGGTGTTTTCGAAGCCATGGTATTCCAATTGGCCATTGAGGATGGCAGAATTGAAGTTGCCCCTGAAGGCATTGCTCCTTCCGCGACGTATCCATGTGCCACCGTTGTATACAGAGGGATCGAGGCCTTGATACACCGATAGGGAGTAGGAGAGGTCTTTGGTGAGGGCACCGTAGGTCATGATTCCCAAATCAATCCATTGCGATGGAATGATCACGCGCTCCACCTCCGGTCTGTTCACAGTGAAAAATTGAACGGGCTCATCGTTGTTGTTCACATAGCCTATTTGCACCTGATGGGTACCTACGCGCACATTGAAGCGCTCATGGATGAGGAAGTCGGCGAAGGCTTCCAGAAAAAACTCGAAATCGCTTTCCAGCCGATGATCTTGAAAAAATTCGGCAAAGACCTCTCCGTAGAGGATGAGCCAGGGCTTTGGTTTGTAGGCCAGGTAGCTCACAAAGCGGTAGAGGTTGGTATTGTAGAGCTCTATGTCTTGACTGGAGCGGTCTTTCGCGCCTTCGTAATGCGTGTAGTTGATTTCTCCAAAGCCCGACCATGTAAACTTGCGGTCGGAGAAATATATTTTTGAAGCGGCAATGGGAAGGCCTGCTCGCGTCTCGTAGGTCAAGGTGTCTACCAGCGGCTTGTCCTTCTTGCCTGAGATGACCTCTTCAAGGATTCCGGTGTCTTCCTCCTGAGCAAGAAGGGTATGCGCACCCATACAGCACAGCCATACACATGCGATGCTGAGGTACTTGGCACAGCAATCTCGGGTGATTCTTGCAGCTGGGCCCATTCCAGTTATTTGGTTTTTCATAGCTTTTTGGCTAGCGCCATTGAAATGTCAAGGGCTGATGGCGCATAGGTTCACATTGCCCTAAATTCAAAATACGCCAGAAGGGCCTTAAAAAGACCTTAATCCGCTTAAAAGTTTTCTTTAAGGTCGCGCAAGGATCACTCCTTCTGCCATTTGAAAATCTCGGATGCCCTTTTGCTTAGAGGCCGGGGATTCGAATGCTGAAGACATTGCTGCCGCTTTCGATGCTGTAGTCCACGCTGCCATGATGCAGCTTCATGATTTTGTGGATGAAGACCAGGCCCAGTCCAAAGCCATGCTTGCCTTTGCTGTTTTCACCCCGGAAAAAATGCTGAAAAAGAAAGGACCGCTCCTTTGGGCTGATCGTGGGGCCTCTGTTTTTGAAATGAATTTCTATTGAGTCCGCCTTGGGGAGGATGGAGATGCTGGCATGGTCTTCTTCGCTGTACTGAATGCAATTGAACATGAGGTTGGTGAAAGCAGATTTCAGCAGGGTGGGATTCGCTCTTGCTCTGAGCTTTTTTTCTTGCATGTGGGCGTCGGAGTAGTCGATGGTGAAGGTGAAGTCCGGATGCAGAGCTTGAAGGTCTTCGGCAGTGTCGAAGAGCAGTTCGTCTACACGTAGCTCCTGCATGCTCACCTTGCCACCCGATTCTGCTTTGGAAATTTCCAGTAGGGCATCGATGATGGTGCTCAGCGCCTTGGTATCTTGCTTCTGGTTTTTCAGCATTTCCTTGAGGCGCTTTACATCGCTCTCTGATTCCATGCGCTCAAAGTTGGACACCAATATGGCAACGGGTGTCTTGAGCTCATGTGATATGTGGTGTACGGCGTGTTTTTGGAAGCTGAATGCTTTTTGCATGCGCTCCATCAATTCGTTAAAGCGTTTTACCAAGACATCGATCTCTCTGTTGGAATCCTCCACCTCAATGGGAGCAGTATCGCTCTCTACATTGTAATTATCGATGGTTTCGGCGATGGCCGCTATAGGCCGTGATAGCCTGCGAGAGAGGTAGAAGCTCACCGAAATGATGATGGCCGAAATGATCAGGAAGTTGATTACAAAAACGGTGCGGAGGTAATTCAGCTTGGAATATCCGAACTCGTCATAGGCCTTGCTGATTCCGTAATAGGCCTCGCCGCCCAGTTCGAGGTACATCCCGATTACATCGTAGAGTCCATCCTTCTGCTCGAGCCAGGGTTTGGCAGGTGAAAGCTTCGCCAGAATTTCCGCATAATAGGGAATGGCAGTGTCATCAAGGCTCTCGTATATCAGCTCAGCATCCCGGTTGAAGATCAAAATTTTCTCATCGTAGATGCGCTCGATGCTCACGCGGTCCAATGCGCTGAGTATATCGCTCTCCATTTGCTCCACTGTGCTGAGGTATTGCAGGGTACTGGTGATCTTTGCCTTTTGCCTTTGCTGGAATTCCTCTTCTCTGAATTCGTAGTAAAGGGTGTAAATAAAGCTGAGCGATATCGCGCTCAACACGATGGCTGTCACTGAAAAATAGAGCAATATCTTTCGCTGTATGCTCATTACACCTCGTAGTAGTATCCGTATCCTATTTTGGTTTTGATGGATGATTTGCCGAAAGGCTTATCCACTTTATTTCGCAAGAAGTTGATGTACACTTCCACCGTATTGGTATTGATATCTACAGAGCGGCCCCAAATTTCCTCCACCAATTCCTTCTTTGGCACAAGCTCTCCGGGGTTTTTCACAAGCTTCAGCAAAATTTGGTATTCTCTGGGCGTGAGTGAGATATCCTTCCCCTGTCGGCTTACACCGGCTGTGGCGGGATGTATGAGCAAGTCGCCCACCACAATGCGATCGCTGCTGCGGGCCTTGCTATCCTCATCACCGCGCTTGAGCAGCGCCCGCAAGCGCAAGGTAAGCTCCCTCATGTAGAAGGGTTTGGTGAGGTAATCATCGGCTCCGGCATCATAGCCCGCTACCTTGTCATCCAACTCCCCGAAAGCAGTAAGCAAGAGTACAGGCACCTTTTCGTCGCGGTGACGCAATTCCCGGCACAGCTCCAGTCCATTTTTACCGGGAAGGTTGATATCTAAAATGATACACTGGAATTGCTCCCTTTGCATCATTTTCTCCGCAATCTGACCATCGTAGGCTGAGGCCACATTGAAATCTTCGGCCTTGAGGGCTTCGAGGATATTCGCGTGCAGGGCGGGGTCGTCTTCTACAAGCAGGATACGTGTGGCGGCGCTCATGGCCCAAAAATAAGCATTCTCAGGTGGCCGGAGTCCAGGCCCTTTGTTCTGGGATCTGTGCTTACAACCAGCTGAGCTTGAGGCTTACCATTGCATTGCGTCCCGGTTCGGGCAGGTTGAGCAGCCTGTAGCGGCTCAGGTGTTGCAGGTAAAAGGTATCGGCGAGGTTGCGCACCTGAATCTGCAAATCCATGCGAAATCGGCCCCACTGCCGGGAACCCGCGATACCGGCATTGAAGATTTCATAGCCGGGTGTGGATGGCTCATTTCGGTCGGTGCGGTTTTGGGCGGCAGCTACCACTGCTTCCGCAAAAAGGTAGGTCTCCAAATCCTTCTTTTGCACGAGATGCCAGGTGACCTCACTGCGCAAGAGTAGGGGAGGGGTGAAGGGCAGAGCAAGGCCATTGTCGAGGTTGATGTTGTAGACGTATTCGCCGCTCGTGGTCACATTCAGCTTGGGATGCACCTGCCAGTCGAGGGCCAATTCGGCGCCGGTATGCACCGCCCGGGCTTGGGTGTAACGGTAGAGCTGTCCGGCTTCGGGCAGTGGAGAAAAGGTTGCCGTAGGCCGCAAAAAGATGAAGTTGTCGAAATAGTTCCAGTACGGGGTCAGGGAGAGCGACCAGCTTTCCTGTCGGTAATAGGCCCCCGCATCGACCTGCCAGCCGCGCTCGGCTTCAAGCTCTGAGCTCCCCACCTCATGCCTGAAGGTGCCGTGGTGAATTCCATTCATACCGAGCTCGGGAGCGGTAGGAAAACGAAAACTGCGGCCCAGGTTCAGTTTGAAGTTCCATTCTTCCTGCGGATTCCAACTCAGGCCGGCTGCCGCTGTGGGCACTGAGTAGCTCTGCCTCACCTCTTCGCCCCTTTGCATCGTGCCGATTATCTCATCCGGACTGGCGTAGATGGGCATGAAGTAAGGTTCCACATCTATCTCGGCATAGTCGTGACGCAGGCCAAAGCTGATATTGAGCTTATCGCTCGCTCTGTATTCGCTCATCGCGGATAGGCCTGCCTGCAGGGTGCGAAAATCGGCGAGCAGGAATTCGAATCCCGAACGCTCATTTTCCTGGTATTGGCTGTTGATGCCGATCACAGTTTTCCAGCGCTCATTGTGGCGCAGGGAGTAGCGCGTATTGACAGTAAAGGTGTGGAGCAGGAGGCCCAGGGCCGTATTACCTTCGGGACTTGGCCCCTGCCCGTGCACATGAGGGAAGGACTCCTCCCTTCGATTGTTGCGTTGATAGCCCGCGTCTATTTCCAGACGTCCGGGGCCGGTTTTGAGGCGGGCATTCAGGATGGCCTTGAAGTGGTCGATCACCTGCCGCGGAATATCCACATTGCGGTAGCTGCCATCGTGCACGAGGGCGTAGGAGCGGGGTATACCCACAGCTCCCGGGAATAGCCCGGTTTCCTGGGAGTAATTCGAAAGCGAGAGGCGCAAATTGCCTTGTGGAAGCACACGCCCGACCTCGGCTGAGAAGTGACGCTCCCTTCCGGCTGTGTTTTTGAGCCTGCGTCCTTCGATGGGCAGCACGAAGCCATTGTAGGTGAATTCATCGGCGGGCACGCGGTAGTCGCCGTATTCCTGCCAGGTAGCCCTTCCGGCAAAATAGGTGTCACCCGGCCTGCCCGAGAGGTGCACCGAAGTACCGATGTGGTCGTTATTGCCTCGAAATACGCCGAGAACACTGCTTTGATAGCTTCCTTTTGGCGCAAGCTGTGGCTCAAGAAGGTTGATAACTCCACCCATGGCATCGGAGCCGTAGAGCAAGGAGGCCGCACCTCTGATTATTTCTACGCGATCTACAGCGTAGGGATCGATTTCCAGACCGTGGTCGCTGCCCCACTGTTGACCTTCCTGGCGCACTCCCCGGTCATTTACCGTGATACGGTTGCCTTGCAAGCCCCTGATCACGGGCTTGGCAATGCCTACACCTGTGGTGATGCTATTGAGCCCCGGAAGCTTCTCGATACCTTGGCTAAAGGTGCTGTTGTAATTGCGCTCCAGGTATTCTCGATCCAAAACCTGGGCATTCATCGAGCTTTGCCTCAGCTCGCCTTCGATGCTTGGGCTCAGAATGACAATCTCTTCGATCTTCAGCGGGCTGGGCTTGAGGTAAATGTGAATCGTTGTGTCATTCGTAAGCTCCAGGTTGTACAGCTTTTCAAGATAACCCATACGCCTTATTTGCAGGCTGTAGCTTCCCGGCGACATGTGGAGGTGGAGGAGGCCATCCTCTCCAATCATCGCCCTATTGCCTGTTTCCATGATGAAAATATCGGCGCCGTGAATCGGTTTTTGATCCTCCTCATCAAGTATATAGGCATCGAGGGTGTGGTATAGCGAGGGTATCTGCGCCTGCAATGTGCAAGACAGCACAAGGCCTAGCACAATGCTAAGCCTTGTCAAAGTGAGATGCTTAAGCCCTATCAATCGACTACGCTAATCGGAAGGTATTTGATCTTTGAATTGTTTCTCCAATCGTGAGCGACTATTTTGATTTCCGCCTCGCCTGGGCCGACGAATGCCGGTATGTTGTATTTATGCGAAAAGTTGGCATGGTCTCCCTGGTCTTCAGGAAAATCTACCCTTGCCACGCTTAGCTCTATACCCGTCGGGCTGATAAAAATCAGGTCATAGCCACCGGTTCCGAGATCCACATCATCGGTGATTTCTCCTTCTATGAGCAGGGGGGCATTCAGTGAAACCTGAGCACCTTCTGTGGGTTGATGCAGTATGACTTCCGGAGCTTCTGTGTCGGCGGTATCGCGTACTACGAGGTCGAAGAATATGGGTACGGCTTCTTGCCCGGCCTCATCAATGGCCATGATACCGAGGTGGTACAGCCCAGGGCGCACGTCATCAGGCGGGGTGAAAGATCGATGTACCACCGCCTCCCTTCCTTCCAACTCAATGATCTCGATCAGGCTCCACACGGTGCTCTTGTGTCCATGGCAATCAAAGTTGTGATGGAGGTCGATCTTGGCACTCCCGAGAGCCACATCATCGGTAAAGCGCATGGTGATTTCCAGTGTGCCGCCCACCTCTATCGGTAGAACAAGATCGCTTTGTGCTTCACATATTTCCGCTGATGTCAATTCTGGAATGGTTTCCACAATGTGGATTGCTGGTGGTGTAAGATCATCGTTATGATCCTTGTCGCAGCCTACCAGAAAAAAGAGCACAAAAGCCGTAACCCAAAATCCGCTCGGTAGGTAGAGATGGGCAGGCACTGAAAATCCTTTTTTTAATTTATTTCTGTCAAGCATCTTCTCCTGACGCTTTGTCAATTTTTCTACTTGGTGAATACCCGGCCGTAGCGAAATGCCCCTGCCTCAAGGGCAATAACATAGGAGCCGCTTGCATAGGCGCTCATGTCAATGGGCACGAGGTTTTCACCCTGGCTTACTTGTCTCATTTCGCTATGCAGCATTCTGCCGTTAATATCAAATACCCTGAAAAACATCTCGGTACTCTCGAAGCTTTCGAAACGAATGTTCAAATGATCCCTCACAGGCACAGGGAATAGTTCTACACCGGCTGCACTGATTAGATCACTTCCACTGCTCAATGCTCCTGCGCCGGCCATGACCGGGTAAATGGCAAAATAAGTGCTTATCGGTGTGAAGTTTTGGGTCATGAAATCCCTCCAAGCCATGGTGCTGTGGCTGTGCCAGCGTATCACATTCCTTCCAAAAACGGCATCGGAGGAAGGACGACTGCCATCTGGCCCCATCAACAAGCAGAGGGTGTCGAGGTGGGGATCGTGGCTGTAATCGCCGAGGTCGAGGGTAACGAAAAACTCATCCTCCACAGAAGCGGGGCTGTCAAAAGTCACCATCACGGGTTCCATGGAGTGTGTACTCGCATCACCAATGGTGAATGATTTGGTGCGCAAAAGATTGTCGGGCAAGCCACCGGAGGCGACATCATATACCCGCATGAAAGCATTCGCAGAGGAGGAGGCACTTCCGCCTACATAGGCGATCACACCCACTACCTCACCTTCGCCTTGTATTTCGTATTTCTCGCCAAATTCTTCGTCTCCATAGGCGTTGTGACCAATCAGATAACCCCAAAGCGGTATGCCTTGCTGACTTTGGCCCCAATATCCCGGAAACTCCGTGGCATCCTCGGGTGCAATGTGCTCCAAGACATGGGTGTCATCTTGGGCTTGAACCGCCAAAGAAATGCCGATAAAAAGCAGTGAATAGTAAAGTGTCTTCATGTCTCTTCCTTTTAAATTCAAAGCAAAGGTAGCAATTCTTTCGTTAATGCAACAAAGTTGCAAGAAATATTTTCGCTTCTGGATTTGCTTTGGAGGAGATGCTCGTAAGTGTTGATAATACTGACGATTGTATAGGATTTGAGCTGGTGATGCTCTCGACTTCATAAGGGTGCTTTCTAAGGCTGGGGCATGGGCCTCACAGCTCAGTGCTTACGGGTCTCTTTAATCCATTTCTTTTTGCCGACGACCCGCACGAAAAGGACAGAATATCATTTATTTGCCATCGAGCATCTTTTGCATGGCAAAGAGTTCATCTCTTAGACGGGCGGCTTCCATAAAGTCCTGTTCGCGTGCTGCTTTTTGCATTTTGGCACGAACCACCTCTATTCCTTGCTTGAGCTGGTTCTCGTTCATGTAATTCACCACGGGATCGGCTGCTATCTGCATGCCATCAGGCTCCACATAGGCTTTTGATGCCTTATCGCTTCGGTTGCGGCCCTGCCCCATGCTCACAGCGGCGCCGCGCTTGATCTGCCTGGGTATGATGCCGTGCTCATCGTTATAGGCTTGCTGTTTCACACGCCGTCTCTCCGTCTCTTCGATGGTTTCGCGCATGCTTTCGGTGATGCTATCGGCATACATGATGACCATTCCGTTTACATTGCGCGCAGCTCTTCCCACCGTTTGCACCAGCGAGCGCCCACTGCGCAGAAAACCTTCCTTGTCAGCGTCTAGAATGGCTACAAGTGATACCTCAGGCAGATCGAGCCCCTCGCGCAGCAAGTTCACCCCGATCAGCACATCGTACAGCCCCTCACGCAGTTGGGCGATTATCTCCACGCGGTCGAGGGTGTCTACATCGCTGTGTATATAGCGGCACTTCACGCCGTTTTTGTCCATAAAGGCTTGCAGCTCTTCGGCCATGCGCTTGGTAAGGGTCGTGACCAGTACCCGCTCATTTCTCGACGCACGAAGATTGATTTCATGGAGGAGGTCATCGATCTGATTTTGGCTGGGGCGCACTTCAATCAGGGGATCGAGCAGACCTGTAGGGCGGATGAGTTGCTCCACGATCACGCCACCACTTTGCTCCAATTCGTAGTCGGCGGGTGTGGCACTTACGTAAATAGCTTGATTGATAAGCGATTCAAACTCTTCAAACTTCAAGGGTCGGTTGTCGAGGGCAGCGGGAAGTCTGAAGCCATAATCGACCAGGTTTACCTTTCTGGAGCGGTCGCCGGCATACATGGCCCTCACCTGTGGTATGGTCACGTGGCTCTCATCTACCACGAATAGAAAATCGTCAGGAAAGTAATCGAAAAGGCAGAAGGGCCTCTCGCCAGCTTGCCTTCGGTCGAAGTAACGCGAGTAATTTTCGATGCCTGAGCAGTAGCCCAGTTCGCGCATCATCTCAAGGTCGTAAGTGGTTCTTTCCTCCAGACGCTTGGCTTCCAAGTGACGACCTTGCTCGCCAAACCATTCCACGCGCTCCACCATGTCCTGCTGAATCTCCCAGATGGCATTGTTGAGGGTTTCTTTGCTGGTCACAAAGAGGTTGGCAGGATAAATATTGATTTGCTCGTACTCTTCAAGTTCTTCGCCGCTTTCGGCATCAAAGGCGCAGATGCGCTCAATCTCATCGCCGAAAAACTCAATGCGAAGACAATAGTCGGTATATGCCAAGGCGATGTCGACCACATCGCCCTTCACACGAAATTTTCCCCGCTCAAGTTGGTGATCGTTTCTCGAATAGAGGCTGGCCACCAGCAGGTGCAGAAAAGAATTGCGCGAAGCGATTTGCCCTTTGGAGATGGGGATCACACTTTTGTGAAATTCACTGGGATTGCCAATACCGTAAATGCAGGAAACCGAGGCAACAACAAGTACATCGCGGCGGCCGCTGAGCAGTGCACTTGTGGCACTCAGGCGCAGCTTTTCAATCTCATCATTGATGCTCAGATCCTTTTCGATATAGGTATTGCTCGAAGGGATAAAAGCCTCAGGCTGGTAGTAATCGTAGTAGGAAACAAAATATTCAACCTTGTTTTCCGGAAAAAACTGCTTAAACTCGCTGTACAATTGGGCGGCCAGCGTCTTGTTATGCGAAAGTACCAATGTGGGCTTATTGAGTTGAGCCACCACATTGGCCACGGTAAAGGTCTTACCTGAACCTGTTACTCCGAGTAGGGTTTGCGCTTTATCGCCTGCAACAATACGGTCCACCAGCTGTTTTATCGCTGATGGTTGATCTCCGGTTGGGGTATATTCAGAAGTGAGTTTGAACTCCATAAGGTGCTTGCAAAACTACGACAAAACCAACTCAGAATTGACCTTCTTTCCTCATGAACGCACGCAATGACATGATGTTTATCAAGAAAATTTTACACTACCTCGACCCGAGATCCTTGTTTAAAAAAGGAGAGGAGAATTTCAATCTCAGGATGATGCACGGCATTAACCGCATCTCGATTTTTATGTTTCTTTTTTGCCTTATCGTTTTGCTTTACCGCTTCTTCCTTCGGGGCTGAGTTCTCAACGTATCTGTATGGAGAAAAAAATCTCCGGGCCTTGAGCTCTAAGGCCCTGTAGATTTCCTTTGCCATATGATTCATCGATTTGTCAATCTGAGCTTTAAGCCTGAGTCAAAAGAATTGGTTGAGCAGCTTTTTGCCGAGGTTTCTCCCAAAGTCAGGGGCTTTAATGGCTGCGAATACCTCGATATTTTTTTCGATCCAAAGGGACGTGGGCGGGTAATCACCTACAGCCTCTGGGATAGTACAGATCATCTCGAAGAATACCGCAACAGCGAGCTTTTCAAGGCTTTTTGGGACGAATTGAAGCTTCACTTTGCCAAGCCTGCTGAGGCTTATTCTCTCCATCGGATACATCACTTGCCCTGAGCTGCTACGAAGCCTTGATTTTTTTCAGTTCCGAAGCAGGTAAAAGGCCTCCGCTAAGCCATGCTGCCAAGATTTAACATTTCGTACCTTTGTGCGCTACGACGTAAACAGAAGCATTGCCAATGTGGGCATTGATCAAGAAAGAAATTAGAAGTTTTCTGAGCTCGGTAATCGCCTACGTGGTGATTGCAGTTTTTTTGCTCCTCACCGGTTTGTTCATGTGGGGATTTCCCGGGAGCCTCAATGTGCTCGATCAGGGCTACGCCGTGCTCGACACCCTTTTTTACGTCGCACCATGGGTGTTCATGTTTTTGGTGCCGGCTGTTACCATGCGTTCTTTCTCAGAAGAAAAGCGCACGGGAACCATCGAATTGCTATTTACGCGACCCCTGAGCGACCTGCAAATCATATTCAGCAAATACATTGGCGCGGTTGTGCTGGTTTTGTTATCCATCCTGCCTACCTTGTTCTACTTCTATTCAGTGTATGTGTTGGCAAGCCCTATTGGCAATGTGGATATAGGTGGAACCATCGGCTCTTATCTCGGGCTTTTTTTCCTGGCGGCGGGTTTCGCTTCGGTAGGAATTTTCTCATCAGCCATTAGCGACAATCAGGTCGTAGCCTTTATCCTGGCTTTGTTTCTGTGCTTTTTTTGCTACAGCGGTCTGGATCAGATAGCTTCTTTTGAGCTCTTTGGGGCTCTTGATCGCTTTGTGCAAAAATTGAGCATAGCTGAGCACTATGATTCCATGAGCCGCGGTGTGATCGATACCCGTGACGTGGTCTACTTTCTGAGTTTGTCCGGCATCTTTGTCGTGCTTACCAAGACGGTATTGCAAAGCCGGAGGTGGAGATGAAAAACAGGAGGAGTGAAAAATACCGCCATTTGCTGGAAGCCGTGTTGGGCATCGCACTCTTTGTGAGCCTCAGTGTGCTGAGCCAGTTTTTCTTCCAGCGTTTTGACCTCACGGAAGAAAAGCGTCATACCCTCTCCGCCACCACCATAGATATGTTGCGGCAACTCGATGACGCGATGTATATCAAGGTCTTTCTCGATGGAGATTTTCCGGCTGATTATCAAAGGCTGCGACAAGCCATTCGCGAAAAGCTCGATGAGATGCGGGCCTATGCCGGTGAGAATGTGCAGTACGAATTCATCAATCCCAGTGAGGCCGAAGACAAAGCTTCGAGGGAAGCCATGTATGGTGAATTGGTGGAGAAAGGACTGGATTACACATCCTTGCAAATCAAGAAAAAAGATGGTGTAGAAGAAAAAATCATCTTTCCCGGCGCCTTGATCTCATATCAGGATCGGGAGTTTCCCCTACAGATTTTGCGCAATCAACAGCGCACGACCGATGCTGCCATGGTCAACCGCACCATCAACAGCCTTGAGTATTCCTTTGTCAATGCCTTCTATTTGCTGGAAAGCAACCGCCGACAAAAGGTAGCCATCTTGCAAGGACAGGGAGAGCTGCCACCCATCGCCATGCGTTCCTTCCAAAATGAGTTGCTCCGTTTTTACGATGTCGAGTATGTCGAAATCGATGAGCACATCGATGCCCTGAGCCGAAATGTGGCCGGTGAAGGCAAGCGCATCAATCGCTACGATGCCCTCGTGATTGCCAAACCCCTGCATCGCTTTAGCGAAAAGAATAAGTTCATCATCGATCAGTTCATCATGCGGGGAGGCAAGGTATTGTGGATGGTGGATGCGATGAAGGTGAGCCTGGACAGCCTGCAGAAAAAGGAGACCACCCTGGCCCTGCCACTGCGGGTGAATCTGGATGATATGCTCTTCAACTACGGTGTGCGCATCAACCGAGACCTGCTGCTCGATCGCACCTGTGCCCCGATCTCCCTTAATGTAGGCCCAAAGGGAAATGAGCGTTCGGAGCTCTTTCCCTGGTACTATCAGCCCATCCTCATTCCCGACAATCCCCATCCTATTACCGCCAATGTAGATCCCATACTCACCGACTTTGTGAGCAGCGTGGATACGGTCGAAGTAGCCGGTATTCAAAAGAATATCCTTCTTCGCTCCGGTCCATACACGCGCATCATGAAATCACCTGTGCGCGTGAGTCTCAATATCGTTAGCATAGATCCCGATTTTGGCAGCAGCAATCGACCCCATCAGCCTGTGGCCATTTTGCTGGAAGGTGTCTTCAAGAGCAATTTTGCCAACCGCATGCCACCTGAGTTTTATGAAGAGCCACTGCTGGGCTTCCGGGAGGAAGGGGAGTTTACGCGCATGCTGGTCATTGGCGATGGTGATATAGCGCGCAATCCTGTAAACCCCGATAGCACCCGCTGGCGCGAACTGGGTTACGATCCGGTGCTACAGCGACCGCTCTATGGCAATAAGGAGTTTCTGATCAATGCTGTAAATTACCTCCTTGGCGACGAGCGCTTGATCAATGTGCGATCGCGTAGCGTGGCCCTCCGCAAGCTCGACGATGAAGAGATACTCAGCCGCAGGCTCTATTGGCAGGCAGCCAATATTGGAGTACCTGTGGGCATCATGATCTTATTGGGTTTTGTCTTGGCGCTTTTGCGCAAAAAGCGCTATGCCAAAAAGATACACGCTTAAAAGTACTTTGGAGCATGAAAAAAATCATTCCATTTGCCCTTCTGGTTCTCCTCGTGGTAGGCTTGGCTATCTATTTTGTGCAGAGCGATAGCAAGGGTACTTCACGCAAGGATCAAACGGATTTCGCCATCCCGGATACTTCCCAAATTGGCAAGATTTTTATCGCTGATCCCCAAGGCCGTACCATTACCCTGACCCGCGAAGCCAATGGAGTGTGGTACGCCAACAATAAGTTTCCTGCCCGCCCCGATGCCATACGTGTGCTGCTGATTACTTTTCGCAATATCTACGTTCAGCGGCCTGTTCCAAAAAATGCTCAACCTCAGGTAAACAGGGTGATGGCGAGCAATGCCAAAAAGGTGGAAATATATGATCGGGACAACAAATGGCTCAAGACATGGTATGTAGGCCACGGCACCATGGACAAGAAAGGTACTTACATGCTTTTGGAAACACCGAAGTACGGCAAGTCTGGCGCTCCTTTCGTGATGGACAAAAAGGGATTTCTCGGCATGCTCGATACCCGCTTCTTCACCAATTTGGATGAGTGGCGGAGCACCCGTGTGCTGAGTTACCCCGATATGCAGCTCAAAGAGATTGAGGTGAGCTACCCCGAAGATCCCGAGGCTTCTTTCAAGATCGTGTACGGAGGGGGCAATGATATACGGCTTTACGCCAAAGGAAGTGAGCGCGCTTTCGGTCGCTTCGATACTACTCTGCTCAAGGACTATATGCTCAATTACAAACTGGCCGCTTTTGAAAATTTTCACACCGGCCTTACGCGCGAACAGGAAGATTCCGTGAAAATGCAGGTGCCCTATCAGGTTATTACTGTGCGCGATCACAAAGATGAAACGACCATTCGGCTTTGGGCGAAAGCCCCGCCTCCCGGCCAAACCGAAATGGATCCTGAGGTGCCCGCTGTTGTGGACCGGGAGCGGGTGTATGCCGCCACGAGCACGAATGAGTTGGCTTTGGCGCAGCGCCTGATTTGGGACAATTTTCGCGCTCCTCTGCAGGCCTTTGTGGATACGGATTTGCCATGAGCAGGATTGAGCGCAGCACTTCTCTTGATGGATTTTTTATTCAGACTCTTCCTACTCCGCTCATGAGACAAGGCCTTTTGCCGGAAGGCGATGAAGCCAAAGCCGCATAAAGCTTTTCAACAGGGCTTCCACATTCAGGGTACATCTCACATATTGGCTTATATTTGTGGCCTCTTTAAAGACGGCTTAAATCGATCATCCTATGAAGTTCATCGTTGGTAGTAGCAATTTGCACAAGCACTTACAAGTGATAAGTGGTGTGCTGGGCAGCAACAATACCCTTCCTATCCTGGACAATTTTCTTTTTGAAATCAGCCCCGGCATGCTTAGCGTCTCCGCGAGCGACTTGGAGACCACGATGAATACCCGGCTGGAGGTCAAATCGGAAGAGGAAGCTGCTATAGCCGTGCCCGCGCGCCTGCTGATGGATTATCTGAAAAATCTTCCAGACCAGCCCCTTACCTTCACTATGGATGCTGAGGCAATGGGTATCGAAATCACCAATAGCTTTGGCAAGAGTAAGATGGCTGCATTTGCAGCGGATGAGTTTCCAAAAAATCCTGTTTTAGAGGAACCTTCTTCGATCACTATACCTTCTGAGCTGCTTTCCACAGCTATCCACAAAACGATTTTCGCCTCTGGCAATGATGACCTCAGGCCGGTGATGTCAGGAATATACTGTGAGATGGGCAGCGATGGTATCCGCTTCGTTGGTACCGATGCGCACAAGTTGGTGCGCTACAGCCGTACCGACCTGAGCAGTCCTCAAAATGGTTCTTTCATCTTTTCGAAAAAACCACTTCAGCTCATCAAGAGCACCCTTGCGGCCATAGACAGCGATGTACACATCGAATTCGATAGCAAGAATGTGAAATTGAGCTTCGAAGATTACGTGGTGATCGCCCGCCTCATCGATGGCAAATATCCAAATTACGAAGCTGTAATACCCAAAGACAATCCCAATAAAATGCTGGTTAGCCGGGTTTCTCTTCTTGGCTCCATCAAGAGGGTATCCATTTTTAGTAATAAAACCACCCATCAGGTACGTTTGCGCATCAGCGGTTCTGAGCTTTCTCTATCGGCTGAGGATCTCGATTTTTCGAACGAAGCCAATGAGCGCCTCACATGCAGCTACGAGGGTGATGATATGGAGATCGGCTTCAATTCACGCTTCCTGATTGAAATGCTGAGCAATCTCGACACGGAGGATATTCAATTGTCTTTGAGCGCTCCCAATAGGGCAGGAATCATTACGCCGGTAGAAGCGGATGCCGATGGCAGTGAAGATGTCCTGATGCTCATCATGCCTGTGATGCTCAATTCATAAGGCTGCATAGCTTGGCTGTAGTGTGGCTTTGCTGGCTCAGGCATTTCCGCAATTCGAATAATATCGCTCCACGGGACAGTTTTCGCGAACTTTCAAGCAATATGAGTTCCATTGGGTAGGTACCGATCTGCGCCCAGTAAGCTCAGGCTGTCGGGTGTGCAGGCAGCCAAAACGAGGCATTCGCTCATCATATTTCCTATTTGCTTTGGAGCAAAATTGACCACGGCGATTACCTGCCTGCCCATGAGCTCATCCGCTTTGTAATCCTTTGCGAGTTGGGCACAGCTCCTTTTCACGCCCAATTCACCGAAATCGATGTGCAGAATGTAAGCCGGATTTCGCAGGGCACTTGAGGAAGAGGCTTCCAAGATGGTGCCTACGCGTATATCAAGCGCGCTGAAGCAATCAAAAGGACTCTCACTTTTTTCCGGAAGGATCATCGACTTGCTTGGTAATGAAGCAAAGGGTGGCACTCAGCATTTAGGATCTGTAGGCCGCTTTGCCTGGGCTCGTTGCTTTTTTCCGTGGCAATACCCACTCCGTAAGGTCTACGCCAAAATGCTTCATAGCGGCCACAAATACCAAAGTGGCTGCTGCCTCATCGAGGTTGCCCACGATCGGCAGGTAGTCAGGCAATTCGAATACACCCATGGTAAAGTTTAGCAAGTATATGGCGGAGACTACGAGCATGAGGGCTGGAACAATTTTTTTCATGATAAAATGGAGTTTGCTGGCTTACAATTATGCAGGAAATGATTGATTCGAGCCACATGAGCATCATTGCTTCAACGCGGCCGATGTGGCTTTATTCCTATGGAAATATAAGCATTTTGTATTGATCGGGATAGTAATCCTTTATCAAAAGTGCATCGGACTTATTTGCACCTTGAGCTTCTGCCAAAAGAATCAGCGCGCTATCATGAACTTATCGATGAGCACTTCGCTTGCGCTGTGCAATCTGTACACGTAAACACCATTGGGTAGCTTACTTCCGTCAAAGAGCAAGGAGTAATGATGCCCTTCGACGGCTTCTCCGGTGTAGAGTGTTTCTATTAATCGACCACTGAGATCGTAGACCTCTAAGCGAACCCGCTGTAGGCGATCCACTTCGAAAGTCACCCAAGACAATCCAGCACTCGGATTGGGCTGGGAACTCAGCTGAACTCCATGAGTACAATCGAGCACCGTAACATCAATGGGATTGGAGATGCCGAGGCATTGATCCAGCTCGACGAGATTGGAGGGGGGAGGCTCGGGGCCAAAACCAGCCGGCCAATTGACGAAGTAGATACGATATTCTCCTTCTTCCAGCAAATCGAGATTGAAATTGGAGTTGGACTCTCGCCAGTCCAGAAGATTGTCTTCTGAGTCGGTCAGGGCCCAACGATGTCCGGCTGCTGAGCTGTTTCCGTTCACCTGGGCCAATACGTATTTTGGTGTGCCTTCACCGCCGCATACGCTGAGAATGCTGTTTGTGCTGATGCTTCCCGCATTGCTCGACTTGCTCAGGCGCAAGCTTAAAGGGTTGGAAGCATCCCAGCAGCCAGTCGATGTGGCGGGTGCCTGAAGCACAGTCTGTATGTCTACATCATTTTCGTATGACAAATGCCAGAGCCTGTAATTGCCGGGCAGGAAGGCATCCAGATCGAAATTCGGGCCGCTTGTGTCCTGTGCAAGTACGGTGTAATTCGTTCCTGGAGGGGTGATTACCCAAATTGAATTGTCGCCAAGTGCTCCTTCGAGCTGTGCATTCTCAAAATACACCGGCTGGCCCAAGCCAATGCATAGGGCAGTACTGCCCGAAGCACTGAGCGTGCCACCAAGGGATTTGCATGCTTCGTAACACTGGCAGTCCATTCCTACTGTCGCTGCAATCCCATCAAATTCGGGTAGAGGACAAGGATCACCCACATTGGCTTGCAAGTCGGGGCAGTCGTGGAGGCAAGGGCCCGCTTGCACGATTCGTGTGTGCAAGGTGGGGCTGCCGCTAATCGCTTGGCAGTCGGCACCCGCATGGCTGTAGAAACGAACGAGGCCATCCACCTCTGCTGTCCAAGTGGCCGCTCCCATGCCATATGCATGTACTTCAGTAGCACTGTTGTTGCTAATGGTCACAAAATAGTGGGGCTCTGAAAGACTGAAGTGATAGTTAATACCAGCCTCTACCTGGATCAAGGTATATTGGTTGGCGTATGCTCCAATGATGATACTCGCATCTCCACCGCATTCTGGTATCCGCAATCCGAGTGGCTCACCCTCAGTACAACCTTCAAAATCAATTTCAACTCCACCGATGCACTCACAAGAATCGCTAATAAGGCTACCCATGGTCAGCGGATTGCCGTCATCACATGGCTCACCGATATTCCCTGCCAAATCGGGGCAGTCCACCACGAATCCTTCACATTGGCAATTTTCGTGAATGATATCACCCACAGTTTCCGGGTTTCCATCGTTACAGGTATCTCCCACATTGGCGTCGATCTCCATACAATCGAATGGCTCATCTTTCACCTTCAACTCAAAAGCCGTGCTTTGTGGCGGATCCCAAGTTGACACCACGATGTAGATGCTCTCTTCCGCACTGAGGGGCAATCCTTGGATGCTGCGGCTTCCGGGTTCAAAGTCGGTGTCGATTGCCAGAATACTCTGAAAAGGACAGCCGCTAAACACCCATAGCGCTGTCCACGGACCTACCTCGCCCAGGTCGATATACAGCAATTGTTCAATTGGGGCGGTATAAGAATAGACCACGTCATTTCCCGTAAGGAAGGTGCCAAGGGCCAGACCATTGGATATTTCTGGGTACATCACCGGCCCACCCGGAAGATGTATCGGGAAGTAGGCATTGTCATAGTATTCCGTATGATCACTTACGATATAAGGCAGACTTGTGATGTGTATGGGTTCGAAGCATGAAGAAGCTTGTGTCTGTATTTCTCCCACGCATGTACAAGATTCGCCTACCGTGTCATTGATTGTGGCCGGATTGCCATCGTCACAGGCATCTCCAATATTGAGCCCCAGGTCGGGGCAATCGAGCGCGCCACAGAGCACCGTTTTCGTACTGACAGGTTGCGGGCCTTGCAGGCCATTGCAATCGGCATCAAGGTGAGAGTAAAATCGCACTGCTCCGGTATGGGGTGCAATAAAGCTAAGTGAGCCCATTCCATGGTTTATTATCCCATCCGTATCCTCTGTGCTCACAGTAATGTACTGTGCAGGGCCCTCGGGTACCGCAAAGGTGTATTCCACCCCCTCTTCTACATTTATCAGGGCGTATTCGTCCGACCAGGCATTCTCGGTTACTGTTTGAACCTGTCCATTGCAGGGAATGCTGAAAGCAAATGGCGGCCACATGCCATTGGGGCTGCTCAGGCATTGGGCATCAGCCTGCAGGGCTGATAGGAGACAAGCTATGAGCGTACTTGTCAATCCACCCATTAGAGATAAGGGCTTCATTCTTTGGTAGAAATTAACATCGCGCGAACCCTTCTCAAGATCCGGGCAGAGGTGTTTGGTTAGTTCAAAATACTTGCTATAAAAATACAATTTACTTGGATTCATACTCCATTCGAGGGGGTGTTTATTTTGGAATTTTTGAACGAAAAAAAGGCCGACTCCATCGGAGTCGGCCCTTCTATTATCAGTCTGATCGATCGATTGATTATCGTGCAATCATGAATTTGTCGATCACGATTTCCGATTCAGTTGTCATCCTGTAGATGTATACACCGTTAGGAAGTCTCTTGCCATCAAATTGCATCGTGTAACGGTTTTCACCTTGTGCGTTTTGGTGGAAGATGGTTTCGATGTGGCGACCGCTCAGGTCAAACACTTCTACTTGTACTTGCTGAGACTCGCTCACTTCGAAAGTTACCCAGGATACACCTGCAGTAGGATTCGGGTGAGAGCTGATGAAGGCTCCTCCACCGCAGTCGAGTACAGTCACGTCGATGGCATTTGACACACCAACGCAAGCTTCGAGTTCACTCAGATTTGGGGTAGCGGGATCTGGACCAAAACCTTGTGGCCAGTTCACATAGTAGATGCGGTAGTCTCCAGCTGCAAGCTCATCCAGGTTGAAGTTGGAGTTGGCTCCGCGAGAGTCCACTACATTGTCCTCATCATCGGTGAGTACCCAGCGATTACCAGTGGCACCGCTGTTGCCGCTTACTGATGCAAGCACAAACTTGGGTGTACCTTCACCACCACATACGGTTGTGATGCTGCTGGTGCTGATGGTACCGGCATCAGAGGCTGCACTCAAGCGAATGGATAGAGGGTTTGAAGGCTCCCAGCATCCTTCGGTCTGACCGGGTGAGCTGAGCACTTCATTTATATCTACATCATTAGCGTAAGCGATATGCCAGATGCGGTATGAACCTGGAGCAAAGCCATCAAGATCGAAGTCTGGTCCAGTCGCACTTTGCGCGAGGATGGAGAGACCAGGACCGCTTGGAGTGAGAACCCAAAGCGAGTTGTCACCAGCAGCATCTGTGAGAAGAGCGTTTTCGAAGGTAACAGGCGAACCTGTACCTACGCATACGGCGTTGCTTCCAACGGCGCTAAGCGTTCCTCCCTCAGAGAGACATGGTACTGTACACTCACAGTTTTCGTCGATGATGGCATCTGTACCTTCGGGAGTAAAGTCAAAGGTTAAGTCAACAATCGCATTGATGGTTGGACCTTCATTAATAGTCATACGCACTTCTACAGTCCATTCTCCATCAATATCAGACAAATTACTGAAGGTAGTTTCACCTGTAAAGGTGCCTACACCTGTCTGCGTACTTGGCTGCCACTCATCTGCGAAGGTTGGAGGTGCATCATTGGTAATCACCGTGCCTGAAGGGCTGGTAATTCGCACTCGGAATTCATTTCTCCAACTTCCGTTGAAGGTTTCTCCGTCAGCGCTCACCGTCAGTGAATAAGCGGTTCCGGCCGCTGCGGCAGGAATGTTGAAGGTGTAAGTTGTGTTGGCATCGAAGGTCGTTGGAGCTCCAACAGCCTCAACACTCAACATCTCCATGTAGTCATCACCTTCTCCAGGGATGACACATGGGTCACCAACGTTGGCAAAATTGCCATCTCCGAGGTCACAATCAAATGGAGTACCCACACAGTCGCAGTTGGCATCAATGGTGGTATCAAAGAAACCTTCCAAAGTACATGGGTCACCGATGTTTGCCTCCAAGGCTGGACAGTCAAATACACACTCGCCAGCTTGCACGGTACGTGTGTGCGAGGTGGTGCCACCTGTTGTGGTAGGGCAATCAGGGCCAGCGTGGCTGTAGTAGCGCACTGTGCCATCAAAGTCGGCCGTCCAAACTGCTGATTCCTGGCCAAAAGCGAGGACTGTCTCCCCATCACTGGTTGCAATGGTGACGAAGTAGTCAGGGTTAGAGAGCGTGAAGGTGTAAGTGATGTTATTGCTTACGTTGATATTGGAGTACTCATTGGTCCATGCACCTGTAACATTCTCGGCTGGTCCATCACATGCTGGTGTCCGCGTTCCAAAAAAGGTGCCATCAGTACATCCTTCGAATACAATAGTCGTACCTCCGGTGCATTCGCAGTTAGCGTCTACTTCGGTGTCTGTGGTGAAAGGGTCTCCATCATCACATGGGTCACCAATATTGGCTTCGAGTTCAGGACAGTCCACTAAGGTTCCTACACATTCACATTCTGCATTTACTACATCATCGATAGTATTTGGATCTCCATCATCACAAGGGTCGCCTATATTGGCTTCAAGTGCAGGACAGTCAAAGAGCTCTTCCTCGATAGTCAGGGTGTAGTCTGTTGATGCAGTTTGTGACTCCCAGGTAGAAACTACCACGAAAATCTCTTCACCAGTATTGACTGGCATTCCCATAATGCTTCGGGTGGAGCCACTTGTAGATGTACTAAATGCCAGTCGCTCATCGAATGGGCAACCTTTGAATACCAAAAGACTCGCCCAACCGGACACGCCATCTAGTTCAATGTTTACTTCTCCGGTAAAGTCGGCTACATACAAGTATACTGCTTCAGGTCCCGAAATGTAAGTAACACTTCCTGTTCCATTGGAGATGGGAGCAGGGTAAGTGGTGGCCGTTGGCATGGTAGATACAGTATTACCAAAGTCGGCGGTGTTTCCACTGTCGCTGTATGGAAGTGCACCTACTACCAGAGGATCATTACAGGTTGAACCCGGTCCGAAAGTTACACCGACACACTCACACTCGGCGTTCACAGTATCGTTGAAGGTATTGGGGTCACCATCATCACATGGGTCGCCGATGTTGGCTTCGAGAGCAGGACAGTCGAATACAAACTCCTCTATGGTCAGCGTGTATTCTGTAGATTGAGGAGTAGGCCATGTAGAAATAACTACGTAGATGGTTTCTCCCTCGCTGATGGGCAGACCTTGAATATTGCGCACACCGGCAGTGGATATAGTCTCGAAAGCCAATACTTCTGTAAATGGACATCCCGAGAATACCCAGAGGCCAGTCCAGCTTGCTACTCCGTCAAGGCTAATCTCGAGTGCACCATCGGCAGTAGCTGTGTAAGAGTACACAGCATCGTCGCCATTCAGGTAGCTTCCAGAGCCTGTACCATTGGAGATTTCCGGGTAGGCAGCGCCACCTTCAGGTAGGTCAGCAGTGCCATAAGTGTTATCGTAATTTGCAGTATTGTCTGAGGTAACATAAGGTAGTTCTTCAACAACAATCGGATCACCACAAGCAGTACCTGCTCCGGCAAGAACTCCTTCACATTCGCATTCAGCAGTGATCACATCGTTGATGGTGGCAGGATTTCCATCATCGCAAGGATCGCCAATATTAGCGCTCAGTGCAGGGCAGTCAAAAGGTGTTCCGATACACTCGCACTCAGCGGTTACTACAGAATCAAAAGTACCTGGATCCTCATCATCGCAAGGATCGCCGATATTGGCATTCAAGGCTGGGCAATCTACCTCACCGCACTGAACCGATCGAGTAACGGAAGGCTGTGAGCCTGAAATACCATCACAGGC
>SLDS01000021.1 GCA_007125175.1 Flavobacteriales bacterium
ACGCGGGTCATGGGGCCCACACCGCCCGGTACCGGAGTAATGGCCTGACAGATAGGAGCGACTGATTCGAAATTCACATCGCCTTTGAGTGAGTAGCCCGATTTTTTCAATGGATTGCTCACCCTCGTGGTACCGACATCAATCACCACGGCTCCGGCCTTTACATAATCGCTGTCCATGCTGTAGGGGCGCCCCATGGCTGCGATGAGTATGTCGGCCTGTCGGCAAATGGTCTTCACCTCCGCGCTTCGGCTGTGGCAAAGCGTAACGGTGGCGTTGCCGCGGTCACTATTTCGCGAAAGCAAAACACTCAAGGGCGTGCCCACGATATTGCTGCGGCCCAATACCACGCAGTGCTTGCCCTCAGTGCGTATGCCATTGCGCTTGAGCAACTCCAGAATTCCCAAAGGCGTAGCCGGAACGAATCCGGGCAAGCCGAGGGTCATGGCTCCGATATTTTGCGGATGAAAACCATCTACATCCTTAGCGGGATTGATGCGGGTGGTGACCTTCTGAGCGTCGATATGCTTGGGCAGAGGGAGCTGCACTATGAAGCCATCAATCTCCGGATTGGCATTGAGCTCGTCAACCAGGGCGAGCAAATCCTCTTCGCTCACATCATCAGGTCGGCGAATGAGTGTAGAGGCAAATCCCACTTCTTGACAATCCTTTACCTTGTAGCTCACGTAGGCTTCACTGCCCCCATCATTGCCCACCAGTACAGCTGCGAGATGGGGAGGCCTGTCGCCTCTCTCGCTCATGCTCCGCACTTCTGAGGCAATCTCCCCGCGTATTTCGGCCGCAGTTGCCTTTCCGTCAATTAGCTTACCAACACCCATCTTGCCGACATTTTAGAATTCGCTTTTAGTTCCAGGGAAGCCAATATCACATCTTGGGCATTCCACTCATGCCACCAAATTGCTTCATCAGGCCGGCCATGTTTTTCTTATTGGACATGAGCTGCATCATCTTGCGGGTTTCTTCAAACTGCTTGATGAGGCGGTTCACTTCCTGCACATCATTACCGCTACCCATGGCGATTCGCTTTCGGCGGCTGCCATTGATGATCTTGTGATTTTCTCTTTCGGCGGGCGTCATGGAGTTTATCATGGCCTCAATACCCTTGAAGGCATCATCATCTATATCGAGGTTCTTGATGGCCTTGCCCATACCCGGTATCATGCCGAGCAGGTCCTTCACATTGCCCATCTTCTTGATCTGCTGTATCTGATCCAGGAAATCGTTGAAGTTGAATGTATTCTTGGCTATCTTCTTTTGGAGCTTCCGCGCCTTCTCTTCGTCGAAGTTTTCCTGGGCGCGCTCCACAAGAGATACCACGTCGCCCATGCCCAAGATGCGATCGGCCATCCTCTCCGGGTGAAAGAGGTCGATGGCATCCATTTTCTCACCGGTACCAATAAACTTGATCGGCTTGTTGACCACCGATTTGATGGAAATGGCAGCTCCACCCCGGGTATCACCATCGAGCTTGGTGAGTACCACGCCATCAAAGTCGATGCGCTCATTGAAAGCCTTGGCAGTATTCACGGCGTCTTGACCAGTCATGGCATCTACCACGAAAAGGGTCTCAGAGGGCTCAATGGCTTTCTTTACGGCGGCGATCTCATCCATCATTTGCTCGTCCACAGCGAGACGACCGGCTGTATCGACCACCACCACATTAAAGCCATTGCTCTTAGCATGCTGTATGGCTTCGCGGGCTATCTGCACAGGATCCTTGCTCTCGGGCCGGGAGAATACCTCCACCCCGATCTGCTCACCCACCACGTGTAGCTGATCGATGGCCGCAGGGCGGTACACATCGCAAGCTACGAGCAGGGGCTCCTTTCCGCGCTTTTGCTTGAGGTGTTTGGCCAGTTTTCCCGAAAAGGTGGTCTTACCGGAACCTTGCAATCCCGACATGAGAATGACTGCCGGATTGCCCTTGAGATTGATCTCTTCGTGGCTGCCCCCCATAAGCTCCACAAGCGACTCATGGGCTACCTTGACGAGCAATTGTCCGGGCTTTACAGCAGTGAGCACATTGCGGCCCAGTGCCTTTTCCTTCACCTCATTGGTAAAATCTTTGGCTGTCTTGAAGTTGACGTCGGCATCGAGCAGGGCCCTTCTGACCTCTTTGAGGGTTTCAGCGACGTTGATCTCGGTAATTTGCCCCTGTCCCTTCAGCACCTTAAAGGCGCGGTCAAACTTCTCTGTTAAATTATCAAACATGGCAAGCTATCATTTAGGCCGACAAAGTTAATGATTCTGAGATGAGCTTACATACGCTCGGGCACATCCATGCCCAATATGCGCATTCCATTCTTCACTACCTGAGAGCTCAAGGCAGTGAGCTGCATGCGAAAATCCCTGACAAGCTCCTCATCGCACTGCAAGATAGGCACCTGCTGATAGAAGGAATTGAAGTCTTTGACAAGCTCGTAGATGTAATTGGCAAGGATGGCGGGATTGTATGCCTCGGCCGATTCCTGCAAAGTCTTGGGAAAGAGATAGAGCTTGAGGAGGAGCCTCCGCTCAGCCGGACCCGGGCTTGCCGGGAGTGCTACCTTGCTCACCGGAGCGGCGTATTTTCTGAAGAGGGCGCAGGTGCGGGCATAGCCGTATTGGATGAATGGGCCTGTATGGCCATTGAAGTCAATACTTTCCTCTGGATTGAAGAGCATGCCCTTGCGGGGATCTACCTTGAGCAGGAAGTACTTTAAGGCCGCCATACCGATCATCTCATAGAGTTCCTCGCGCTCCGATTCACCGAGTTGATCGAGTTTTCCCAATTCTTCAGTGATTCTTCGCGCGGACTCAGCCATGCCTTCCATCAGCTCATCGGCATCGACCACAGTGCCTTCGCGGCTCTTCATTTTGCCTTGAGGCAACTCCACCATGCCGTAGGAGAGATGATGGCAATCGCTGGCCCATGAGTAGCCCATGCGGCCGAGCAATGCAAATAGCACCTTAAAATGGTATTCCTGCTCATTACCAACAGTATAAACCATTTTGCGCACAGCGGGAAAATCCCTCTGTCGCTGCACAGCTGTACCGAGATCCTGGGTCATGTACACGGCTGTGCCATCCTTGCGCAGCAGGAGCTTCTCGTCCATGCCTTCATCGCTTAGATCGGCCCAGACCGATTGATCTTCCCTCTTGTAGAAGACTCCCTTTTCCATCCCGTCGAGCACCACTTGCTTGCCGAGGAGCCAAGTTTCGCTCTCGTAGTACAGCTTGTCAAAATCGACCCCCATGCGCTCATAAGTGGCATCGAAGCCCTCGTACACCCAGCTATTCATCTTCTTCCAGAGCTCCACCACTTCGGCTTTGCCTTCCTCCCAGTCCTTGAGCATGCTGCGTGCAGCCTGCATGATCTCGGCCTCATCGGCTGCTTGCTCTTCGCTGAGCCCTTGGCCCATAAGCTTGGCTACCTGCTCCTTGTAGACCTTATCAAAGATTACGTAATACTTGCCCACAAGGTGATCGCCTTTCATGCCCGATGACTCTGGGCTCTCCCCATTGCCATAGCGTTGCCAGGCCAGCATGCTCTTGCAAATATGGATGCCGCGATCATTGATGATCTGCACTTTACGCACATCATGCCCGCATGCTTTGAGGATCTCAGAGACCGCATAGCCCAAGAAATTATTGCGCAAGTGGCCGAGATGCAATGGCTTGTTGGTATTAGGCGATGAGTATTCCACCACCACCAAGCCCTTGTCGGTATTGCGGCTCAGGCCAAATGATTCATCTTGCACAGCTGCCGCCAAAAAGCTGCACCACAGGGAGGATTTCAATTTCAGGTTGAGAAAACCCTTGACCACATTGAAGGATTCTACGAGGCCTCCTGCTTGCACGAGGGCCTTTCCAATGCCCTCGCCAAGCTGCTCGGGTTTTTGCTTGTAGGCTTTTACAAGCGGGAAGACCACGAGGGTCAGTTCTCCTTCAAATTCCTTGCGCGTGGGCTGGATTTGCAGGCTGTCAGGGGCTTCCTGATCGGGATAAAGCGACCGCAAGCAGTCTCGTACCGCCCTGGCAATCAAATCTTCCATATTCATATCAAGCATGCTCTTGTTTTCGCTTTGGCAAAAAGATCTCCGCCATCATGCAGCGGGCGCTGCCACCCCCCAAGGCCTCAATGGTGTCGAGGGAGCTGTGCAGGATGGTGGCATGTTTTTCAATGGCTTCGATCTGGTCTTTGCGCAGACTTTGGTAGGCGGCAGAGCTCATCACGCAGTATTCCTTGCCTTGGGCATTCGCCACATTGAGCATATTGCCTGCAAAGTGCTCCTTTTGCTCTTCGCTGATCTCTACAATTTTTTTGCCCGTCTCCTTCAGCGTGGCGATGAGGGCCTTTCTGTCGCGGGCATCGTCTATAGCATTGAGGCATATCACAGAAAAGCCGGTTCCGAGGCACATCATCACATTGGTGTGGTAGATGGGCAGGCGGCTTCCCTTTACAGTTTGGTAGGCTGTAAACATGATGGGTCGGTAGTCGAATCGATCGCAAAAGGTCTCAAGCACATGCACATCGGTTCGCTGGCTGATAGCAGCATAAGCGATCTTGTTCACGCGATCGAGCACCATGCTTCCGGTGCCTTCGAGGAAAATTTCCTGCTCCTCAAAACTCGAAAAGTCCTCAATCTCGCTGATCTCGAAACCGAAATCATCGACCAGGATTTCGAGCATTTCCTCCCGGCGCTCCAGCCTTCTGTTTGGTGCGTACATGGGGTAAAGGGCCACCCGGCCATCGGAGTGAAAAGAGACCCAATTGTTGGGAAAAACCGAGTCGGGTGTGTCGGGCTCGAGGTCGTCTTGAAATACACATACGGAGATGCCCTCTTCTCTGAGCTTTTGCACGAAAGTGTCGAATTCCCGCTGGGCATTGGCAGTGCAATCGGCGGCGCTCATTCCTTCCATGATGCGCTGGTAATAATTGTTGACCGCCGTTTGCTCATTGAGGCGAAACTGTGCCGGTCTCACCATCATGATATGGGATGTGATTTGCTTATTCATATTTTCTTCTCAAAGGCATTGTGGAGCAGCGCAGCAGGCCTTCCTGCTTGCCAATCTCGTGGTAGGGAATGCTCTCAACTGTGAAGCCGCGCTCGCGAAGCCTTGAGTTGAGGCGTTCAAATCTATTTTCGGAAACGATGACCTCCGGGCTGATGGAAAACACATTGCTGCACATGTGGTACATCTCCTCACGATCGATTTCCAGCAGGCGATCCCTCCCGAAGAATTCCTTCAAAAAATCGACATCTTCCTGATGCTTAAACCCTCCCGGAAAGATAATGGCCTGATCCCTGCCAATGGGTTGAAAGCAGCAGTCCAAATGCAAGGCATTGCGGTAGGGATCTTCATCCGACTTGATCAGCTCGAAGCCATGTAGCTCCCATTGGGGGAATTGCTGACGCAAAAAATCCAGGCCGGCCTCATTGGTGCGAGCGACTTTGTAGCGCGCAAAGTCTTCCGAATTGGAATAGCCCACAAAGAGCTTCCCATTCCAAGGCATTACATCGCCACCCTCCACACGGGCATCGGCTGGCACCTCCAAGACCTTTTCCGGGGCTACCTCATCAACAAGATATCGTATGGCTTTGATCTCCTCGGAGCGGTCGTCAAGCACATTGGCTAACACGAGTATATCGTCAATCACAAAGGCAATATCTCTGGAAAAGATTTGATTTATATCTTCGAGCAATTCGGGTCTGTACACCTTCACTCCATACTTCTCAAAAACGGCTTCAAAAGCCTGCAACTCCTTCATCATATCGGCTTCCAGAGGATAGGTTCCCGCGCGGATGTGTTCCTTGCTTTTGGGGTCATAGGCTTCCTCAATTGTGGGAATCGGACCGGGCGATTTGGCAATGCCGAGCACCACCGCCTCGAGCGGAGCAGTTTCATTTTTTACGTGAAGTGTGAGCATAAATTCAGTAGGCTTAGGGTGGCGCAAAGGTAGTCAAAGCTCCATGAGAAAACCATGCGCCCATCCGGGCCCTGATCCAGCCTGTGCAGAGTAAAAAAAGACTCAATTGAAACCCCTAAAGCTTTCCGCCGTATAAGGCCAAACGCCTGAGAACACATAGCAGTGCTACAGGGCCCCTGAACACTCGAATTGAAACTGACGTGAAGACATCCAATCAAGCCAATACCACCAAGTACAGCCAGTTTGCAGTGAGCCTCGTGTGCTGTACGCCCATACTGATTATGCTGGGCCTCATCGTGGCCTGCGACAAAATTTCCGAGCAAGTTTTTGACCAGCGAATCAATGAAGGCATCATTGAGTACGAGATTACCTTTCCGGAATTGGGAAGTGAGAGTATCACGGCCTCCCTCCTTCCGGAGAAAATGGTTTATCGCTTCAGCGAAAACTGCTTTGCCTCAAACTTTGAAACTGCAGGTGGCATATTCCAAAACAATATCACTGCGGACTACGAGACCAAAAACCTCGAGCACAAGCTCAAGGTATTTCGAAAAAAAATTAAAGTGGACATGGAGGAGAGTCAGGTGCTCCGCATGCTCACACAGTATCCGCACATGACGGTGATCAACACCAATCAGGTTGATACCATCGCCGGATTTCCGTGCAAGAAGGCATTGATCGTTTTTGAGGCAATGGATTCCCAGGAAATTGAGGTGTACTACACCCAACACATCAAGATGAACAATCCCAATTGGTGTACGCCCTATCACGAAATAGATGGGGTGCTAATGGCCTATGAGATTGAGGAATTTGGTGTAAGGATGCGCCTGGAGGCAAAGGCGGTTAAAAATCTCGACAATCGGGATTGCCTGAAACCGCTCAATGATGGAGACTTTGTGCCCATCACGCGAGAGATGATGGAGGCAGAGCTCGGGCAGCTAGTAGAAACATTCAGTTTCTGATGGATAAACCTCTACACATACAAGGCGCCCTTGCGGCGTCAATTTTGCTATTGCTTGTTGGCAGTGTGCACTCACAAGGATTATTCGAAGGGAAGGTGATCTACGATGTGAGCTACCGCACTGAGGATTCCAGCATGGCCCAATACGTGGCGCTCTTTCCAAGCGTGAGCGAGCTCTACGTAAGTGGCAATAAAACCCGGTATGAACAGGCCGTGCAAGGAGGTGCTCAGCAAGTCTTCATCAATGGCGGGACTACTCAAAACAGCATTTTGATCATGAGCTTCATGGGCGAAACCTTTAAGGTAGAAATCAGCCCGGAAGAAATTTCAAGCCTCAAAAGCAATGAGGCCTTTAAGATCGTTGAGACCGAAGAAAAGAAAGAAATACAAGGCATAAGCTGCAAGGCTGCTCTGGCCTTGCACGAGGGAGACACCATGAAGGTGTATTACTCGCCGGAGCTGTACGAGGGCTCCATGCTTCCACAATTTCGCGAGCTGAATGGGTTGCTCCTCGAATATGAGACCGTGCAAAACGGGATATTCATGCACTTCAAGGCCCGTCAGGTAGATCACAAGAGCCTGAGCGAAGATCAATTTCATGCATCTGAAGGCATGAAGCAGGTATCCTTTGAGGATTTTGCGAAATCATTTGCCTACAAGAAGGAGTCCTAGCGCAGCAGAGGATTCTACACAAAATTTTCCACCATGACAGGGGAGAAACAAATATTTGGCTCAGTTCTTGACATTGATGAAAGGCTAAGCGAACTTAGCCCTTGCCTTTAGCGAGGCTGTTTTTTTCGTGCTGTGAGCATCTATTCAGATGCCTGAAAAAGAGCGGGGTTGATTGTGGCCTCGCTTTTTTCCTTTTGGGAAATCAGGGGAGCGCAGCTGTGATCTGAGATTCCAGTGCCCTTCTGGGAATTGCTGTGAAACTGCAGCTGTGGGAAGTGTTGACTGGGAAGGGCTGAGTGGGAGTGGTACCGAATCGATCTGGAATACGAAACTCAGAATCGCCAGTAATATTTGGAGACTGATAGAATTCATTCTTCAGAAATTTGGGGTGCCAGCCAGAGGCTTGCTTGTCTGAAGCCTCTTTTCTTTTTGCCTTTGAAAACACAGCGCTAAGCCATAGCTTCGCGAAAAATTCGCGCCATGCAAAAGCTCGTCTGTCTCGCAATGATTCTGATTCTCGCAGGATGCTCCGGTGAATCCTTTCGCAAAACGCTGGAAACCTTTGGACAAGGTGTGGAAGGAGGCCCCGCCCCTCTCAGCTCCGCCGAAGTGGCCCAAGGCTTGAAGGAGGCTCTGGTTCTGGGAGCAGAACGCGCGGTGGCGAGCTCCTCCATCCGCGATGGCTTTTACAAGAATCCCAGACTCTTTATCCCTTTTCCCGAAGAGGCCGCCGCGGTGCGACAAACTGCTCTCAACCTGGGCCTGCGCTCACAGGTCGACCGCTTTGAAGAAAACCTGAACCGGGCGGCAGAGGAAGCTGTGCGCGAGGCTACACCCATTTTTGTGAACGCCATCACGAGCATGAGCATTCAGGATGCTTTTGGCATCCTGAACGGTGGGCCGAATGCAGCCACCATCTTCCTTAGATCGCGCACCGAAGCGGAGCTTATGGAGCGCTTCAGGCCCGAAGCTGATAAGGCCGTAAACTCAGTGGAACTCACAAAGTATTGGAGCCCGCTGGCGCAGGCCTACAACACTGCATCGGTGTTTACTGGAGCCCAAGCAGTGAATCCTGACCTTGTAGGCTATGTGAGCGAAAATGCCCTCGATGGTCTCTTCCTGCTCGTAGCCGATGAGGAAGCCCGGATACGCGAAGAACCCGCAGCGCGGGTGAGTGAGTTGCTGCGCAGGGTTTTTGGGTCAGTTGATTAAGGGAGCTTTGAGACTTGGCTGCCGTAAACAGCCACCCAAAGCCCATTCCATATCAGGGCCAGCAGCAGCACCATACGCGCCAATGGATTGAAGCCCGAGAGCAAAGCCGGAATAAAGGGCAAGGCCATCTGAGCAAGCAGATAGAGATACCAGCCCTTTCTCTGCTGCCTGAGCATCAGGTAGACAGCAATCGCATTGAGGCAGTAGAAGAGGAAGCTCAGAGCACTCACATTGACCATATTGAGCATGAGATTGACGGTATAGCTTTCCACATGCTCCTCGTAAGGCCCGGTAGGCCAATCAAAAGACCTGATGAGCTCCAGGGTCTCTTCGATCATACCCGCATTTACCTCCCTCCTTGCCAAGGCATTGATCAGCGATGATGCCGCTCCGTAGGCACTGTTGACCAGGCTGAGCAGGCAGAGCACAAAAAACCATCTCGGAGGCTCTTGTGCCTCGCGGCTCAAAGCAGCCATTGGCCGGGGCTATGGCGTCGAATAAATGCTTCGGCGCTGCGGATGTCTTCATAAAGTGGACGGTCTTCTGCCACAAAGTCTACATGGCCGCGAAAGCTTTCGTGGAGTCGCTTCAAGGCGGGAGCTATGCCCTCATGCCCCCTGAAGTCGAGCGCCTGAGCAGCATTGATCAATTCGATGGCCAGCACCGTGTACACATTGTTCAATACCTGACGGGACTTCACA
The DNA here is from genome assembly GCA_007125175.1 of Flavobacteriales bacterium. GTDB lineage: Bacteria > Bacteroidota > Bacteroidia > Flavobacteriales_D > Cryomorphaceae > T3Sed10-241. The sequence continues at coordinate 9,476 of SLDS01000021.1, forward strand.
GCCGCATTTGCCCCCATGCTCACGTGGTCTTCCTGCCCATTGGACGAATCAATGGTATCCACACTGCACGGTGTGCAGAGCTGCTTATTGCGGCTTACGATGGAGGCGGCGGTATACTGAGGTATCATAAAGCCAGAATGAAGGCCGGGATTGGCGACCAAAAAAGGAGGTAGCCCCCTCTCTCCGCTAAGCAGCTTGTACACCCTGCGCTCGGAAATGCTGCCCATCTCTGCAATGGCAATGGAGTAAAAATCAAGGGCCAGGGCCAATGGCTGTCCGTGAAAATTGCCCGCTGAAACGATGGCATCGCTCTCAAAAAGGATGGTGGGATTGTCGGTAACGGCATTCACCTCCCGCTCAAAAACATCGTGCACATAGTTCAGGGCATCGAGGGAGGCGCCATGCACCTGAGGTATGCAGCGGAAGCTGTAGGGGTCTTGCACATGTTCTTTGTCGGCGCTAAATCGACTACTCCCGGCCATGATGCGGTTGATGGCTTTGGCGACAGCCACCTGTCCCTTCTGTCGGCGCAGTTGGTGCACCTCTTCAGCGAAGGCATCTCGCCGGCCATCGAATGCTTCGAGCGAAAGGGAAGCAATCCAATTGGCCCAATCTACAAGCTTCTTGCCCTGCAAACAGAGCTCCACGCCATAGGCCGCCATGAATTGGGTGCCATTGAGCAGGGCCAATCCTTCCTTGGAGCGCAGCTGTAGCGGCACCAGTCCAGCCGCACTGAGCACTACCTCCGCGCTCATCTCTCCTTCGGGGGTGCTCACCTCACCCTGACCTATGAGTGGCAAGGCCAGATGTGCAAGCGGAGCCAAATCGCCGGAAGCTCCCAGGCTGCCCTGATCGTACACGATGGGCAGTATATCATTGTTGTAATGCCAGATGAGCCGCTCAACCAGCTCAAGGCTCACACCGCTGTTTCCATGTGAAAGGGCCTGAATCTTGAGCAGGAGCATGAGCTTGACCAAGTCGCTCGGCACGCGCTGACCGGTGCCCACAGCATGCGACATAACGAGATTGCTCTGCAGCTTCTCGAGATTGTCGCGGCTTATTTTGGTATTGCATAGCGCACCAAAACCCGTGTTGATGCCATAGATCGGGTCATCGCTCTTCGCCACCATTTCATCGAGATAGCTTCTGCCGCGCTCGATTCGCTCTCGGGAGTCCTCACTCAATCCAAGGCTCTTTTTGCCATCGATTATGTTTTCAATTTGCTGAAGGCTCAATCCTTGATGGGAAATCTCGTGCATGGTAGGTGAATCAATGGCTGCGCTCAACATGATTGGCAGGGTTTGGTGCAAAATTACGGACGAATTCACTGAGATCAGATTCCTTCACCTCATGCTGCTCCCCACTGCTCATTTGCTTCAGCTTCACCACTCCCGATTTGATCTCTTCTTCACCTATCAAGGCTACGAGGGGAATGTTCTTATCGTCGGCATACTTAAATTGTTTCTTCAGTTTGGCCGAATCGGGATACAATTCGGCACAGGTGCCTACCATCCGCAGCTCTTTGAGCAAGTGCTGGCAGTGGTCTGCTTCGCTTTCGCCAAAATTGACAAAAAGCAGCGTGGTACCGGTACCCGCCACCTCTGAGAATGCGCCTTCGGCTTCCAGCAAATCGTAGATGCGGTCTGCACCGAAGGATATGCCGACACCGCTCATGCCGGGCATTCCAAATATTCCGGTGAGGTCATCATACCTTCCTCCCCCGCATACACTTCCCACCTGCATTTGCGTAAGCGGCACCACCTCAAAAATGGCACCTGTATAGTAGTTCAAGCCACGTGCAAGGCTGATGTCAAATTGCAATTTGCTGCTCGCCATTCCCAAATCACCTACCCTTTCGAAGATATATTTGAGCTCCTCCACACCTTTGCGGGCTTCGGGAATATGGCCGAGCAGGGTGTCAACCTCATCGAGCAGCATCTCGCCTCCATCCTTTTTCCCGAGAAGGGCAAAGACCTCACGCAACTTGCGGCAGGCGGCCTCGCTAAAGCCCTGCCCGCTCAAATCGGCCAAGACGGCGTCGAGTGACATCTTGTCGAGCTTGTCAATGGATACGGTAAGGGGAATGATGCGCTCCGGGTTGCCGATGTAGGTCGCCAGGGCGCTGAGCAATTTGCGGTTGTTGATGCGTATGCTCACCGGTAGGCCCAATGCTGTGAACACCTCATCAAAAATCTGGACAAATTCCACCTCGCAGCGGAGTGAATCGGTACCGATCACGTCGGCATCGCATTGATAAAATTCGCGGTAACGCCCCCTTTGAGGCCTGTCGGCCCGCCACACGGGCTGTATCTGATAGCGCCTGAATGGGAAGCTGAGATCGTTTTGATGCTGAACCACGAAGCGGGCAAAGGGCACGGTGAGGTCATAGCGCAATGCCTCCTCTGCGAGCAGAGATTCTTCGCTTTTGGATAGGGCTTGCTGCAGCTTATCACCACGCTTCAGAATTTTGAAAATCAATCGATCACCCTCTTCACCATACTTTCCGAGCAAGGTGTGCACATGCTCCATGGCTGGGGTTTCTATGGCGTCGTAGCCATACTTTTCAAAAACACGGCGGATGCTCGAAAAAATATAATTTCGCTTGCGCAGGGTAGATGGCAGGAAATCGCGTGTGCCTTTTGGAGTGGATGGTTTCTTCATGCTTGCAGTACTCGCCCTCAAACTGGACAGAGCTGTCGCAAATTTACGGCCTTGATACGTGCTTTACAAAGTGGAAAAAGCAAGTGTGTGCAGGGCTTTTGAACAAAGGCCTTCACAGCTCCTATTGCCCTCATCTGCAAGCTGTATTCAAAGTATTGCTGCAGCTGTGAGCCCAGTCTGGAAGGATACTCAACCTCTAACGAGCTTCTTGTAACGTATGCGCTTAGGGCCGCTATCGCCAAGGCGCTTCTTTTTATTCTCTTCGTACTCGCTGTAGGTGCCTTCGAAGAAGTATACCGAAGAATCTCCCTCAAAGGCGAGGATGTGTGTGCAAATGCGATCGAGGAACCAGCGGTCGTGGGATATGACCACCGCACATCCGGCAAAGCTCATGATACCTTCTTCGAGCGCACGGAGTGTATTGACATCAATATCGTTGGTAGGCTCATCGAGCAGCAGCACGTTGGCCTCCGTCTTGAGCGTCATGGCGAGGTGCAGGCGGTTGCGCTCTCCACCCGATAGCACCCCCACCTTCTTGTTTTGATCGGGGCCATTGAAGTTAAACTTGGATACATAAGCCCTGGAATTGATGCGGGCGCCACCAATTTCAATCACTTCAGTACCACCGCTCACAACTTCCCATACCGTTTTTTGGGGATCCAGGTCTTCATGCCTTTGATCCACGTAGCCGATTTGCACGGTGTCGCCGATTTTGATTTCGCCGCTATCAGGCTGTTCTTCGCCCAGTATCATTCTGAAGAGGGTTGTCTTACCGGCACCATTGGGCCCGATGATGCCCACAATGCCAGCAGGTGGAAGCTTGAAGTTGAGCCCATCATAGAGCAGCCGATCGCCGTATCCCTTTGCGACCTCGATGGCTTCGATCACTTCATTGCCCAGGCGCTGACCATTTGGAATAGGGAGTGCGAGGCGGGCTTCTTTTTCGCTACCGCCCTCCGAGAGCATTTTGTCGTAGTTGTTCAAGCGGGCTTTGTTTTTGGCATGGCGTCCTTTGGGGTTCATCCTCACCCACTCCAGCTCGCGCTCCAATTCTTTGCGGCGCTTGCTCTCCTGCTTTTCTTCCTGGGCGAGCCTCTTGGCTTTTTGATCGAGCCAGGAGCTGTAATTTCCCTTCCAAGGTATGCCCTCTCCACGATCGAGCTCGAGTATCCACCCGGCCACATTGTCGAGGAAGTAGCGATCGTGGGTTACAGCCAGTACGGTACCTTTATACTGCTGCAAGTGTTGCTCCAGCCAATGCACGCTCTCGGCGTCGAGGTGGTTGGTAGGCTCATCGAGTAGCAACACATCGGGCTCCTGCAGCAGCAAGCGGCACAGTGCCACGCGGCGGCGCTCACCTCCGGAGAGGTTTTTCACCGGGGTATCGCCTTCGGGAGTGCGCAAGGCATCCATGGCTATCTCGAGCTTGGTGTCGAGGTCCCAGGCACCGAGCGATTCGATGCGGTCTTGCACCTCAGCCTGTCGGTCGATGAGCTTCTGCATCTGATCGGGATCATTCATGATCTCCTCGTCCATGAATTTATTGTTGATCTCTTCGTACTCGGCCAGTACATCGGTGATCTCCTTCACGCCTTCCATTACTACCTCTTTCACCGTTTTGCTATCGTCGAGTTCGGGTTCCTGCGGCAAGTAGCCCACGCTGTAGCCTGGACTCCATACCACTTCTCCCTGAAAGGATTGATCGATGCCAGCGATGATCTTCATCACGGTCGACTTACCTGCTCCATTGAGACCGAGTATGCCAATCTTGGCACCGTAGTAGAAGGAGAGGTAAATGTCTTTCAAAATGTGCTTTCCAGTAGGCGTGGTTTTATTGACCTTTACCATGGAAAAGATGACTTTCTTATCGTCGCTCATTGCTATGGGAGTTTTTATTGAATGGGTTCTTATCTATGCAAAGCCTCCAAGCCAGAACTGCTGCCTTTTCGATTGGAGCTTGCCATTAGGATTATTGCGGTAAACCAGAGGAGAAATCACATTACAGCCGTGCCATTGGAAGGCCAGCGAATGGTATCCTCGTCGATGAAGAATGGCCCCCACTGTATGTCCATGACCTCACCATCTTCAAGCCAGAAGACCATCTCCAATTCTTCGGCGGTGATGGCTTTGTAATCAGGGGCATCAGCTGATGACCAGTCCTCTTTCAATGGATTTTTCACATCGAGCTTTGCCAACAAGGCACTGAGGCTTGCTTCATCCATACCTACAGGATGCTCTCCGTGCAGGGTAGCATCTGCGGTGCTCACAGCTACGGTGCAAAGCTTCCAGTCTTCTGTCTTCTCGAAGCTCACTGAAATCTCCAGCTCATCATAGTGCCAAGACTCCGTTACATCCTCTTCTTCATCATCATGAGGAGTACTTTCTATTTCATCCGGCTCGCCGAGCAGGTTTTTGAGCTGTTCACGGCTCATGCCAAAAAAGATATTGCCGTAGCCTGTTCCGGGCTTGATTTCAGAGGATTTCATTATCGTCGATGGATTAGAGTAGGCAAAGATAATCGTTGGCAGGACTTTTTGAACCATAGTGCAGAGCTCTTCACAGCTTTTGGCTGTGATTTGAATGCAAATGCCTTGTCAATAAAGCACTAATGTGTTTCAGACCTTCGCCAGATATCCGATATCTCGGCCCGATTGGAAATATAAAGCGTTTATTGACCTTTTTACCAGCACAATGGTAACCTTTTCAATAAAGCTTTCGAATATATTTGACAGTACGCGTGGATGCAGTATTTTCGACGCGTTTTTCGTAGGTGATTGCAAGCTTATTGATTGATAAGCAAGGAGGCATGACGAAAAGAGAAATCATGGTCTGACACACAGGCCTGGAATACAAGTGATAGCTACATGTTATTCAATTCACTCCACTTTCTAATTTTCTTTCCGGTAGTACTGATTTTGTACTACATGGTCAACAAGAATTGGAGGTGGATCATGCTGCTGGCAGCGAGCTATTACTTCTACATGTCGTGGAAGCCCGAATATGCAATATTGCTTCTGGCCAGCACCGGAATTGACTATTGGGCGGGGCTCAAGATGAGCAGTTTTAAGAAGAAAAAGGATCGGCTGCCCTACCTGCTCATGAGTCTCGGCTCGAATCTGGGCATCCTATTTTACTTCAAGTATTTCACTTTTTTCAGCATCAATATCCATGAGGTGATGGCCGAGCTGGGGGTCACCTATATGCCCATCACACATTACATCCTGCTCCCCCTGGGTATTTCCTTTTACACCTTTCAGACGCTGAGCTACTCGCTCGATATTTACAATGGCAATGCGAAACCTGAGAGGCACTTTGGCTACTTTGCCCTCTACGTGTCCTTTTTCCCGCAACTGATTGCCGGGCCCATAGAGCGCTCTTCGCACCTCATACCCCAGCTCAAAGGCAAAATCCAGCTGCGCATGGAAGACATCCGCTACGGTCTCAATAAGATTGCCCTGGGATTCTTCAAAAAGCTGGTAATCGCCGACAATGTGAGTGTCTTTGTCGATTATGTCTTCATGGATCTGTCCATATCCAATGGGCTGCAGGTCTTTGTGGCGCTCATCTTCTTCGGGGTTCAGATTTTTTGCGACTTCAGCGGCTACACGGATATCGCCATTGGATCGGCACGCCTGCTCGGGATTAACCTGATTGAAAACTTCAACAGGCCATACTGGGTAAAGAGTTTTAGGGATTTTTGGAGCCGATGGCACATGTCGCTCACGCAGTGGATTTTCATTTACATGCAGTACCCCATGCTGGGCTACCGCCCCGAGCTGTGGAGGCGCTTTTGGGTTAATCTGCTCGTATTGGCTACCATCGGTTTTTGGCATGGAGCCAATTGGACCTTTCTCAGCTTCGGCATCTTTCACGGATTGGTAATCGGCACCCAAGACTTGATCAGTGCGAGCCCGCGCATACCCAAAATCCATCTACAAGTTTATCGGAAGTTCGTCATTCCCATGTGGAACCTTATTTTGGTATTTCTCTCTGTGCTCATGTTTCGGGCCCAGTCCATGGAGGAGGTATGGATCGGCTATCGCAAAATCTTTTTTGAGTTTAACCTGAGCATGGCGGATCTGCTATCGGGATTTACAGCGCGTACCACCTTTTTACTCATTTGCTTTCTCTGCCTGGCACTTATTCCCACTGCACTTTTCAACCGCGAACTCAAATTTCGATACAATTTACTCTACCTGACCGTCATGTTTGTGGTGGTCATCTTACTCGGACAAGATGCGAGTCAACAATTTATATATTTCCAATTCTGATCAGCGCAAGGCGGAGCCCCGCATGGTGGCGCCCAGGATTGCAGTCCTGGCAGCGGTGGTGGTGCTCGTGCTCTTGGGGCTCGACTTCATTTTCACACGCTACCTCATCTTTGCCGAAGAGTACTCCAATCAGGGAAAAGTCAAGCGCTTGATCGAAAATGAAAACCCCAATGAGATCCCTGTGTTTGGGGCTTCGCTAGCAAGAAGTTCCTTCATACCCGATTCCATTAGCCCCCATTGCTACAACTATGGAATGGGAAAAGCCCTCTACGATGTGAGCCGCATCATGCTCGATATTGAGTGCGCTAAGGACAAAGAGGCTCCTATTATCTTTGAGCTCAATTTCCGCACCTTCATTCGCGATCCTGAATCAACCATCAATGCCAGTACTTTCATTCCTCACCTCAATCACCCTGTGATACGAAAAGCAATGATTGATAGTGATCTACATAGTTGGCACTATGAGATTCCCGGCCTGCGTTATTACGGAAATTACTTTAACTACGGTGTTGGGCCACTGCGTCGTCTCTTCGGTGATAAGGCCGATAGCCGTGGTGCCATTCTGGAAGACAAAGCACAAAGCGCCCGTGACGTGGAGGTCTACCTCGAGCGCATGGATAATATCTTGAAACGAAGGCGCAGCCTTTTGGACAAATCAAAAGATCAGAACAGGGTGTTCACACCGATAGACGAACTTACCCTGGACGCCATAGAGTCGCAACTCTTCTTTTCGGCTGATGAAGAGTATGTAGAAGAATTCGAGGCCTTTGTTCGAAATAACCGACATCGTAAGTTCATACTCGTTACCGTACCCATAAACCCTTTACTTAAGACTTATATGCTCAATTTTTCGGCTTTTACCGATTTTGCCAAAAAGCTGGAGGCCAGCCATGAGAATATCCATTACCTCGACTATTCTGACCTTCCTACAGAAATGGACTACTTTAAAAACCCGCCTCACTTCGGAACGAAGGGAGCCAAATACTTCATGCAGTTTTTCTCACGCGATTTTCGCAAAATAACCGGAATAGCTCAAGATGGCAGCAAGTCTCTGATCTTGGAGCCATAAAGCTCCGGAAGCACTGATGAATCCGCATTGTGTAAGGCCAAATGGGCCACCACCGAATGGTGCAGTTCCAAGGGCATCATGCGGTAGATTTCCCCCTCCACCTCATGGGTGGGATAGGTAATTTCGATGGTGCTAAAGGGATGATACAGACCTTTGCCCATGGCTTTGCTCAAGGCCTCCTTGTAGGTCCAATTTTTCAGAAAAAGTGTAGAGGGGTGCTTATGGCGACGAATGGTTCTCCACTCTTCATGACCCATGGTGCGCACGTAATTGTTGAGATCCAGAGGCCGCTTCTCTTCAAGGTCAAGGCCGATGCGCAAGCTGCTCGACACGGCACAGGCCACCATAGATCCGGAATGGCTGAAGTTAAAATCCAAAAAGCCTTCGGTGCTGAGGGCTGGGCGGCCATTCACATCCTCCATGGCAGGCAAGGGCTCCTGCGGCCTGAGCTGCAGCCATGCCTTTCTCAGCATAAGTTGGGCCAATAAGCTGCGCCGCCGATCGTCGATTCTTTGATAGCGGTACACCCGCTGCGACCAGGATGCAGGCAGCTGCCGGAGCAATCCATCACAAACATGCTCCTCAAGATGCTCATTGAAGTGGATGTGATATACCAGAACCACAAGCAGTCGATTTACTTGAGCACAAATGTGGGAGCTTAAACGCTATTTTCCAAACTCAATCTGTCTTGCGCTGCAATGCAGATGCAAGCCTGGCCAGTCGACGCTTTATCGTGCGGCTTTCCGCCAAAATGCTTGAGGGCAAACCCTTCTTTTGCAACTCATCACTTAGCAGACTCTCGAGCACATCTTCCCAATTGCCCCCGCGAGCCATGCTGGCAGCTTCGAGGCTTGTAGCAGGAGAACCATTTTTCAGGGACTGCTCCATCTCTTCAAAATCGAGAATATCTTCCACCAAAAAACGCGAAATATCATTCACCGTGCGGTGGTCAAACATCAATGATGGTGAGAAGGGATGGTGTAAGCCCTTGCTGAGGCGGTGAATCATTTCGGCCGACATCAGGGAATCAATGCCCAATTGGCCCAAATCTGCATCGCGATCTATTTCATCGCCCGAAGATTTGTGTACCACCTGAGCTACTTGCTCGCAGAGGTATTCAGCCAGCACCTCTGCCCTGTTTTCAGGATCGGC
>SLDS01000216.1 GCA_007125175.1 Flavobacteriales bacterium
ACAGTATCGCCGGTTACGGCTGCTTTGTGAGCTTCTGAGCCCTTGTAGCTCATTTCACCATCGATCATTACCCCAGCCTCAAAAGACTTTTTGGCATTGTCCCAGGCACCACCGGCATTGTTTTGGAAGATGGCCCAGAGCACACCGCTCACGGTGACACCCGCCATATAGGCACCCAGGGCCTCGGGGCCCATGATAAAACCAATAAGCACAGGAGTTACTATGGTCAAGGCTCCCGGCAGCATCATTTCACGAATAGCGGCTGAGGTAGAAATCTCCACACATTTGGCGTACTCCGGCTTGCCGGTACCCTCCATAATACCGGGGATTTCCTTAAACTGCCGACGCACTTCTTTTACCATCTCCATGGCTGCCTTACCCACAGAGTTAATGGCCAAAGCCGAGAACACTACCGGGATCATACCGCCGATAAAAAGGGCCGCCAATACATCGGCCTTAAAGATATTGATGCCATCGATTCCGGTGAAAGTAACGTAGGCCGCAAAGAGCGCCAGAGCCGTAAGTGCCGCCGATGCAATGGCAAATCCTTTCCCAATGGCTGCGGTGGTATTGCCCACCGAGTCGAGAATATCGGTGCGTTCCCTTACTTCCGGTGGCAGACCGCTCATCTCAGCAATACCTCCGGCATTGTCGGCGATGGGGCCAAAGGCATCAATGGCCAATTGCATGGCCGTAGTAGCCATCATGGCAGAGGCAGCAATGGCCACTCCATAAAAGCCGCTGAGCTCATAGGCGCCCCATATCGCTCCTGCAAAAAGGAGTATAGGCGCAAAGGTCGACACCATTCCCGTAGCGAGTCCGGCGATCACATTGGTAGCATGACCGGTGCTGGACTTCTGCACGATATCCAAAACCGGGCGTTTGCCCAGGCCTGTGTAGTATTCAGTGAAAAAGGAGATCAAGCCTCCTACGGTGAGTCCCACCAGCACAGCCCCAAAAACACGTATGGAGTCCACATCACGGTATCCCTCACCAAAGTAGTTCATCCCGATGGTCTCGGGAAGAATCCATTGAATGACAAAGTAAGAAGCAATAGCAGTGAGTATAATGGAACCCCAGTTTCCACGGTTGAGGGCCGCCTGTACCTGAGATTCTTTGGCATTGTCATCCTTGATACGGATGAACCATGTACCTATAATGCTGAAGATAATACCGAGACCTGCGATAATCAGGGGCAGCAAGATGGGGCTAATTCCACCAAAACCGTCGTCGGTGATGTCGCCGCCCATTTCGTTGATCACATAATTACCGAGCACCATTGCCGCCAATACCGTTGCAACGTACGATCCGAAAAGGTCGGCACCCATTCCGGCTACATCGCCTACATTGTCGCCCACATTGTCGGCGATGGTAGCAGGATTTCGCGGGTCATCTTCGGGGATGCCTGCCTCTACTTTTCCCACCAGATCGGCACCCACATCGGCTGCTTTGGTGTAAATACCTCCGCCCACACGGGCAAAGAGTGCAATGGACTCAGCTCCCAGAGAGAATCCGGCCAGCGCTTCGAGCACCACGGTCATGAGTTCGGTGGGCGAGAGCATGTGCCCATTAAAATCCTTGGCCACCCATTCTCCGCCCATGAACCAGGCGAAAAGAATGATGAAGAGCAGACTCAAGCCAAAAACAGCCAAACCTGCTACACCGAGGCCCATCACTGTACCTCCTGAAAAAGACACATCCAGGGCCTTTTTGATGCCAGTCCGGGCAGCTTGTGTGGTGCGCACATTTGCCGCTGTAGCGATGCGCATACCGATATTTCCGGCCACGGCACTAAACACTGCGCCGATCACAAAGGCCACTACAATAAACCAGTGGCTCGTAGGCACCAAAAATGAAATGAGGCCGAGCAATGCTCCTGCGATTACAACGAAGACGGCAAGCACACGGTACTCTGCAGCGAGAAAGGCCAGGGCCCCCTCGCGGATGTGGCGCGCCAGACCGCTCATTTTCTCATCGCCGGCATCTTGCTTGTTTACCCAGCGGGCTTTGATGGCCATTACCACAAGGCCGATTACGGCCATCAATGGCACAAGGTATAGGATATTGGTCATAGGTAGGGTTTTATCGTGTCAGATTGATATTGGGCGGGCAAAAGTAGTACTTTGGTCACAAGGCCGCAAGTAGATTGCACAATAGCCACGGCGGCTGCCAGGTGCTGCGAATTACTTCTCAGCGTAGCTCACCTCTTTCACAGCTTTTACCACGCGCTCCACATTGGGCAGGGACTCCTCAATGAGAGGCACTGCAAAAGCAAATGGGGTGTCGGCCATGGTGACGCGGCGCACAGGCGCATCGAGATAATCAAAGGCCATGAGCTGCACCGTGTGAGATATCTCAGAAGAAATGGAAGCCATGGGCCAGCTTTCCTCAATGATGACAAGCCTGTTGGTTTTTTTCACGCTTTTAATGATGGTATCGATATCAAGGGGGCGGATACTGCGCAGGTCAATCACTTCGGCCTCGATTCCATCCTTTGCCAATTCCTCGGCGGCCTCTAGGGCTACTTTCATAATCTTGCCAAATGAGACGATGGTCACATCGCTCCCTTTGCGGGGCACATCCGCTACACCGATGGGTATGATATACTCTCCTTCGGGCACTTCGCCCTTATCGCCGTACATTTTCTCCGATTCCATTACCAGCACGGGATCATCGTCGCGTATGGCCGCTTTGAGTAAGCCTTTGGCATCGTATGGATTGCTCGGAGTCACCACCTTCAAGCCGGGCACATGGGCGTAGAAGCTTTCAAAACTCTGAGAGTGTGTGGCGGCGAGCTGACCTGCCGGGCCATTGGGGCCACGAAATACCACGGGAGCGCCAAATTGACCACCAGACATCTGCAGCATCTTGGCTGCGCAGTTGATGATTTGGTCGGAAGCCAATACAGCAAAATTCCAAGTCATAAACTCCACAATAGGGCGCAATCCATTCATGGCAGCCCCCACGGCTATACCGGTAAATCCGAGTTCGCTGATGGGCGTGTCAATCACCCTTCTCGCTCCAAACTCGTCGAGCATGCCTTTACTTGCCTTGTATGCCCCGTTGTATTCAGCGACTTCCTCACCCATCAAAAACACGCGCTCATCCCGGCGCATCTCCTCACTCATCGCTTCACATACTGCTTCTCTAAACTGTATTACTCTCATGGCTTTGTTATGTGGCCGCAAAAGTAGTAAATATTGGCTTTGGCACTTCCCGCACACAAAACTCACTTCTCACTTTCCCTCAGCAGCCCCTATCAGCGGCATTGGCAAGGGATTGAACCTGGAGCTTGCCCAATTTGTTATGCATGCATACCTTTGCGGTAAATCGGAGGAAAGCAAGGTGAATGTGGCGATTTGACTATCTTTACCGCCCCGTATTCAGGAACACTTAAATCTACTGAAAGCCATGAAAATACTGGTTTGCATCAGCAAGGTGCCCGACACCACAACCAAAATAAGTTTTACCGACAATGACACGAAATTCAATGAGGATAAAGTGCAATTCATTGTCAATCCCTACGATGAATGGTATGCCCTCGTGCGCGGATTGGAGCTCAAGGAAGCCCAGGGCGGCAGTGTGAGCATCCTCAGCGTGGGTGGTGCTGATTACGACCCCATCATTCGCAAGGCATTGGCCATTGGTGCCGATGATGCCATACGCATCAATGCCGAGCCAAAAGATGCCTATTACACAGCGAGCCAGATTGCGGCTTTCGCCAAAGACAAGGGCTATGACCTCATCCTTTTCGGAAAGGAAACCATCGACTACAATGGAGCCCAGGTAGGCGGTATGGTCGCAGAGCTACTCGATCTTCCATACGTATCCATCGCCAGCAAGCTCGAAGTGAGCGATGGGCTCGCCCGTGTAGAGCGCGATGTACAAGCCGGCAAAGAGGTTCTTGAAGGCAAGTTGCCACTGGTAATCAGCTGCGCTAAGGGCATGGCCGAGCAGCGCATTCCCAATATGAGGGGAATCATGGCCGCCCGCACCAAGCCACTCAAGGTAGAAGAAGCCGCCGAGGTGGAGGCGCTGGTGGGCATTGAGAAATACAGCCTGCCCCCCGCCAAAGGAGACGTTAAGCTCATCGACCCCGAAAATGCGGAAGAGCTCATCGACCTCTTGCACAATGAAGCCAAGGTAATCTAAGGATACAACACTGAAAAAAACTGCAAAATGTCCGTACTCGTATATGTAAATGCCCCTGAAGGCAAAATAGCCAAAGCGGCCTACGAAGCCGTGTATTACGCATCGAAAATCGCCGAAAAGGAAGGCGGTGATGTCCACGTGGTGACCTATGGTTCCGTATCGGATGATTCGCTGGCCGAACTGGGCCAATACGGCGCCTCCAAAGTAATGGTATGCCGGGAGCTCAGCGAAGAAAATGATCAGAAGCTCACCGCCATTGTGGCAGCTGCCCGCGAGAAGTGCGGAGCAAAGGTGATCGTCTTTTCCTTCGACCCCAGCGGCAAGGTAGTTGCCCCTCGGCTTTCGGCAAAATTGAAGGCCGGCCTGGTAAGTGGAGCCACCTCAGTACCCGAAATCGATGGCGCCCGCTTCAGCATACGCACCAATGTCTTTTCCGGCAAGGCCTTTGCCACCTATCAAGTAGAAACCGAAATCAAAATCATTTCGCTCATGCCGAATAGCCTCAAGCCCGAGAAAAGCGATAAGAAGGCGGAGGTAGAAAGCTTGAGTCCATCGCTCCCCGAGGCAGGGCTCAAAGTGGTAGAACGCAAAAGGCAATCGGGTGATGGTATACCCCTGCCCGAGGCTGAGCTCGTGGTATCGGCAGGTCGGGGCCTCAAAGGCCCGGAAAACTGGGGCATAGTGGAAGAGCTGGCAGAAGCCCTCGGCGCTGCCACCGCTTGCTCGAGACCTGTGTCCGACATTGGCTGGAGGCCCCACCACGAACACGTGGGACAAACCGGTATTGCAATCCGCCCCAATCTCTACATCGCTGCCGGTATTTCCGGTGCCATACAGCACCTCGCAGGTGTTAATAACAGCAAAACGATTGTGGTGATCAACACGGATCCCGAAGCGCCCTTTTTCAAAGCAGCCGACTACGGTATTGTGGGCGACGCCTTTGAGGTGCTGCCCAAACTCACCGAGGCCGTGAAGAAGTTCAAAGCTTCCAACTGATTTTTTTGTATCTTAGGAGATGATTGCGCGATTTGTCTGAGCGGTCTTTTGAAAACCGCTCAGACAAATGTACTTTTGCACCCCCATTAAATCGCCTCTCCCTTTCCGCATGGAAAAAATTGAGCTTCACGTAGTCGGCCTCTCGTATAGCCAAACCCAAACCGGGGCATATGCCCTGATCCTGAAGGAGAAGTCTGGAAATCGACGCCTTCCCATCATCATTGGGGGTGCGGAAGCCCAAGCCATCGCCATACCACTGGAAAAGATGACCCCGAGCCGCCCGCTCACCCATGATTTGATGAAGAGCTTGTTGGAGAGCTTTGATATCCAACTCGAGGAAGTAATCATCTACAACCTCGTTGAGGGCATATTTTTCGCCAAAATCATTTGTCAGCAGAACGGTAGTAAGCTCGAAATAGATGCCCGATCCAGCGATGCTGTGGCCATTGCCTTGCGCTGTGAAAAACCCATCTACACACATGACTTTATACTCGGCTCGGCGGGCATAGTGGTCGACGAGGAAGAACAAGAGCTGGAAGAAGGAGAGGCGAGCGAAAATGCCCCTGATATGGCTACTGCTGCTCCCGAAAGCACTGATAAGAGCAGCTCAAGCATTAAGAAGCTTGAAAAGCAGCTCAAGCAGGCCCTTGAGAAGGAGGAATACGAAAAAGCCTCAAAGCTCAGGGATGAAATCCAACGTCTAAAGGACAAGTAGGGTCGGCAATCAACCCAGAATCATCCCTGCAATAGTGGCCGACATCAAGGAGGCCAGGGTGCCGCCCAAAAGGGCCCGCATTCCATACTTCGACAGCAGCTCACGCTTGCCCGGCGCCAGAGAACCTATTCCTCCTACCTGAATACCAATACTGGCAAAATTGGCAAAACCGCAGAGCATATAGGTCGAGATGAAAATGGATTTTTGAAATGCAAAGCCACCACCATCAGGCCCGAGCAATTTGTATTTGGCCAGGCTCGTATAGCCCACAAATTCGGAAGCAATAATCTTCTCCCCCAGCAATTGGCCTGTGAGTGTGACATCCTCACTTGCCACTCCGACCAGCCACATCAGGGGTGCCAGGGTATATCCCAAAATGAGCTCCAGCGAAAGGCCTTCATACTTGCCCGAAGTGGCCTCAGCAATCCAAGGATTCAGGCCACTTAGATCTCCCAGCCAGCCAAAGAAGGAGTTAAACATGGCGATGAAAGCAAAAAATACCAGCAGCATGGCTCCTACATTGAGGGCCAGATTGAGGCCCTCTGTGGTGCCTTTGGACATGGCATCCAAAAAATTGCTTCCTATCTTTTCCTGACTCACCACGATTTCCCTGTCTATATTCTCCGTTTGGGGCACCAATATCTTCGAGATGACCACAGCACCGGGTGCTGCCATCACGGATGCAGCCAGCAAATGCTTGGCAAACTCCCTGCGCAACTCGGGATCATCACCCCCCAGAAAGCCGATGTAAGCAGCCAATACCCCCCCTGCTACAGTGGCCATTCCTCCGATCATCACCAATAAGATTTCCGATCTCGTCATACGCTCGAGATAGGCTTTGATCATCAGAGGGGATTCGGTTTGACCCAGAAAAATATTTCCTGCCACCGAAAGGCTCTCGGCTCCAGAGAGCCTCATGGCACGCGTCATAAGCCAAGCCAGGGCGTAAACGATGCGCTGTATCACCCCGAGGTAAAAGAGCACGCTCGTGAGGGCCGAGAAGAAAAGTATGGTAGGTAGAATCTGAAAAGCAAAAATATAGCCATAGCTCTCCGTGTCCATCAAATCTCCAAGCAGGAAGGTGGAGCCGGCTTTGGTGTAGTCGAGCACCTTCACGAAGAGGTCGCCCACAAAGGCAAAAAAGAACTGTACAAAAGGCACCTGTAGCACGCCGATGGCAAGAGCGAGCTGTATGAGCAGGCCAATGCCTACAACCCTCCACTCCACCGCCTTTCGATTGCTGCTAAAGGTCCAGGCTATGGCTACAAGAGCCAACATGCCAATCATTCCCCGAAAGAGGGAGATGGCACCAAAGCCCTGCAGCGGTTCGGGTCGCGCAGGCTCGATCGAGCTGCCCTGAGCGCACAGGACTTCTGGCATCATAAGGATGCCAATCAGTGCAATGCTGCGGATGAACAGCTTTAGCCAGTACAAATCAGGCACATTATCGTAAATACTCTTCGCATGCAAGTCCGGAGCCCTGCTCTTCACGCACAGCCTTTTGTATAGCTGCCACCCACAGGAATCAGGGCTAAAATACATATTCGCCACAAATGCGCAAATGAGTGCCGAATCCCGACTGCCCATTCAAACGTGTATCCATGAAAATATCGTTCAAAAACTCTGAAAAATTGATGGAAATGGGGCCCTCAGCCCTGCTGTCATTTCATACCTTTGAAGCAAATTCGCGCATATGAAGGCCTATCTGGAGATGCTTAAGCACATTATGGAACACGGAAGCGATAAGCCGGATCGCACCGGAACTGGTATTCGGAGCGTGTTTGGTTATCAAATGCGCTTCGACCTATCCAAGGGTTTTCCCTTGGTAACCACCAAGAAAATCCATCTCAAAAGCGTGATCCACGAACTGCTCTGGTTTCTCAAAGGCGATACCAACATCGCCTATTTGAAAGCCAATGGGGTGCGCATTTGGGATGAATGGGCCGACGAAAACGGTGATTTGGGCCCGGTGTACGGCTATCAGTGGAGGCATTGGCCGGATGGACGCGGTGGCGAAGTAGATCAAATCAAGAGACTGCTGGAACAAATTCGCAGCAAGCCATATAGTCGGCGACATATCGTAAGCGCCTGGAATCCCGCCATGGTCGAGGATATGGCGCTTCCTCCCTGCCACAGCATGTTTCAATTTTACGTAAGTGAAGGCAAGCTGAGCTGCCAGCTCTACCAGCGCAGTGCCGATTGCTTTTTGGGTGTGCCATTCAACATCGCCTCATATGCCCTGCTCACCCTCATGATTGCTCAGGTATGCGATTTGGAAGCCGGCGATTTTGTCCACAGCTTTGGCGATGCACACATCTACAACAATCATTTTGAGCAAGTAAAGGAGCAGCTGAGCCGCCAACCCCGGGCATTGCCAAGCATCAGGCTCAATCCCGAGGTGAAAGACCTTTTCCAATTTCAGTATTCCGACTTCGAGCTGATCGATTACCATCCCCACCCCCACATCAAGGCTCCTGTGGCTGTATAAGCATCGCAGCATGAAAGTATCCCTCATCGCCGCCCTTTCGGAAAAC
Organism: Flavobacteriales bacterium; assembly: GCA_007125175.1. Classification (GTDB taxonomy): domain Bacteria; phylum Bacteroidota; class Bacteroidia; order Flavobacteriales_D; family Cryomorphaceae; genus T3Sed10-241. The sequence continues at coordinate 8,398 of SLDS01000216.1, forward strand.
CGTGTGATCGGCAAGGATCAGGATTTGGCCTGGCACCTGCCCGACGATATGCGCTTTTTCAAGGACAAGACAATGGGCCGCACCGTGATCATGGGCCGCAGAAACTATGAGTCTATTCCACACAAATTTCGCCCACTACCCGGAAGGCCCAATATGATCATAAGCCGCAACCAAAATTACGAGGCTCCCGCTTGCTCCGTATTCAGCTCACTGAGAGAAGCCTTAGAAAAGGCCGCTCTCGAAGGCGAAGAAAATGCCTTTGTGATCGGTGGTGGCGAAATATACCGCCTCGCCTTGGAGCAAAACCTTGTGGATGACATGTGGCTCACCCATGTGCACGCCCATGTCGAAGGAGACACCTTTTTCCCTGATTTTGAGGAAGCAGAATGGACGAAAAGCACTTTACTGAGCCACCCCGCCGACGCCTCCCACCCCTACGATTTCAGCATCGTGCATTACGAAAAAAAGCAGTCCAACTAAATATTGTTTTGCGCTCGACGTTGAATAATGGCTGCACATCAAGCCCACGAGCCATTCGTCGAAAATTATGCTCTAATTGAAAAATTTAGCTTATTTTAACAGCGTGAAAAACCAAAACCTCCTCCTCGTATTTTTTGCGCTCCTGGCCATCATGGTGGCTGTGGCCTCAGTGCTCACTTTCACTTCCGTAAAAGAGCAAAGCAGGGACTTAAACCAAAAATTACTGTTCGAATCTGACTCGGCCCCAGGCTTGAGCCTTGCGCATGTTGAAGACAAAAGTGCAGTGAATGAAGAGCACTGTGCAGTGAGCGAACATTCCTATGTAAGAAATGCACCCGACGGCTCTGAAAAGGAGCTGCACCACCGCCGCTTGAGCATCAGCCGTGTTGGTCTTCATTCGCAGAAAGATTTGAGTGACCACCCCTGTGTGCGGCTCCGATCCGATGAAGAAGTATTTACCCTCAAGCTGGAACACTTTACCCTATTTCGAGAAAAGGGCCTGAACCCCGAAGCCCAAGCACTCAATGTAAGCTACGAAGTTTTTCAAACCAGCATCTGGAAGCGCCCCTCAAGCATGGATATCGAGGTGCGCCCCATCATAGAGGGGCCACACCAGCCTAAGGGAGTTCAGTCTCCACCCCGAAAAACTGAGGGGCTAAAAGGCCCTTACAGCTAATTATCATCTCACGGGAGCTGTGCCTCCCCGTGCAGACTTTAATGGAGTGAGCTAAGTCCGCGGAGCAGCCATCCTGCCGCCAATTGTCTGGGGATAATCCATAATCAAAGAAGTATATTTGCTGCTTTGAGAATATGAGACCCCCGCTGATGAAATGTTCTTTTGCCGCCTTGCTGTGCTTTTTGACTTTGTTTTCAGAATGCCTGGCCCAGTTCCCACCAGCCTACAGCTCCTCTCAACTATACCACGAATTACAAAAAGCCTCCACAACGGGGAGTGTATTGTACATCGCGGCCCACCCCGATGACGAAAACACCCGCCTGATCAGCTATCTGGTCAACAAGTCACTAAACCGAACAGCCTACCTAAGCCTTACCCGTGGAGACGGTGGGCAAAACCTCATAGGCACTGAAATCGGGTCTGCCATCGGCGTATTGCGCACACAGGAACTGCTCACTGCCAGAGCTATCGACGGCGGGGAGCAATTTTTTTCAAGGGCCGTAGATTTCGGATATTCAAAATCGTCCGAGGAGACCTTTGATAAGTGGAATCGCGAAGAGGTTCTGCACGATATGGTATGGGTGATTCGCTCCATGAGGCCCGATGTACTCATCACCCGCTTTCCGCCCGACAATTATGCCGGCCACGGACATCACAAAGCCAGCGCCATGCTGGCAGAAGATGCTTTTGAGGCGGCCGGGAATCCCAAGCGATTCCCCGAGCAGCTCGATTATGTGGAGGTATGGCAACCGAAGCGCCTCTATTTCAATGCCAGCACCTGGTGGAATAAGGACTTGCCGCAAAGGGCCCGCAATAATGACAAGTTCATACGCGTAAATGTGGGCGAACACAATCCCTTGCTCGGAGAGAGCTATGCCCGAATTGCCGCCAGGAGCCGCAGTCAGCACCAGAGTCAAGGCTTTGGCACCGACGTGTATTACGGGATGAACATCGAATACCTCGAGTATGTGATGGGCGAGAAGGCCGGGCAGGAAGGAGGCATCATGGATGGGGTCGATCAGAGCTGGAGCCGTCTGGGCCTCAAAGAAGCCGATCAATTGTGGGAGCAGGCTCTGGAGCATTTTGACCATCAAGCCCCCGAAAACTGCGTGCCTCATATGCTGGACTTGCTGCAAATGCTTGAAAAGGCCCCTGAAAGCCCGCTAAAAACCCTCAAAACAAAAGAAGTAGAGCGACTGGTACTGCTGCTTGCAGGGCTTGATATGGAGGCCATTGCCACCCATTATTACCTCTGCCCCGGCGACCCTCTGGATCTTGACATCAGCTTCAGGCATCACTACCGCAATGCGATCAGCATTGAGGCCATCTCCGTGCTCGACAAAAGCTACAAGGAGCCTTTGCGCATAGAAGCCGGAGAGTATGAGCGCATTGCCATGAGGGTATCCATACCCGCAGAGATGGAGTACAGCAATCCCTATTGGCTCCAGGAGCCTTACGAGAACCTCTACAAGGTAGCAGACTTCGATCTGCTGGGCAAAGCCGAAAACGACCCGGCCATAAGTGTGCAGGTGAGAATAAGCATAGACGGCGAGCAGATTGAGGTGGAAGTGCCTGTGCAGTATAAGAGTGTAGATCCTGTAAAAGCTGTTCAGTATCGGCCCCTGCATATCGTACCCGCCTTGTGCTTCAATTTTCCCGAAGAGGTAATCGTAGCCAGAAGCGGCAGCGACAAGGATATGGTGATCTACGCAGAGTGCTTTCGCGAGGGCGCAAGCGGGCTGGTGAAACCCATTTTGCCGAAAGGCTGGAAAGCCGAACCCAGCAGCCTTGCTCTTGACTCACTCACAAAAGGTAGCAGCACAAGACTCGAATTCAAGCTTATCCCAGGCAGCAATGCCGAAGGCGGCAAGGTCAGCTTGCGCTTTGAAGAGGATTCAGCCAGCGAACAGATGGCCTGGAGCTTGAGCGAAATAAGTTATGATCACATACCGGATCAGATCCTTATGAAAGTCGCCGAAGTAGAGCTTCGCCCCATAAGCCTGGAAATGGGCAGGGCAAAGCGCATCGCCTATCTGGAAGGCCCTGGTGACGATGTCGCCAAATACCTCAGGGCGGTAGGCTATCAGGTAGATGTGGTAGACCGAGATGATATCATGAAAGGAAAACTCGCGGCTTACCATGCTGTGATAACCGGCATAAGGGCTTTCAACACCCGTGAAGACATGCACTTTCTCCACGAGCACCTCATGAACTTCGTCAAAGAAGGAGGCACCATGATGGTGCAGTACAACACAGCCCATCGCCTAAAAACAGACCGCATAGGGCCTTACATTTTCAGCATAGGAAGAGACCGTGTGAGCATTGAGGACAGCGAAGCCAGGCTGCTGCTCCCCGAGCACCCCGTCTTTAGCTATCCCAATAAGATTGCTCCCTCCGATTTTGACGACTGGGTGCAGGAGAGGGGACTGTACTTCGCAAGCGAATGGGACGATGACTTCGAGGCCCTCATCGGATGGAACGATCCGGATGAACCTGAGCGTCGGGGTGGCCTGATTGCCGCGCCTTACGGCAAAGGCTATTTTGTGTACACTGGCATCTCCTTTTTTCGCCAACTGCCCGCCGGGGTGGGTGGTGCCTACCGGCTCCTGAGCAATATATTGAATCTGGCACCTCAGGAAAACACCCAACCGTGAAGACCGAAGAAAACATAGAAAAGCCGCAAAGCGAAGATGCGAACTGGAAAAGGGTGTACATGGTGGTGCTGTTTTTTCTGCTGCTTTTCGTGACAGCGATGTACCTCTTTAGCCTTTGGACCCAATGAGCAGCATTGACTATGCGGTGATGCTGGGTACACTTCTGCTCATCGTGCTATACGGCATTTTCAAGACGCGCAAGAGCAGTGGCATCGACTCCTACCTATTGGGAAACAAGGATCTGAGATGGACTACCATAGGTCTTTCCGTCATGGCAACCCAGGCCAGCGCCATCACCTTTCTCAGCACACCGGGTCTCGCCTACGAGTCGGGTATGGCATTCGTACAAAATTACCTGGGCCTGCCCCTCGCCCTAATTGTAGTCTCAGCCCTTTTCATACCCATCTATTACCGGCTCAAGGTGTACACGGCATACGAGTATCTCGAGCAGCGTTTTGACCTCAAGTGCAGGCTTTTTGCTGCTTTGATTTTCCTGCTGCAAAGGGGACTTGCTGCCGGTATTACGATTTACGCCCCGGCCATCGTACTCTCAAGTGTGCTGCATTGGGACTTATCACTCACCATCGTCTTGGTGGGGCTTACGGTGATCGTATACACTGTATCCGGAGGCACCAAGGCTGTGAGCCTCACACAAAAATGGCAGATGACGGTAATCCTCGTCGGCATGGCCATCGCTTTTGCGAGCATTCTGTACAATTTGCCGGAAGGCGTAGGCCTCTCAAATGGCTTGCAACTCGCTGGTAAGCTCGGAAAAACTGGGGCCATTAACTTTGACTTTGATCTCAGTGAGCGCTACACCTTTTGGTCGGGCATCACAGGAGGCTTCTTTCTCGCCCTGGCATACTTCGGCACAGATCAATCGCAGGTGCAGCGCTATCTCGGAGGCAAATCCGTGAAAGCCAGCCGCATGGGCCTCATGTTCAATGCCATTCTGAAGATCCCCATGCAGTTTTTCATTCTGCTCACTGGGGTGATGGTCTTTGTCTTCTTCCAGTTTACCCCGCACGATGTGCTTTTCGACTCGGCCTCCGTGGAGATGCTTGAAAACAGCGATGCCGCTGGGGAGCTTCAGCAAATCAGGGAAGCGCACCTCGAAAACCATCAACTCAAAAAGGAGAAGAGCCTTGAATGGATCAGCGGTATCGGGCGGGAAGAGCATGCTCAGGAAAGCCCCGTACTGCAGGAGCTGCGGAGCTTAAACGATGCATCGCGCGAACTCCGCGATCGTGCCAAGTCTCTGCTCATGGATGAGTTTCCCACCCAAAACCAGCGCGACAGCGATTATGTATTCATCAGCTATGTACTCGGCTTTATGCCAGTGGGCCTCGTGGGTTTATTGCTGGCGGTGATCCTCTCGGCTGCCATGTCGAGCACTGCGGGAGAGCTCAATGCCCTTGGCTCCACAAGCTCTGTAGATCTCTACAAGCGACTGGTGAAGCCAAATGCCAGCGAAAGCCACTATGTGCTTGTAAGTAAGATGCTCACGGCATTCTGGGGTCTCGTAGCTCTCGCCTTCGCCTTGAGTGCCGACCTTTTCGAAAATTTGATCGAAGCCGTCAATATCCTAGGCAGCCTTTTCTATGGCACTGTTCTGGGGATTTTTGCCAGTGCCTTGCTTATCGCAAAAAGTCGATCCACAGGGGTATTTATCGGAGCCATTCTCGCACAGAGCACAGTACTCCTTACCTTTATCTTCTTTTCCGAAGAGGTGTCATACCTCTTGTACAATGTGATTGCATGTGCCATTGTGGTGCTTGTTTCAATACTACACGCTGCGCTGCTTCCCCCCTCCGGGAAGCAGCAAGCGCTCGATGTTTAACCCGAATAATGCATTATCCGGGTTTAAGGATTTACAAGAAGCAAAAAAACCTCTCCGAAGAGAGGTTTTTGAACTTGAAAAGTTTGTGTTTAAAGCACTTCCTGAACCGGATCAATCATCAATTGTCGATTTCCCGAAGCAGCGTTTCGCCCATGGTAACGTAAGAAGGATAATTGGCTTCCTTTGCCATTTTCATGGAGGCTTGTGCGTATTTCTTTGCTTCCTTCTTCTGGCCATTGGCATGGTAAGCCCGTGCCAATGTGTACACATTCCAGAAAGCTTCCCGCCCTTCAACCGATTTTGTGGCATACTCCAGAGCGATAGCGGCATCGATGTCATTGTCGAGATAGTATGTTGCGGCCTGATTGTAGAAACTGTAAAGCCTATCGATCTCCTCAAGTTTGGACTTGATGTTTTCTAAGGCCTTCTCCTGGCTATTGGTTTCGATGGCGATTCGAGCCTTATAAGGCCCCCATTCCCATACCAAATCGGTACTTTCGCTGGTGGTATTCTCGAAGGTAAAGCGCATGCGCTCCTGAGATGACTGGGTCTTCTCAAGGCGAGTTTCGACAGTGGCCACATCGAGGCTTTTATCGTAATTAGATGTACCTGACTGATTGGGGTTGGAGTTAAACATGAACTTCACTTCTCGTTCGCCGGGAATGCTGAATATGGCATAGGTACCAGCGGGTATCTCATTATCGCCAATTTGTACCTGATCGCTAAAGGTAATTTTGGTGGCAGCATTGGCTCCGGTTCTCCATAGCTCCCCTTGAGGAACAAGCTCAGATGAGAAAAGCCTTCTTCCCTTTAAGGCAGGGCTGCTGTACTCAATCTCCATTTCGGTGAGGCCCACCATTTGCATATTGCGCGCCAGGGGGCTTGGAGCTGGCACAATTTGCTGTGCTTCTGCAAATTGAAAAAATCCGACTAGGCTTAAGGCAAAAAGAAATTTCCGCATATCGTGTGTGTTATTTGGTGTGAATTAGGCAACTTTTAGTTGAGAGATCTTTGATTTTTCGAACTTCTCCCGGGCGTAATCAAGGCTGATAGCAAAGTCCTTAACATCCGGCCTGGAAGGCAAGTCATACATGAGGTCGGTCATAATGGCTTCGCAAATGGAGCGAAGCCCGCGTGCTCCAAGCTTGTAGAGCACAGCCTTTTCAACGATGTAATCCAGTACTTCTTTCTCAAAGCTCAATTTGACCCCATCCATCTCAAAAAGCTTGACATACTGCTTGATCAGAGCGTTCTTTGGCTCGGTGATAATGCGACGTAAAGTCTTCTCATCGAGTGGGTTGAGATAGGTAAGCACAGGAAATCTACCGATTAGCTCCGGTATGAGACCAAAGCTTTTCAAATCAGTAGGTGTAATGTACTTGAGCATATTGTCACGATCTAAGGTCACATTCTCCTGTATGGAGCTGTAGCCGATTGTGGTGCTCTTCACTCGGCGCTCAATATGCCTCTGTATACCGTCAAAGGCACCACCACAAATGAAGAGGATATTTTTGGTGTTGATCTGTATCAACTTTTGCTCGGGATGCTTGCGCCCCCCTTGGGGTGGCACGTTTACTTCGGCCCCTTCCAAGAGCTTGAGCAAGGCCTGTTGTACCCCTTCGCCGCTCACATCGCGGGTGATGCTGGCATTGTCGCTTTTGCGGGCTATTTTGTCAATCTCATCAATAAATACGATGCCTCGCTCCGCAAGAGCCACATCATAATCGGCAGCTTGCAGAAGGCGGGAAAGGATACTTTCCACATCTTCGCCCACATAGCCGGCCTCAGTGAGAATGGTCGCATCGGCTATACAAAAGGGAACATTGAGCATGCGCGCAATGGTCTTGGCCAGCAGGGTTTTACCCGTACCGGTTTCGCCCACCATGATGATGTTTGATTTTTCAATCTCCACCTCATCATAGGCACTGCTTTTTTTGGGCTGCAGCAATCGCTTGTAGTGGTTGTACACGGCAACGCTGAGTACCCTTTTGGCATCTTCCTGACCGATGATGTAATCGTCGAGATATGCCTTTATCTCATCGGGCTTCTGCAAAATGAGGCTGCTCTCAAGCTGCTTGTTTGCCTTTTGGGCAAATTCCTCTTTGATGATGCTCTGGGCCTGGCTGATACAATTATCGCAAATATGACCTGTGATGCCTGCGATAAGCACATTCACCTCGCTTTTGCCGCGTCCGCAAAAGGAACATTTTATTTCTTTTCTATCCGAACTACTCGCCATGGGATATTCGCTTCCTTGTCTTGCTTAGGCTTTGGGATTTTTCACCAACACTTCATCAATCATGCCATAGTCCTTCGCTTCTTCTGAGGTCATCCAAAAGTCGCGGTCGCTGTCTTCAGCCACCTTCTCGTAGTCTTTATTGCTGTGCAGGGCGATGATTTCGTATAGCTCTTTGCGCAATTTGATGATCTCTCTGGCGGTAATCTCTATGTCGGATGCCTGACCTTGAGCTCCTCCAAGCGGCTGATGGATCATCACTCTGGAGTGCTTCAAAGCCGTGCGCTTGCCATTGGCTCCTGCGCAGAGCAGCACGGCGCCCATGGAAGCGGCCATGCCTGTGCATATGGTCGCCACATCAGGATTGATGTATTGCATGGTGTCGTATATGCCCAAGCCCGCATAAACAGAGCCACCCGGAGAGTTCAGATAAATCTGGATATCCTTTTTGGGATCGACACTTTCCAAAAACAGCAATTGTGCTTGAATGATGTTAGCTACCTGATCGTCAATGCCGGTTCCCAAAAAAATGATGCGGTCCATCATCAACCTCGAAAACACATCCATCTGCGCCACATTTAATTGGCGCTCTTCGATGATGTAAGGGGTCAGGGCTCGGGTATAATCCCAAAGGCTTTGACTGCTTAGGCCGCGGTGCTTTGTTGCGTATTTTAAAAATTCCTTTTGCTCGCTCATGTATGCTTTGCTAGAGTTGGTGCGATGAAGTATTCGATTGTTCGTTGGCTTATGCCTCCGACTCGGCGTGCTTCACAAATTCGTCGAAAGATACTGTCTTTTCCTCAACCGTGGCTTTTTCCTTCACGAAGGCATTCAGTTTGGCATCGTAAAGTTGGTCGTAGACGGCTTTTGCCGTTTCCTCCTTTTGCAGGAAGCCCTTGGCGGTATCCCGCATCACTTCTTCCTCTGGAATCGGAATACCATATTGCTTGTATTGCTCTTCCAATCTTTGCTTTACGGTATCAATTGCTTCGTCGGTCTGCACTTCCACATGCTTTTCCTCCAGCATTTTATTGAAGATCAACTGCCACTGCAAGCCATATCTGTAATCCTCGTATTGCTGCTCGAACTGCTCGGGGTCTATGCCTTCATCGCTGCTCAGGCGCATGTACTTCTTCAAAAAGGAATCGGGTAGCTCGGGCTGTTCTCTATTGATGATGTAACGGGTAATATCGCGCTTGAAGAGTTTCTCGCTTTCTGAACGAAACTGCGCAGCAATTTCTTCGCGAAGGCGCTCTCTGAAGGCCGCTTCATCATTTATCTCGCCTTCTCCATACACTTTATCAAACAATTCCTGATCGATATCGGCCGATTGCCACTTATGGATCGCGGTAATGCGCAGGCGAAAGGTAGCGGGCAGCATTTCCATGGCTGCAACATCCAAGTCCAATTGCTGTGACAAATCTTCATCGCTATTCACAAGCTTTCGCAAATCCATTTCAAACTCCTCGTCCACCTTCTTACCCAATATTTCGGCCAGCACATCCTCTTCCAAATCCTTGGTCAGAATCCTAATCTCGCCTGAAATTCCATCTTCTTGCACGCTGCCATCCGCATTGAGGGACTCCACATCGGCTTCTACCAAAGTGAACTTCTCAACTTCTTCAGCTTCCACGCTTTTTCCATTTCGCTGGCGCACTTCCTCAAGGTGTTCTTCGAGCATTCTATCATCTACATCGATCAGATAATACTTGAGCTTATCATTCTTATCAAAATCGACCCTCACCTCGGGGGCAAATCCCAATTCATATACAAACTCGAAATCGCTTGGATTGTCCCAATCACCCTGGTCCGAATGCTCCTCGCTGGGTATGGGACTTCCGAGAATGTTCAACTTGTTTTCGGCAATATACCTTTGGAGGCTGTCCCCAAGCATGCGATTGATTTCTTCAGCGAGCAAAGATTTGCCGAAGCGGTTCTTAACCAAACCCAAAGGAACTTTACCTACGCGAAATCCAGGCAGGCTCAATTGTCGTCGATAATCCTTCAGGGCCCTATCGTAGCCCTCATTGTAGTCTTCCTTTTGTATTCTTACTTTGAGTAAGGCGCTTTGCGCATCGATTTTTTCTTGGGTAATGTCCATTGATTCAATTTGTTATTGCCTCAGTTCGACAACATTTTTCGGCTTGC
>SLDS01000002.1 GCA_007125175.1 Flavobacteriales bacterium
TGCCAAAACATGACTTTGGAGAGGAAAGTGAACCTAAGTTTAGGCTTATCTACAATGGAGGTCTCACACGTATTCGAGGTATTCATCACATAATTGATGCAATGGATGGGCTCGATGAGGGATATGAGTTGCTACTTATGGGCCCCTGGGAATCTGATTCCTATGCCCAAGAATGCAAGGACCTTTCCGGCTGGGCGAGGGTGCGCTATATGGGCATGCTCGACATACATACATGCTTTGGCATGCTGAAAGCTGCCCAATTGGGTATGCTACTCTTCGGCCCTGTTCCAAACCACCTACAGAGCTTGCCCAACAAGTCTTTTGAGTACATCGCTGCTGGCATTCCTATGCTTATGAGTGATTTTCCCTTTTGGCGAAAGGAATTTGGCGACTATGCACATTTTGTGAACCCTCAAAATCCTGTGGCAATAGCGAGTGCCGTAAGTTCTATTGCGAATGACTATGCAGCTGTACATGCGCGCTGTACAAATCTGGGTAAGAAGATACTCGCCAGCAAAACTTGGAAGCGCGAAGCTGAGCGGCTCGTGGACTATTACCACCAACTCTTGAATTGATATGTGCGGAATCTTTGCAGCGGTGCGTCTAGAGGGTCATTTTACGGAAAGTGAAATCCAAAGCTTTGATACCGCCTGCGAGCGCATCGCCCACCGGGGCCCTGATGCTTCGGGTAGGCTGCTCACTTGCCATGGAGGTGATGTCGACGCCGACCCGCCAAATCTCTATCTCGGTCACCGGCGCTTGTCCATTCTGGATCTTGACGAGGCCGCCAATCAACCCTTTAGCCGTGATGGCTTGCACATGGTGTACAATGGGGAGGTCTTTAACTACCTGGAGCTTGCAAGCGATCGATTCAGTGAATTTCCGTTCGAAACAAGCAGCGATACCGAAGTGGTGCTCAGGGCCTATCAAAAGTATGGTGCCGAATGTTTTGCGCAGTTCAATGGCATGTGGGCTCTGGCCATCTACGATGCCCGCCGGCAAAAATTGGTACTCGCCCGAGATCGCTTCAGCATCAAGCCCCTCTACATGATGCAGATGGGCGATACATGGTACTTTGCCTCTGAAATTAAGCAGTTGCGAGCGGTGCAGGGAGCCCGCTTTACCCCTGACATCGGCAGCATCCATGCTTTTCTGAACCAGGCTTTGATCAACCATCAGGCCAATACTTTTTACCAGGAGGTGAAGCGCTTCCCGGCCATGCATGCCCTCGAAATTGACCTTCAAAGCGGTCAGTTGAGCTGGCACAAGTACTGGGACTATGCCCCTGCCGATGAGGCCCTCAAGGGCATTCCCCCTGAGCGCATTGCAACACATTTTCGGGACTTACTCATAGACTCCTTGCGCCTGCGCCTTCGCAGTGATGTACCTGTTGGCACCTTGCTGAGCGGGGGCCTGGACAGCAGCGCCATCTCCACGCTCATCCACGAGCACATCAAGCCCGATGTGATGACCTTCTCCGTGGTAAGTGATGATAAGGCCTTCAGTGAGGAGCCATTCATCGATGCACTTGTCTTGGAAAAAGGCATTCCCAATGAGAAACTCCGCTTCCATACCGGGCTGGCCATGGAGCACCTCGATACAGTGCTGGAGATGCAGGACGAACCCTACGGTTCGCTGGCCGTGGTGGCCCAGTACTTGCTTTTTCAGCAAATTAAGCGAGAGACTGGCATCACGGTCTTGCTCAGCGGACAAGGCGCCGATGAGGTGCTGCTGGGCTACAGCAAATTCTTCTTCTTCGAGTTGCGATCGCGGCTCAAGCAAATGCGCCTGGGCAGCGCTGTGGGCATGGCTGCCGCCAGTTGGCGGAAGGGCACCACGGTACGCGACTTCGACCTGCGCGAGGCCAAGCGCTACCTGCCATGGGCCCGCAAGCGGGGACAAGATTACCTGCCACAGGGTGGGGCAGGAGAGGCTTTATGGACTTTCGAGGACATGCGCAGTCGGCAAATGCTCGACATCGACCACTACTCCGTGCCCGCCCTTACGCAATACGAAGACCGCAACAGCATGGCGGCCTCCATAGAGGTGCGTTTGCCATTCTTGGATTTTCGCATCGTTGATTTCCTCGTCAATGTTCCGGTGGAGTACAAGCTGCGAGATGGCTGGACCAAGCATCTCCTACGCGAGGCGGTGCCCGAGTTGCCCGATGCCATAAGCTGGCGCCGCGATAAGAAAGGCTTTACCACGCCTGAGGCCACCTGGATGAGGGGCGAGCTGGGAGCTGAAATCATCCGCTACATGTCAACGCACCGCAGGCTTGAGGACTTGGGCATCGTTGATAATGGCGCTTTTTGCAAAGCTGTAGAGTCCTACCGGAATGGAGCAAAGTGGATTAGCCATGGAGACCTTTTTCGGGTGTACATCACCGAGCGGTGGTTGAGTGGTCTTTGAGCTTGGATGGTCATTGCCCTGGCTTTGAACGCTGCTTGCCGATACAGATAAGTGGCTGGATCATCCCTTACTTACGGGATGGACAGACACGAAGTAGATTCTGTACATTTGGCCGTGATATCCCCGCAGAGGGATTTTTAGCACCAGTCATGATAGAGATACGGTCTTTGTCCAGTCCTTCGAGCGAGGTGGATCCTTTCTTTTTTCAGAACAACCTTTTCGGTACCGAGGCTTGGTGCTCGGCTCATGGAGACAAGTGCAGCATATTCGGTATTTTCCAAAAGGGTGAGTGTGTGGGAATTTTTTGTTTGTACATCTATACCCGTTTGGGCAAACGCTTTGTCATTACGCCACCGAATGCCCCTCATTGCGGACTCAAACTGCGCTTGCGGGCTGAAAAACCCCACAGTTTGCAGGGTGAGATCAAGCGCATTATGGCTGCCTTGGCGCAATTTTTTAAGAGCACATTCAAGGGTGCATATCTGGATGTGGTCATGCCCGAGAGCATTGTCGATATGCAGGCTTTCCAGGGTACTGGATATCATGTAAGTCCGGCCTACACCTACCTGCTCGATCTCAGCCCGGAGCCTGAGCACCTCTTCAATGAGATGAGCAGCGCCCGGCGCAAGAACATTCGTGACGCTCAAAAATCGGGCTTTAGCCTGCGCTGGGATGGAGATTCCAAGGAATTGCTCCTTCTAATCGGGGCAGGGCTGAAGCGCTCAGGAGTTGCCAGTCATTCAGAGCTTCATTCCAAGCTGTTGAATGATAGGAGGGAAGGGTTCAGGAGCTTGAGCGTGAGCAGGGATGATACGCTTCTCGCCGCAGCCATTTGCGCCCTTGACGGGGAGGTGGCTTACTACTTTGCAGGAGGGCACCTTGCGGGTGCCAATGAATCCAATGCCGGTGCACTGGCTTTGTGGGAGCTCATTCTCATGGCCAGGGATTCCGCTTGCCGCAAATTCGATTTTATGGGCTCCTCTGTACCCGGCATCGAGCGTTTTTTCAGGGGCTTTGGGGCAGAGTTGACTCCGCGCTTTCGCGTACACAGTGATCCGGGTTTGATTGGCTGGTTGCAAAAACAGAAACAAAAATTATCAGCCGGTAAGTGAGGGCCTTATCCAATATAAGTCGGGTATTGCTCGAAGGAGAAGCGCCTTCTGTGCAGCTCTTTCGTCTGGCCAGTTTGATTTTTGCCTTTTGCCTACCGCTGCTCACGCGGGGCATTATGTTGCCCATTGGCTTATGGCTGCTCACTTGGTTTTTTGTGCCCAAGCGCAGCCTCAAGGAAGTATGGCTACCTGTACTGATTTTTTCGGGCCTTTATCTCTTCCATCTTTTTGGCATGAGCTATACAGATGATGTGGGCAGGGGGCTAAAAGACCTCGAGCAAAAGTTTTCCATACTCGCTTTCCCATTGCTCCTCGGTGCGGTGAAGCCGCAGGCATTGCCAGGTCGGCGCATGGTCTTCATGGCTTTCATTGCCGGTACCGCACTGGCTTTGATATTGGGCTTTGTGGCGGCGGCCATCCGATTTCCGGATACGGGACTCATCGAGGAGTTTTATACCACGCGCTTTTCCAATATCCATCATCCCAGCTATCTGGCCTTTTACATCAATTTCTGCATTGCCTTCCTGCTTTATTGGATTTTTCGACAAGGGCCCGGTAATAAGAAGAAGACTGTGCTCGCTTGGATTCTGGTCTATGTCTTGGCTTTGTGCCTGGTATTTCCGGCTTCCAAGATGGGCTTCATTCACTTTTATGTTTTGGTGCTTCTCGCTGTTATCGCTGCCGCAAAATGGAGGGTTTTGCGCAGCCGAAATACTGCCCTGTTGGCTGCTCTTCCCGTGGCTTTTCTTCTTTTCTTGCAGATTAACACCGTGGCCAGTGCACGGATTCAGGCCGCTGTGAATGTGGTGGGTACTGATAATGCCCGGCAGGCTCCCGACGAGCTGGAGACCAATACCGCGCGCCTGCATGCCTGGCGGCTCAGCATTCAGGAGATCAATAGACGTCCCTTGCTAGGCACGGGCACAGGCGATTCGCATGATGTGATGATCGCAGCATACAAGAATGAGGGCCTGCATGCACTTGCTGACTTGGGGCTCAATCCCCACAATAATTACCTGCAAATCGCTCTCGCTCTGGGTACTCCGGCATTGCTCTGGTTTTTGGTCTCACTGCTTTTTCCGATGAAGCGCATTTTTCGCCATCAGGATTGGCTCTATCTTTTTTTGATCCTCAGTATGGCATTGCACTGCCTTGTGGAAAGTGTACTTGAAAAGCAAAGTGGGGTGGTGTTTTTTACATTCTTCAATGCCTATCTCTATTTTTCTGCGCCTACTCATTTTTGCGAAAGCGAGAAGAAACACAGTGAATTGGAAATGCGATGAAGCTCTTGATTCTCACGCAGTATTACCCACCGGAAACAGGTGCACCACAAAACCGACTCCACGAGCTTGCTTTGCACCTCAAGGATTTAGGTCTTGATGTGGAGGTTCTCACGGCCATGCCCAACTATCCTAAGATGGAGACCTTTGAGGCCTACAGGGGCAAGGGTTCTCTCCTTGAGCGCATCGATGGGGTGAAAGTGTACCGGAGTCGAATCTACGTGAAGAAGAATGCCGGAATCGTCGGGCGCCTTCTCAATTATTACTCCTTCGTATGGAGTTCATTTTTCACAGGCTGGCGTCGCCTGCCCTCTTACGATTACATCATGGTGGAGTCCCCGCCGCTCTTTCTGGGCAAGACAGCTCTACTCCTTTGTAAGCTTAAGGGGGCGAAGATGATTTTCAACGTAAGTGATTTGTGGCCCGAAAGTGCCGAAAAATTGGGTTTGGTCAGCAATCGCATATTCTTGCGCGCGGCCAGCTGGCTCGAGGAGTTTTTGTACAGGCAGTCGACATTAATTACGGGCCAGACGCAGGGTATCGTCGCAAATATTTCTGCTCGCTTTCCGCAAAAGCGGGTACACTGGCTGCCCAATGGTGTGGATCCAGCCTATTTTGATCAGCCCACTACCAATAGGAAATGGCGCGTGGATAAGCGTTTTCGAGAAGACCAACTGCTCTTGCTCTACGCGGGAATCATTGGCCATGCCCAAGGCCTTGAGACCATCTTGGAGGCGGCAGCGATTTTGCAGCAGCAGGGCGAGCACGCAGCCCAATTCATCCTCCTGGGCGATGGCCCACGAAA
>SLDS01000125.1 GCA_007125175.1 Flavobacteriales bacterium
AGGACAGGAGGGGATATCTCGCTTATCGGCATTGACTCCTGTTTCGAGTACGAATGTCAGGAGAATTTGACCTTCAATTTGCTCAGTTCAAATTTCAATAAGGTAATCTACTCCATGCCTGTAAGTTCGTGCCCGGGCATGGTTGGCGTTACCCCATCGGTCAGTAACCTCGCAGGGGTACAAACCTTACTTGAGTGCTCCACTTGCCCGGGAAGCATCACCGCCGCATCCCCAACAGTCTGCGCCGGTGAGTCTGTGGTCTTGGAGGCGGAACTCAACGATACAGGAGCAGGTATAGCCACCGTCAACTGGTCAATCGAAGGGATAGGGGATTTTGATGGTCAGGTAATTGAAATTACGCCAGACGAGGCAGGAGATTTTACATATTTCCTGAGCATTAGCACCCAAGATGGATGTGAGTATGGTTTTAACGGAAGCATCACTGTGCTGCCAACACCGGAAATACCCGACATTCCTAATGTCATCAACGTCTGTGGAGATACTAGCGCCCTACTCGATCTTTCGGGATTTGTGGATTTGTTCCAGATATCGGTTAATGGGGTACAGCTTGGTCAAAACCCTGTCTATTCCTTTCCAGGTGAAGGGGTGTACACCGTTTTTTTTACAAGTCCATGTGCCTCATACAGCATTCAAGTCACGGTGTATGATGGCTTGGCCATCGATCTCCCTCCCGCTGCATGCATTGATCAAGAGGTTTCTATCAACTTCTTAAATTGGGCCATACTTCCTGAAAACGCCAACTTGCTGATCAATTATGGCAATGGCACACAAGAGCCAGTCGACAACACTACGATGAGCACAAGCTACAGCCAGCCGGGCATATACACGATAAGCGTTTCCGGATTTCTCGACGACTGTGAAGTTTTCACCTCTGCCGAAATCTTGATAGAAAGTGGTCCCCCAGACTTCGATCTCAACCCGGAAGCCCAGTTTTGTGAAGGGGAGGTATTCACCCTCGATTTTGGCGGTCTCGCATTTAGCGTAGTGGATGCTCAAGATGATACGCTCTCAGTCTTTGAGACCGAGCTCGCCGGAGTATACACCTTTACAGCCCTTGGCGCTTGCGAGAATGTAATGCAAGAAGTGGCTATCAGCATGATAGCATTTGATCCCCAGCCCTTTGACTTATACCAAGAGCTCTGCCCGGAGCGCGACACCCTGGAGCTTGGCTTCAGCGATGATGCCTACATTTTTCAATGGACGAGTGGTGCCAACACAGCAATCATCGATGTGTTGGAAGCAGGCGAATACAATGTGCTGGTGAGTGATAGCTCCGGGTTTTGCATGGAAGAATTCAGCTTCGTGGTCTTCAATACCACGCCTACTCCAGCAGATATTTTCCCGGATGATTATCTCGAACTGTGCGAAGAAGGCTCGCGGCTCATCCGCCCTGATTCCATCGATTTTCCATTCTTCTTTCCCGATAGCAGCGTGGGATACAGCTATCAGGTGAATGAGAGCGGGCCCCTCATCATTTCATACAGCGATGCCTGCTATACCTATGACTATGAAATTTTTGTCGAGCTCATCCCCTGCCTGTGTCCCTTGGTAGTGCCCAATGTAATCACCCCTAATGGCGATGGTAGAAATGATGTCTTCCTGCCCTTGGTCGAATGTCCAATTGAAGAGTACAATATCGAGATTTACAACCGATGGGGGCAGTTGGTTTTCGAATCGGATGATTTACTAAATCCCTGGGATGGAAGGCATAGGCAGAGCACAAATGACTGTCCGGATGGCCAATATTTTTACATAATCCAATACGCCCAAAGCCTGGATGGCGTCAGGGTACCCGGAGAGCTGAATGGCCACCTCACCATACTGCGCTCTAGGTTCTGAAGGCTTCACTAAGCAGCTTATTCAGGCCTCCTTTTTCCCGCAAGGCCATGCGCAGTTTTCTGATCTTTTCTTTTTCCGCCTTATCGGCAAAAACGAAATAGAGAAAAGCCAGGTATAGTGAGGTGATTAGGGCCTTGATTACGAGTCTGACAATGATATCCATTTCATTGATTAAGATGCCTATCGCAATGGCAATGGAGCAGGAAAGGATCAGCAATCCGATGCGTTTCCACTCATAGCTTATGGGGTGCATGCGGGCGGCGTAGTATCGGGTGATGAAGCCCATAGCAATGTAGCTCAAGCCCGTAGCAGCAATGGCACCGTACAGTCCAAAAATGGGTATAAGGGTAAAGTTGAGTCCGATATTGATTGCAAAGCCCGCCATCGTCACCAAAGCATCGTAGCGGGTGCGCTTGGTAAGGTGAAAACTCAGCGAGAGATAGTACTGGATAGCCTTGAAAATAAATGAAAAGGCAATGAAAGGAACCAAAACGGCCGCCAGCCAATAATCGGGCGAATCGGAACTGATCATCTTGATCAATTCCTTGCTGAAGAGGGAAATCAATAAAGTTAAGAGCACGGTAACCAGGGTGAAGTAGCTCAGCATTTTGGTAAAGAAGTTGTCAAAGCCCGGCTTTCCGTAGCGCTTGAATGCGATGGGCAAAAAACCCAGGGTAAAACTATTGATCACAAGCAGATTTACCACACTTCCCACCTTGTATGCAGCACCGTAAACCCCTACGTCGGATAGCTCTCCGAAAATCTTTATGATGAAACGGTCTCCAATGCTGAGCAGAATGGCCGATATGGAAGTAAATATGAGCGGAGCTCCAAATCGAAACATCTCAATAGCGGCTTCCTTATCAAAGCGGGCCACAGCATGCTTTACCTGTGCTGGAAGGGTGGCCAGGAGCATGGCAGCATTGGCAAGCAAAATACCGAGTAGAGCACCGTAGAGCCCCATGTCCTTCGCAAGTATGAAATAGCTCACAAAACCCAGCATACACGCCAACTTGAAGGCCAGGTAGGAGATAAATGCCAGGGGGCGCTCCTGAACACGAAACAACTGCATCGGCATAAGGGCCAGCATCTCCAGTGCAATGGAGGCAAACAAAATCGGGAAGAGGTTTGCGTAGTCGGCACTGTCAAACAGAAATCGGCTGAAGAAGGAGCTCGTGGGCAAAAAAGCCAGATAGACCCCTACAGCAAGCGCGAGCATAAGAAGCACCGAGGTGAAATAAATGCTCCCCTGCCCCTCACCCGGCTCACGCTCACTGGCCAGCCTGAGCAAACCACTCTGAATGCGAAAGGAAAAAACCCCCACCATGAACTGGGTCATCACCTCAAAGATCACCAAAGCCCCATAGGCTTCCGTATCGAAAGCGCCTATGTAGATGGGCATAAGGGCCAGTCCCGTCGCCTTCACCAGCACATTGCCCAGTCCGTATATGAGCGATTGGCGAAAGGTGTTCTTAAGGTCCTTGATCATTCTCAGTGCAGGGCTAAAGCGCCGCAAGTTACGGAATGGTCTCCGTATGCCACCCCGCCGGGAATAAGTTCAAAATACGCAGAAGGGAGTTGAATGCATCAAAGGCCAAAGCTGGGTGCCCGCCTTCAAGAGCGCCAATGAAAACTGTCCATCCACAGTTCATCATTTCAGCACAAGCTTCTCGATGTATCGCTGTCCATTGCCCCCCATTTCCACCAGGTAGAGGCCTCCGGAAAGATGAGAAAGGTCGATGCTCAACTCCTTTCTGCCTTGAGCACCTTGCTGAAAAACCAATTTTCCCGTAAGGTCGCTGATGCTGACACGCTCCAGAACTGAGGAGCTCTCCACCCTCACCATGCCCTGCGAGGGATTGGGATACAGCTTCCAATCCCGCTCCTCCCCGCTGCTTGCCGAGAGGGTGGACTGAACCGTCACATTTGTACAGTAGTGATTGCCATCACATAAACCCTGCAAGGTGAGGCACACAAGATAGGTGCCCGGACTGCTGAAAGTGTGCGTTGGATTTTGCTCCTGACTGAAGCCTCCATCGGAAAAATTCCACAAGTAAGTGAGTCCATCGGCTCCGGGTATGGAAAAGTGAACGGTGGTGCCCTGCGCCTCGTAAGCGAAAGTGGCAACAGGCGCTTCGCAATACTCGACGAAAATGGTGTAGAATGCGCCCCGATTCGGGCCTCCGTCGTTTTTTCCGGGAGCCCCTACCACGAGATCCATGGTACCGTCGCCATTCAAATCGCCAATCGCATCGAGGCGGGTCCCGAAGTGATCGGACTGGGTAAGACCGCTGTGCTGAAAATTGCCCTGCTGCAGGCTGATCTTGCGGTGGCGCTTCACATTGCCATTCTCTCGCAAGAAGAGAATCCACACAGCTCCCACATCGATATTCCCATCATCATCGCCGGGCGCTCCCACAGCCAGATCCACCACCCCATCCTGATCGAGATCGCCGAGGATGGCAATGCTGATCCCAAAATCGTCATTGCTACTCAAAAATCCTGTGAAAAAGCCGGAATGGGTGGATACTTTGATCACTTCCGTAATGGAGCCATTTCCATCGAGCAGCACTTGGTAAATGGCTCCATAATTTGGACCGCCATCATCATCGCCGGGAGCACCGCATACGATATCGGGATGCCCATCTCCATTGAGGTCACCCAGGGTGACACCTGTGCCGAAGCGGTCGCCCTCGGAGAGGAGAGCGGTGAGTTCGGGCTGGGATGGTCCGTATTCCATATCGATATTGAGCTGGGCTTGGGCATTGATGGAGAAGCGAAGTACCCGTCCTGTACCCGACTGGAGCCCGACATAAAAGAAGCTTCCTTCACGCGTGAGGTGTGCTCCCCAGCGATCACCTGCAAGGCATTGGCCTTCGGGAATATCCAGGGCTTGGAGCTGATAGCCGTCTGCATGGCTGAGCAGCAACATCAAGGCCCCACAGTCGTCTACACCCGGAGCCCCTACCATGAAATCGCCGATGCCATCGCCATTCACATCGCCCATAGCGACTAGGCTGCTGCCAAATTCTGCTCCTTCCACCTCATCAAAAAAATCGAAATCAGAGGCCCTGACAAGTTCTTCGTGAGCCACTTCACCCTGATCATCGAGGGTGATCAGATGCACTTCGCCATTCCCGGCAAAGGGTGCGGCCGCGCTCAGAGAACCATAAGCTGTAGCACTGACAAAGCCGAAGCCGCCGTGATTGGCGAGCTCGGCATTGAGGTTTCCGGATGTTTGGGATATCTTGGAGAAATCCAGGACAGCACCGGTCTGTCCCATGGCTATGGCAGCCGTCATCAGCCCCCAGATGCCTGGTAGAACGTGTTTCATAACTTGCAGGTTTTAAAGCGCGTTCAAGGGGCTGTCTCTTCATACGAAAGGCCACATACAAGGTTGCAGCTCCCTGCAAAGTCACAGGACTTCTCCTCGGGTCTAATCAATCGTTGTGGTAAGGCTCTCCCCGCAAAATACTGTAGGCCCGGTAGAGCTGCTCCAAGGCAATGAGGCGCACCATCTCATGATTGAAGGTGAGCGAGGAGAGCGACAATCGGTCTCCCGCAGCAGCATACACCTCATCGCTGAAACCGAATGCCCCTCCTATGGCCAACACAAGGCGCTTGTGACCCGCAAGGCTATATTTTTCAAGCCTTTCGGCAAATTTGCGGCTACTGATGGCTGCTCCGCGCTCATCGAAAAGCACCAAATGATCGCGGGGCTCAAGCCGAGAGAGAATGGCCTTGCCTTCTTCCCTGAGTCGCTCATTAGGAGGCAATTTTCGCCAGGATTTTTTTTCTTGCACCTCCAGAAGCTCTGTAGGTGTGTAATGCTGCAGCCTTCGCAAATAGTCAGCAATACCCACTGATAGATATTCGCTGCGGAGTCCTCCAATGCATAACAATACCACTTTCACGAAGTGAAGGTAGACATTGCCACACAAACAGGATGAAAAAGCCCAGATTGGCTTGATATTTGATACATTTACCTGTTTTAAACCCCGCGTCATGCTCCGCTCACTCGCTCTGATTGCCGCTTTATTCACCTGCCATTTCATAGTTGCTCAGGAAGTAAACAATGAACAAATTTCTGCTGCCTTCGGCAAGGGAGATGCCAAAGGGGTGGCTGCTCATTTTGCCTCAAGCCTGGATCTGATGATCGACAAGGTGGAGGAGGTGTACAGCAAAGAACAGGCGGAAATGATTCTTTCGCGCTTTTTTAGCGACCATCCACCACTGGAATTTCAGTTGATGCATCAGGGGCGCTCCAAGCAAAATGACCATTACTACATCGGTGACATGAAGGCGGATAAAGCCTCCTTTCGGGTCACCTATTTCATCAAAAACGAGGAAGGTGGAGGGCGGATTCGTCAGCTGCGGATCGAACCTAAATAAGCCTACCTCTTCCGTAAATTCGGTATGATCCGGCCACTTGACTATCGACCGCCCAGCCGGTTTTCCTTTGGCCGAATGGGTCGAAGGGAGTCCGCATGGAATTGAGAAAGTCTATGCAGGGAGTGATTGGCAGCCCAGAGGAACTCAACGCAAGATCAAAACATCGCCGGCCTTGGCTTCCTGATTTCTGTCCATGCCCGACTTTTTTCTGATTCTTTTGATTTTGACCCCGTACTGCTGTGACACATCGCGCAGGGTCTCACCGGGCTGTACGGTATGCTTACTCACCCGAGAAGCCCTGTTGCGCTTGGGCTGCAGGTATACACGCTCACCTTTGGCGATGCGGTCTCCCCTGTCGAGGTCATTGTACCTGCGCAGCTGCCAAGGGCCCATATTGAGCTTGCGCGCCAATGAAGCAGCAGTCTCCTCTTCGGATGCGAGAATGTATTTGATGCGGTTGTCGCTCAAGAGTACTTTTGCCCCGGCATTCACCTCATAAATGATTTCATCACCTGAGCCGACAGAAGTACTGGATTTTTTTCCAGCACCTTTCTGCGCGATAGCTCCACCTCCTGTACTCGCCTGCAAGTCGTAGGCCGCAAGGTTGTTCTCCTCAATGATGCGAATCAGCAGTTGGGGGTATTTCGGATTGGTGGCATAACCGGCTTTTTTCAAGCCATGCGCCCATGCCTTGTAATCCATGACATCGTAGTCGAATAGGAAGGCATATCGCTGTCGCTTGAGAAATTCCGAGTGATCGGCGAAGCTTTCGCTGGCATTTCTGTATTTGCGGAAGCACTCATTCCGCTTGTCATCATCATGGTATACCTTCTTGCCTTGCCAGTTGTGGCACTTGATGCCAAAATGATTGTTAGCATCACGGGCCAGCCTGCTATTGCCATCGCCACTCTCGAGGATGGCCTGTGCAAGGGTAATGCTAGCCGGGATGCCATGCTCCTGCATATTGGCAATGGCCACATCTTTCCACATGGAAATGTACTGTGCCCTGCTGAATCTTGATTTGGGATCAGTCCCCTGAACATCATGGACAGCCAGAGCGCTGAGAAGAAAAAAAACAAGAGTTCTTAACATCTTATCAACATTTTTGCACGGGGCAGAATTTGGTCGAGAGTCAAAGTTAACAGCTCATTAGGCAAGAGTCATGCCGACAATGAGGCCTTATTAACAATGGGCTGTGAATTTAACAATCCTCGTAAAAACGCAGTCCATATCTGGCCTCCATAGCGGGAATTCCCTGCAAGCCTCCGCTGTGCACCAAGACCCACGTTTCGCCATCGTATCCACCCACTTGCAGACCATCATTTTCGGCGTCCTCGGCCAGCGTTTTCATGGCGAAGGCACACTTTGCGGTGTAGATGGGATCGAGACGAATGCCCGTATAACGGAAAAAGGATCGCATAAATTCTGTGAGCTCGGGTGTAATGCGGGCATAAGCACCAAAATGAAAATTGTCGAGAAAGCGCATTCGGGATAGGATTTCTTCCCCCGCCTCGACACCCAGTAGATCGCAAAGGCTTGATCGGACGCCCTCCATGAGGTAGGCACCTCCCCGCAGTGCCGAGACACCATAGATCATACTTTGACCAAGGTTGGCCAATCCCATGCCGCAAAAGGTGGTTCCCGTACCGCAGGCCACGAATACCCTGTCGGCCGCAGCACTGCCCAACTCCTTCATGATGTCCATGCAACCCATTCGGCCCAGATCATTGGCCCCGCCCTCCGGCACGAAGTAGAAAGCACCGAACTGTGAGTGAAACTCTTCCCGCAACTCACCTTCGCGCGCCCTTCGATAATCCTGCCTGCTAATGGGGTAGAGTTCCATACCCTTTGCGCGGGCGAATGAAAGGGTGAAATTGCTCATATTGGCATCCTCACCGCGAATCACCCCGATACTGCGCAAGCCGTACATTTCAGCCGCAGCTGCGGTAGCGGCAGTGTGATTGGAATGCGCCCCGCCCAGGGTGAGCAAGCAAGAATTGCCCCGCTGCCTGAGCTTCTCAATGTTGAGCTTCAGTTTGCGCCACTTATTGCCCGATACTTCCGAATGTATCAGGTCATCCCTCTTTACCAGCAGGCGGATTCCGCGATCCGTGATCGGTGGAAATGTCACTTCCTGCAGTGGGCTGGGCAGATTAAAAGTTTCGGGCATGCGCCAAAGATATGCAGGGCACTCCAAAAGCCTGTATGAATTCAAAAGCCTACATTTGGTGCATGGCTGCGCTCTTAGAATGCATGCACTCAGAAGGCTTTGAAGCCGGTTGCGACGAGGCAGGGCGGGGATGCCTCGCGGGCCCTGTGGTGGCTGCGGCCGTCATTTTGCCGAAAGGCTATGCTCCTGCCATGCTACACGACTCGAAACAAGTGAAAGCCCATCAGCGCGAACTATTGCGCATCTCGATCGAAAAGGAGGCGCTCGCATGGGCGGTAGGCTGGGTATGCCCGGAAGAAATAGATCGCATCAACATCCTCAAAGCCTCCTTCCTGGCCATGCATAGAGCTTTGGATCAACTCAATACTCCTCCTTCCCACATTTTGGTAGACGGCAACCGGTTCACTCCCTACAAGGAAACTCCGCACACCTGTGTGGTAAAGGGAGATGCCACCTATCGGAATATCGCTGCAGCATCCATACTGGCCAAAACCCACCGCGACGCCTACATGATGGAGATGCACCTAAAATTTCCGGAGTACCGCTGGGACTCTAACAAGGGCTACCCCACCCGAGCACATCGCCAAGCCATCGCCAGCCATGGCAGCAGCCCCTTACATCGCAGCAGTTTTAGGCTACTGCCCAAGCAGTTGGAGCTATTCAGGGAGGCGGTGTAAAAAGTGAACACCCTGCTGTGCAAATGAGAACTGAAAGCATCCGGCCAGCAGCAGCATAGGCATTACTTTTGGAAAAAAGCTTTTGTGAATACCGCTCGCATTCTGGGAATAATCTTGTTGGTAGCAGCTGTAATTGTTGCAGCCTACTTCCTGTACACGGATTTGGATGAGAAAAGGTCACTCCCGGTTGAGGCCTTGCACCACATACCCGAAGATGCTGCCCTCGTGATAGAAAGCCGCGATGTAGGCAGCCTGTGGAGAGACCTTTCCCAGTCGAGCCAAATATGGGAGGAGCTGCAGAGCACCGACTTCTACTTTCGCTTGCACACCATGGCCCTGATGCTTGACAGCAGTATGAGTCGGAGGCCAGGCTTGCGCAAATTGCTAAGCGGTCAGGGAGCGGTACTCAGCGCGCATCCAATTGGGCCCCGCTCTTACAGTTTCATGTTGGCCTTACCCCTGCAGGCCATGGCAGGTGAGGAAGAGCTGCGCCGCGAAATCATGGAAATACTCAGCATCAGAGATATGCCCAAGCAGCGATTGTATGAATCCGTGCCGATCTACGAAGCCCAAACTCCCATTTGGGATGAAGGCATCGCCTTTTGCCGACAAGGCGAAGTGCTCACCATAAGCCTCAGCACACTTCTGGTGGAGAGTAGCATACGCGCCAAAAATCACGGAGCACACATCCTTCACAATCCATACTTTGCAGAAATACGAAACACCACCGACCGCAGCTCTCGCGCACAGGTTTTTGCACATCACCCGCGCCTCCATGCCCTCGTAGCCCCTTATGCAGCCTCCGATCAGCGCCAGTCAGCTTTTTTCGAAGACAGCTATGCCTCCTGGGCCGCTTTTGATGCTGAGCTCAAAGGCCGCAGCATAAGCCTCAGCGGTTTCACTCTGGCGCCCGATAGCGGCGATTTTCGTTTGGCCTCTTATGCGGGCCTCAAGGCACCCCGTGTAAAGGCTTTAGGCTACATGCCTTACAACACCTCCTACTTTGCCTATGTGGGCTATGGCGACATCGGTCAATACCTCCAAGCGCGTGCTGAAACTGATGAAAAGCAGGGCAATCAGCACAAAAAGCAACGTGCATTGAGGCGTCACGACGAGACATGCCAATGCGATGCCAAGGACTTGGCCACAAATTGGATGGGTGGGCAGGCGGCCGCTTTTATGGTGGAAGCCAAAGGAAAGCATGGCAGCGAGCAGTCATTTGCACTTTTTCAAGGGCTTAAGCCTTCGCAAAATGAAAGCGCACTACAAGCCCTGGAGGCCGCTTTCGCAAAAAATGAAAGCCAAAGCCAAGAGGAGCATATCCACGAGGATCAGAAAGTGTTCAAATTGCTGGTGGGCAGACTTTTTGGCGATGTCATGGGCGAGGCCTTCGCTTTGCTCGATGATCCCTGGGCGCTGTGTCTGGACGACATGGTGATTATGGCCAATTCTTTAAGCGGACTCAAGACTGTGGCACAGTTGCTTGAAACGGGAAAAAGCATGGAGCAGCACGAATGCACGAAAGAGCTTGCAAGCTCGGTATCATCCGATGCCCACTTCGTGCTTTTCAATGCCCCGGCCCGTTCGCCGGAGCTATATGCCTCTTTGCTGCGGGAGGATGAGGCAGAAAAGAGCAAGAAAAACGAGGATGTACTTCGCAAGCTACAGGCTATGCTCTATCAAGTGAAGCACCACAAACGCGGCCTGTACTACACCCACTTGCTATTGCGCCATAACAGCAACTATCAGCCCGGTATGAGCGCCCTCTGGGAGAGTGCCGAAGGTGCAGCCTGGGCGGGCAAAGTTCATTTGGTGCAAAACCATTACACAGGAAGCCTTGAGGCGGTGGTGCAGAATGAAGAGCATGAACTGAACTTGCTAAGCGCCACTGGCAAGGTGCTGTGGAAAAGGGCCCTGGATGGCCCCATTGTGGGCGATTTGCATCAAATTGACGTATTCAAGAACCGCAAGCTACAGATGCTTTTCGCCACTCCAACAAGCATTTACCTCCTCGATCGCAATGGCAATGATGTGGAAGGCTTTCCCATTGCCCTCGGCGAGCCGCTCGCAGCGGCGCCTTCTGTATTCGATTACGACAAGAGCCGTGATTACCGCATTTTTGCGCCGCTGCAAGACGGCAAGGTGATCGCTTATGATGCCTTTGGCAAGCGCGTGCAAGGGTGGTCTTTTGCCGAAAGGGACATCAGCCTGAGCCGCCCTATGGAGCACATACGGGTAGGGAGCAAAGATTACATAATGGCAGTGAATACCCAAGGAAAGCTCCATCTGCTCGACAGGCAGGGCCGACCGAGGCATGTGGTGGATGGTAAATTGCCTGCGGGCAAGGTGCATCACGGCTACCTGCTGCAGCCACGTGGAAGTATCGCTAATGGTGCCTACTACGTGCTCGATAGCGCTGCGGTGCTCCGCCGCCTGGGATTTGATGGGCGCAGCCAAAAAATAGATTTACCACATAAGAAGGCCCTTTCGGGAATCTTTTCCAAGGCAGAAGTGGAAGGTGAGGTGATATGCATCCTGCAAGATGCGGAGGGCATTTCAGCCTACAGCAGCGAAGGCAAGTCAATCTTCAACATCAAAAACACCTCCCTACAACCGGGAATATTTGGCTTGCTGGCCCGGGGTAAAACGCTCAAAGTATTTGGCGCGATAGACTCAAACAGTGGAAAGGTGTACGCGTGGACGATGGATGGCAAGCTCCTCGAAGGATTTCCGCTGGCAGGAGACATACAGCCTTCACTGGCCGACATGCATCAGGATGGGCACTATCAGGTAATAAGCGGCAGCAAGCAGGGCGAGCTGTTCGGGTTTTCCATTCCCGCTTCATGGTAAGAGCGAGGCCAAAGCCTCATATCTTCCAAGGCCAGGGTGCAGCTCGCACAGGCAAATGATCGGTCGCAGCCTTATGACTTCACCCGCTCGCTGTACTGACCGGTGCGGGTATCGATTTTCACCTTATCGCCGATATCGATGAAAAGAGGAACCCTCACCTCGGCACCCGTATCGATCGTGGCAGGCTTGAGCGTGTTGGTGGCTGTATCGCCCTTAATACCTGGCTCTGTGTAGGTGACTTCGGCTTCAATAAAATCAGGCAGCTCCACGCTCAGCGCATTCTCTTCGTCGGCGTGAAACATGATTGTACAGATCATTCCTTCACGCAAGAAGTCGGGCTTCTCCACCAAGTGGCCTTCGATGAAAACCTGCTCATAAGTATCTGTGTGCATGAAGTGGTAGCCATTGTTTTCCGCATAGAGGTATTGATAGGGCCTGTACTCAATGCGCACTACATCGATGGAGTGGCCAGCTGAAAAGGTGTGATCCACCACTTTACCAGTTTCCAGATTGCGCAATTTGGTGCGTACAAAAGCCGGGCCTTTCCCGGGCTTTACGTGTTGGAACTCGATCACACTTACCAACTTTCCGTTGAGCTTCATGCAAAGGCCGTTCTTGATATCCGAAGTGGTTGCCATGGCATTAATTTTGACCAAAAGTAGAAAAATCTCAAGGCTTGTATTCCTCGACATTGATTTTTTGCGTGCACAGCGCATATTCCGCCTCCTGATGGTTGGAGGCTACGAGAAGAATTCGCTCGCCAAGGTGCTCCTGCAGGGTGCTCTGATACCAGTCTATGGCCTTGCGGTCGAGATTGGAAGCAGGCTCATCGAGCAGCAAGACCCTCGATTGGCTGAAGATGGCGAGAGCGAGCCGCAACCTCTGCTTCATACCCGATGAGAAAAACTTGACGGGGCGGTGCAGTGCTGGCTCAAGCTGCATGCGTCGGGCTAGCTCCTCAGGGCGAAGGCCCGGGAGGGGCGACTTGAGTGAAAAATGAAAGCGAATCATCTCGGCCAAGGTAAGCTCCTCGTAAAGCTCGAGATAAGGGCCGCTGAAACTCATATCGCGGTACACCTGATGGCGCGGCTTTGCTCTACCGGCCTCGAAATAAAGGATTTCGCCCTCACTCAAGGGAGCGTAGCCGAGTATACTGCGCAGCAGGGTGCTCTTGCCTGAGCCATTGCCCCCGAGAATGGCACAGCCCCGACCTGAAGGAATTTCCAGGCTTAGCTTTCGGAAAATCCAGTCGCGGTTGTATCGCTTACCGGCATCTTTCAGGTGAATCTCGTACATGGCTCAGCCGCGCATCACTCCTTTTTCGGAATGGCGAATGAAATCGATCACTGCCCTCTTTTCGGGGCTGTCGGGAATGCGCTCTTCCACAAGGTCGAGTGCCTTTCCCACGTTTGTGTTTTGGACGTACACTATGCGGTATATGTCCTCAATTTGCCTGATAAGGCTTTCCTGAAAACCCCTCCTCCTGAGGCCAATAACATTTACCCCGACATAGGCGATGGGTTCCCGTGCTGCCTTCACGTAAGGAGGCACATCCTTGCGCACCAGGGAGCCCCCGGCGACAAAAGAATGCTGACCGATGGTAATGAACTGCTGCACTGCCACCACACCCTCGAGTATGGCATAGTCTTGTATGGTCACATGACCGGCCACATTCACCGAATTGGCGAGGATACAGTGATTGCCTACCACTACATCGTGTCCGAGGTGGGTATAGGCCATGATCAGGCAGTGCTTGCCCACAACAGTCTTGCGCCGATCCACAGTGCCGCGGTTGATGGTGACACACTCCCTTATGGTGCTGTGCTCGCCAATCTCTACGGTGCTTTCCTCTCCGGCAAATTTGAGATCTTGCGGAATAGCCGATATCACGGCCCCAGGAAAAACTGTACAGGAAGGACCAAGCCTCGCTCCGTCATAAATAACTGCATGAGAATGGATCTGGCATCGATCACCGATTTCCACATCCGCATGCACTACGGCAAAGGGGCCAATGCTTACATCTTTTCCAATCCTGGCATCGGGATGCACTTGGGCGAGGGGGTGTATCATCAAGCCTTGTCCTTTATGATTTGCGCCATGAGGTCTCCCTCTGAGGCTACCTGTCCATTCACATAGGCGGTGCCTTTCATCTGCACGATGCCCCGGCGTATGGGGGCTGTGAGCTCAAGGCGAAATACGACGGTATCGCCAGGTACCACCTTGCGCTTGAACCGCACATTGTCAATCTTGAGAAAGTAAGTACTCCACTTCTCGGGCTCGTCCACATTGTGCAAGGCCAATACACCTCCGCACTGCGCCATAGCCTCAATTTGGAGTACTCCGGGCATGATGGGGTTGCCAGGAAAGTGTCCTTGAAAGTAGCCCTCACTGATGCTCACATTCTTTACCCCTACCACATGCTGTTCGCTCAACTCTATCACCTTATCTACCAATAAAAAAGGATAACGGTGCGGGAGGATTCCCATGATTTGGTTCACATCGTAGATGGGCTCTGCCGTGAGGTCAAAGCTCGGGCTCGACTTGGCTTCCGCCTTGATGAGGTCGCGTATGATTTTTGCGAAAGACACATTTCCAGCATGCCCCGGACGGGCCGCGAGGATGTGGCCCCTAATGGGTCGTCCCACCAAAGCGAGATCGCCGACTATATCGAGCAGTTTGTGCCTGGCCGGTTCATTTTCGAACTTCAACTTTACAGTGTTGAGCACTCCGATGCCCTCCACCTTGATTTCCATATCTTCTTTGCCTACAAGGCGTGCTATCTCGCGGTATTCTTCTTCACTGCGTTCATGTTCTACCAGCACAATGGCATTGTCGAGGTCTCCTCCCTTTATGAGGCCAAGCTTCGCCAATTCCTCAATTTCCCTGAGGAAAACAAAGGTGCGACATGGGGCAATTTCCTTCTTGAATTCAGAAATCTCGTACATGGATGCGTGCTGGGTGCCGAGTACGGGTGAGTTATAATCCACCATCACCGTAATGCGAAATTCCTGCCCGGGCGTAGGTACGGCCAGCATTTCCACGTATCCCTGATCGTCTTCGTAATAGAGGTTTTCTTTCAGGGTGAAGTAATTGCGCTCTTCCTCTTGCTCCTCGTAGCCTGCCTTCTCGATGGCTTGCACAAAAAGCATGGCACTGCCATCCATGATGGGCACCTCAGGGCCATCGAGACAAATGAGGGCATTGTCGACCTCGCAGCCGAATATGGCCGCAAGAATATGCTCTGTGGTGTGCACACTGGCTCCATTCTCTTGGATGGTAGTACCGCGCTTGGTGCTCACTACATTGTCCACATGGGCTTTTACCGTGGGTTTTCCGTCCAGATCAATTCGTTGAAAAACATATCCGTGATTGGCTGGAGCGGGGTGGATGCTCAGCTCTACATTTTCACCGGTATGCAGCCCGATGCCCTTGAAGCTGATCGGTGCAGCAAGCGTGCGCTGTTTGGTACTCATGATGGATGCTGTGTGCTTTGTTTGAAGGCTGCCAGCTCTTTTTTCAATTCCCGTATCTCCCGCATCAGTTCCGGCAATTTCTTGTAGGCTATGTAGGAACGTTTGTACTCTCCAATGGCAAAAGCCGGTGAGCCCTGCAGAATGGTATTCTCAAGGTTTATGCTCGAGCCGATTCCCGACTGTGCGGCGATTTTGGTGCCATCGGCTATATCAAGATGACCGATAATGCCCACTTGCCCACCGATCATACAATTGCGCCCTATGCGCGTGCTGCCAGCTATACCAGTTTGGGAGGCAATCACCGTATTCTCACCCACCTCTACATTGTGGGCTATCTGTATCAAGTTGTCGATCTTCACCCCTTTGCGGATGATTGTGCTGCCCAGGGTGGCTCGGTCAATGGTGGTATTTGCTCCGATTTCCACATGATCCTCAATGACCACATTGCCTATTTGGGCCACTTTCTGATAATTGTTTTCGCTATTTGGCGCAAAGCCAAATCCATCGCCTCCAATGACTGCGCCAGCGTGAATGACGCAGGAATGGCCCACCTCACATTGCGCCAGGATGCGCACACCGGGATGTATGATGCAATTGTCACCCAGCTTGACATCCTTTCCGATGTAAGCCTGTGGGTATATTTTGCATGAGTTTCCGATCACTGCGCCTGCCTCTATCACTGCCTGAGCTCCTACGAACACATCATCGCCCAGCTTGGCATCTGGGTCTATGCTGGCATCGGAATGGATGCCTCGGCGGTCGTGCTTCAGCTCATTGTAGAGCTCAAGGAGCTTGGCAAAGCTCGCGTAGGGATCACCCACCTTGATCAGGGTGCATCCTTCGGGCAGTGCTCGTTCAGCCTCAAAAGATTTTGATACTATGACCAAGCTGGCGCGGGTACTGTATATGTACTCCGTGTAGGCAGGGTTGGCGAGGAATGAAAGGGTGTTTTCCTTGCTGTCGTCGATTTTACTGAGGCCTGAAACCTCTACAGAACCATCTCCAACAATTTCACCTCCAATTATTTCCGCAATTTTTGAGGCCGCGATTTTCATCGTGCCAAATATAGAAATTTAAACGTAAGTCATTTGCACTCTTCGATCATGTGCCATTCTCTGCTTATGCTTGGCTCCCATCACTGGAGGCGGTCTTCATTTTTGCGCTCAGCATTGCGTACCTTGCCATCCCGATTGGGCCGATGACTCCTGCCATGCTTTGCCGTGCCACAGGCCTTTGCATTGGGATGCCTTGGTCGGCAAATATTAGACCCGCAGCCACGGAGCATATACCAAGCGGGAATGAAGCACAATAGGGCCCACAACTGTATCAATAAGAGCTATGAGTAAAATGGATAATCTGGATCGCGACTACTCACCGGAAGCCCACGAGTACGCACCGTTCTACAGTCAATATGTGGAACAAACCCGAGGCATGTCATTGATGGATGCCTTGCGTATGGATGTGAAGAAGGAGGATGTCCTCTTAGAAGGGCTCAGTGATCGAGAGGCCGATGGCAGCTATGCTCCGGGCAAGTGGAGCATCAAGGAGGTATTGCTTCACTGCGTAGATGCCGAGCGTGTGTTTGCCTATAGGGCATTGCGCATCTTGCGTGGAGACCGCACTCCCCTACCCGGATATGCGCAAGATCCCTATGTAGCCGCTTCGGGCGCACGCTATCGGACTCTGGAAAGCATTCGTCGTGAACGTTTGAGCGTAAGAGCGACTACTGAAATCCTTTTTGCGGAAGCACCGGAGGAAATGCTGACCAATCAGCTAGAAGCGGACGGCCAGCCCGTGAGCGCCCGCGCATTGGTCTACATCATTCCGGGTCATTTTCTGCACCACCTCGGGGTATTGGAAGTTCGCTATCCGCCTTGGGCTAAGTGAGCCCATCTCGGAATAGTTGGTTTAAAATCTAAATATTTGCTGAACAGGCAACTATAAGCCCTGCTGGCACGAATGCAAAAGTGGATCAAATCAGAGGCTCTCGGCCACCACTTCTTTTACTGCGGGCAGTTCTGTGGTGAGCAATTGCTCGATTCCATTCTTGAGGGTAATGGTGCTGGAGGGGCAGCCTGAGCAGGAGCCGCGCAGTTGTACGGTGACCACACCGTCTTTGAAGCTCAGAAAGTCGATGGCACCACCGTCACTTTCCACGGCGGGTTTTACGTATTCATTGAGCAGATCCCGTATGGCATCATCGTACTCGCTGGGCTCAATGGGGGCTTTGGGTGCTGCTTCATTTGCGGAAGCGGCATCAGATTCATGCTGCACAGGCTCAGGTATACGCTCCACCACATGCTCGCGCTTGAGACACCAATCGCGCACAAATTCGCGCAGTTCGAAGGTGAGCAGATCCCAGCTTAAGTCGGCGGTTTTGGTGACCGTCACAAAATTGTGTGCCACAAAGACACCCTTCACAAAAGGGAAGTTGAAGAGCTCCTCGGCCAGCTTGGAGCTGCCTTTGGCCTCGGCGGCGGTTTTGTATTGTACCGGATCGGCGGAGGGGAAAATCACCCTATCGGCCACAAACTTCATGGTATTGGGGTTGGGGGTGAGCTCGGCGTATATGGAAGTGGGGTACATGGGCTGTTGGATTTATGTGCAAAGATAAGGGATTGGGGGATTTTGGATTGGGGATTGAGGATTGGGGATTGAGGATTTTCGATTGACGATTTGGGATTGGGGATTGGGGATTGGGGATTTTGGATTGGGGATTGGGGATTGACGATTTGGGATTGGCGATTGGGGATTGGGGATTGACGATTGGGGTTTGGCGATTGGCGATTGGGGATTGGGGATTGGGGATTTGGGATTGGAGATTGACGATTTTGGATTGGCGATTGGGGATTGGCGATTGGGGATTTGCGATTTGCGATTTTGGATTGACGATTTTGGATTGGGG
>SLDS01000171.1 GCA_007125175.1 Flavobacteriales bacterium
CCTCTTCGGTCTCGATACATTTTTCCCGGCACCAAAGTTTACGGTTTGCGATGGGCTTTTCAAAGCCGAGAAAAACACTCGCCGCGACGCTTCTTTTTCAATTAGAGATTCAGATTTCGATTCAGGTTTCAGCAAGGTAATTCTACAGAGCCTAACTCACTGACAAAATGACGGATGCAGAAATATTGATTAGCAGGTGAAAAACCTTATAAAAAGCGTTTTGGCGAGGCGCAGGCTATTCCAGAACACCAATACCCTGACGCTCTAACACCGGCTCACCGCTGGTGACATTGATGATGGTAGAAGCCTCATTATTGCCGAAGCCACCATTGATCACGATATCCACCTGGTCTTTGTACTTTTCGTAGATAAGCTCGGGGTCAGTGGTGTACTCGATCACCTCGTCCTCATCGTGCACTGATGTAGCTATCAGGGGATTGCCCAGCATTTCTACAAGGCCCCGCGCAATGAGGTTGTCCGGCACGCGAATACCTACCTCCTTCTTCTTGGATTTGAATAACTTGGGCAAATTGCTGCTGCCATTGAGAATGAAAGTGAAGGGGCCGGGAAGGTGGCGTTTCATCAGTTTGTACACAGGGGTCTCTATGCGTGCATACTCGCTGATGTGGCTCAGATCATGGCATATCAGAGAGAAATTGGCCTTTTCGGGCTTTAATCCTTTTATCTGGGCCACCCGGGCCACAGCCTTTACGTTGAGCAGGTCGCAACCAATGCTGTACACGGTGTCGGTGGGGTAGATGATGAGTCCTCCGCTGCGCAGGGTGTCCACCACTTTGCGCATGCGCTTGGGGTCTGGAGTTTCGGGATGTATATTGAGCAACATCGTAATACAATTGATATGTGGTAAAAATAGAAATTTCCCCCGCTAAAGCCTTTGATTTGGATTTGTATTTTCCCAAAAGCCACCAATTACGCGCCGAAAAGCCGTAAAACGGAGTTTTCGAATCTATTAACACAAAATTTCCAATTTTGTGCAGATATACAAGATTTTGGCAAGCTTATGGTGTCCAATTCCCGAGATTTGTGCCGCGCACAGCGACATTGAAATCTGTCCTTAGGCCAGCCATAAATCTCAATTGCCAATTTTCTCACTCAAAATTCTAAAGCGATGATAAGAACAGCAAGCATTCTCCTACTTTTGGCCATGACCACGAGCAGCTGCGTGGTGGTGCGGCAGGGCGAGGTGGCCATGAAGCGCCGCATGGGTAAACTCGTAGGCAAGCCAATTACTGAAGCCACCCGCCTCTACAATCCTTTTGTATCGATGTATCTGAAAGTGCCCGTGCGCACCACGAATCTCGAAGTAAACCTGGATATACCTTCCAAAGAGGGTCTCAATATCCGTTGCGAAACCTCCATACTGTACAAAATTGAAAAAGAGCGTGTTCCTGACATACTCCGAGAAGTAGGGGTGGAATACGAACGCGATCTGATTTCTCCGGTATTTCGCTCGGCCCTTGCCGATGTGAGCTCCAAGTTTATGGCCAAAGACATGCACACCGGCGAACGTTCGGAAATCGAAGCGGCCGTGCTCGGAAAGATGATGGAGAATCTCGGGCCGCGCGGCTTTGTGATTGAAGCAGTTCTGATGAAGCGCATTGTACTTCCCGGTGCATTGGCCACAGCCATAGAAGCCAAGCTCTCTGCCGAGCAGGAGGCCCAGCGCATGGAGTTCGTACTCGATCGGGAAAGGCAGGAGGCTGAGCGTCAACGTATCGCCGCCGAAGGGGTGAGGGATGCCCAGAAAATTGTTTCCGAAGGACTCACACCGGAAATTCTTCGCTTTGAGGCCATCGAAGCCTTCAAATTGCTTAGCAATTCCAACAATGCCAAGGTAATTGTGACAAATCCCGAAACGCCACTGATGATCAAAACCGGGGACTGAGACCCGTTTTTTGACAAGGAGGAAGGGATCCGGATGCACTGACAGCATCGCCTGGCTCAGGCTCAAGCCGGCCTCAACTCGCTCTGAAAAGCTTTAAACGCCTCGGCGAAAGCCTCTGCCTTAGCGGGATTGCTAAAGCAGAACACTTCCTGAAGGCCGGCCGCCGAGCTGATACTGATCTCACCGTATGCGCATACGGGGAGCTGGTAATTGTCCTTAAAGCGCCGATCGCGAGAGCCGTCTTTGTTGGATCGCAGCCAAGACTGATCCACCACCTTGGCATCATCGGGCACATCCTCAGGCTCCATAAAGCGAATGCTGCTGAATTGCATTTCCAGCTTGCTGGTTTCCAGCAAGGCAAAGCGCTTAAAGTGATCGATCACAGCGGTGAAAGCCGGGTAGAAGTATAGATCGGCACCGGTGGCATTTTGAAAGTGCATGCCGTCCAGGCTGGAGTCAATATGCGGCAATTCGGCGACCTCAAAGCGCACAGGACTCCTGGCTACACTCTCCCGGGCACGGGTGCGCTCACGCAGCGCATCCACGGCATAGCGCTGGCTTACATCCCAAATGCGCGAGCAAGTGCGCAGCTCAGCATAGGCCTCGAGCAGGCCTTTGTAGGCCTGGCT
Source organism: Flavobacteriales bacterium (assembly GCA_007125175.1). Taxonomy (GTDB): domain Bacteria; phylum Bacteroidota; class Bacteroidia; order Flavobacteriales_D; family Cryomorphaceae; genus T3Sed10-241. The sequence continues at coordinate 2,536 of SLDS01000171.1, forward strand.
TATGCGTCCATCGCATTGCAAATCAATGTTGACCTTGCAATCGCTGTAGCAGTCTTTCACCAGATTCAAATTGCTCTCTGCCTGTTCTTTCCATTTCTGGAAATGCTTCACAAAAAATCCGATGATCAGCAAACGTGATACAAGATGGAGGCGCTTCATCCAAATGAGCCTCCGCTGCACTTTGAGCATGTCCCGAAAGAGGGCTTCACGCTCCTCATGGCAGGCTAGCAAGGTGTCCTTGAGATCACTGAGGCCCTCGCAGGTGGATTCCATAATGGCCTCTGTACTCTGAGGCGGTGCTGCATAGGCCTGATCCATGTAACTTGGGCCGCTGCCCCTGCGGGCCGTTTTCCTTCCACTCCTTCCACCAATCCTTTGTCGATCGTAAATGCCAGTACCCGGAATACCCTTGTTCAGGTAGGTGCCCTGCCGGTTGAAATTGACATTAAGGCCTCTGGGGCCAATGGTGGTGCTGACCCCGCTTCGGCTCAAATTGAGACGAACTCCGGGAAACAATTGCACCCTCCTTCTGAACTTCCAAGACATAGGTTTCGAAATGAGACCGGAAGATACGGAAAATGTGGAAAGGGACTCTGAGCTACAAATTATGTAGTCACAGACTAAGCTGAGAAGAAAACACAATATACGAGGGCACAAGGGCCGCCGGGGGGCGCTTTACCACTCTACAGCCTGCGGTCAGACTTTTACCTGGCTCGCCTTCTTGTGGTCGGCGAGAAACTGCTCCAGCCCGATGTCGGTCAGGGGGTGCTTGAGCAATCCGGTAATGGTGTGCAAGGGCCCTGTCATTACATCGGCTCCGAGCTCAGCACATTGAATCAGGTGCATGGTATGGCGCACAGAGGCGGCAAGTATTTCTGTTTGGAAAGCGTAATTGTCGTAGATATGGCGGATCTGCCCGATGAGCTCCAAGCCATTGGTCGAAATATCATCCAGGCGACCGATGAAGGGAGACACGTAGTTGGCTCCGGCTTTGGCTGCGAGCAGGGCTTGCCCGGCAGAGAACACCAAGGTGCAATTCGTCTTGATTCCCTTCTGTGAAAAGTAGCGCAGGGCTTTCACACCGTCTTTGATCATGGGTACCTTCACCACAATATTGGGGTGGAGGGCAGCCAGTTTTTCACCTTCCTGCACCATGCCCTCAAAATCGGTCGATATCACTTCGGCACTCACCGGCCCATCTACTATCTCGCAAATGTCGAGGTAGTGCTGTATCACATTGCTCTCCCCACTGATGCCTTCTTTGGCCATCAGCGATGGATTGGTTGTCACTCCGTCTAGCACTCCAAGGTCTTGTGCTTCGCGTATTTGGTCGAGGTTGGCGGTGTCGATGAAAAATTTCATGTTCTGCTTTTGCGCAAAAGTACAATTTTGCGGGCGCTCGGCAATGCGGCCTCAAGGCTCTTTCGCTGCGCCAGCTTTACTGCTCGTTGCGCGGATGGAACCTGAGTATATTCTCGCGCAAAAATGCCCGATCCAAATGCGTGTAAATCTCCGTCGTGGTGATGCTCTCATGGCCCAGCATGGCTTGCACAGCCCGCAGGTCGGCCCCGTTTTGCACCAAATGACTGGCAAAGCTGTGTCGAAAGCTGTGCGGACTTACCTTTTTGCGGATACCCGCCTGCACCGCATACTGCTTCACCATGTTAAACACCGCCACCCGGCTGATTGGCTTATGCCTGTGATTGAGAAAGAGTACGTCGCTGTGGGCATCCTCCACGCCGGCATGCACCCTGATCTGATCGCGGTACTGTGCAATGTACTTGAGTGCAGTGCCACCAATGGGCACAAGACGCTCCTTATCACCCTTGCCGATCACGCGAATGATGCCCTCCGAATCGTATACATGTGAAAGCCGAAGTGAAATCAACTCGCTTACCCTCAAGCCGCAGCTGTACAGGCACTCCAGCATGGCCCGATCGCGGGTGCCCTGGGGCTTGCTCAGGTCTATGCCGGAGAGGAGGTCCAGTATCTCTTGCTTGCTCAATACCTCGGGCAGTTTCATCCCAAGCCTGGGGGCCTCCAGCAAAGCGGCGGGATGGTCTTTTCTGATTTCTTCCACTTGCAGGTAATCGAAAAAGGAGCGGAGGGAGGAGACCAGCCGCGCCTGGCTTCGGGGCTTCATACCGCTTTTGGCAATGTGCTGTAGAAACTCACTGAGATCCTGATGCTTCACTTCGCTTACCACAAGCCCATGCTGCCCGGCATAGTCCACCCACTTGCTCATATCCCGGCGATAGGCCATGATGCTATTGCTGCTCAGCCCTTTTTCCAGCCTCAGCCATTGCGTGTACCCCTTTATGAGCGTTTTCCAATCCAATTCGGCGCGTCTTCGATTTCTTCTGTAAATTTGCCACAAAAGCAAAGCCCTTCGCTTGAAGAACATTCGAATTATCAACGGCCCACATTTGAATCTATTGGGCAAGCGCGAACCACTACTCTACGGTTCAGAGTCTTTCGAAAGGCACTTTCAAGTCCTGCAAAGCAATTTTTCTGAGGCCTGCAGCCTGAGCTACCAGCAATTTCAGGATGAGGGCAGTATGGTTGATGCCATCAATGCCATCATGGGCAAGGATGAGGGTGCCTGCGAGGGCCTTGTGCTGAACCCCGCCGCATATAGCCACAGCTCTCTCGTCACTGCAGATGCTGTGGGCATGCTGGCCTCGGGCGGCATTCCGACGGTAGAGGTGCACATCAGCAATGTCTTTGCAAGGGAGGCTTATCGACAGCACTCATTCGTAAGTGCGCGGGCGGCGGCGGTCATTGCCGGAGCCGGGCTCCACGGCTATTCCCTCGCCATCGAGCACTTGCTCTATTTGCTCGAAGGCAGCTCAGGTCGCGCATAGGCAGCTGAAGCATCACTTTCGCTGCGCTTTATGAACTTGCTGCTTTCCAATTGATCAAATCGTTCCCGTTTCCGGAAAAAATGACTGAGCGCAATGCTTCTGGTGTAAAGACCATAGGGTGGATGTGCATCGCTGAGCCTTTGTTCCGCTTTTCGCTTGCGCCAAATAGA
>SLDS01000130.1 GCA_007125175.1 Flavobacteriales bacterium
AGTTCCTCGTCGGGTCCTCCGATGGTAATGCTGGCTGTTGCGGGCGTCTCACATCCATTGTTGTCAAAGACTGTCACGGTATAGGTGCCTGCGGGGAGATTCGAAGCAGTAGGCGTCTGCTGTGCTGCCGGGTCATCCCACTGATATGAGTAGGATCCGCTCCCTCCACTGGCTTGGGCGGTAGCACTTCCATTGCTTTCGCCAAAACAGAGTACATCCGAACTACTGATGATGGCCACGTTCAAGGGAGCGCTTGGCTCACTGATGGTCACTTGCAAGCCCGCAGTGCAGCCCACCCCATCCGTCACGGTCACGGTATAGCTGCCCGCAGCAAGATTTTCGGCGCTTGGCCCTGTTTGGCTGGCGGGGTCGTTCCAAGTGAAGCTGTAAGGAGGCACTCCACCTGTGGCCTCCACACTTGCTGCTCCCGTAGCTTCGCCCTGGCAGAGTACATTTTGTATGCTGATCGTGCTAATGATGATTTCATCGGGAGCTACTAGGGTGATACTCAGGCTTGCCTCACAATTGTTGGCATCAGTTGCAGTGACGATGTAGGTACCTTCACTCAGGTTGTCGAGGTTGTTGCCGCTCATGGGCGGTACTGTATTCCAGGAATAGGTGTAAGGAGCGGTTCCTCCCTCAGCGATTACCTCTATGCTCCCATCGCTATCGCCGCTGCAAGTGGGATTGACTTCCTCTACAATGTCAATGCTCAATTCCTCATCGGGCTCCTCTATGACTATCTCGAGGCTCTCTTCGCAGCCATTCTGGTCTGTAGCAGTTACGGTGTAGGTGCCTACGCCCACTCCACTAAGCTCAGGGCCGAGGGTCTCCGGATCGGTATCCCAAGTGTAGCTGAAACCTCCATTCCCCCCGGTGGCATTGACAAGTATGGATGCATCGCTGCCTCCGAGGCAGCTCACATCATTCAGCTGAACCACTGAGATTAGGATAGGGTTGGGTTGTGAAATATTGAAGGGCACACTCAGGGTGCAATCGTTCGCATCGGTAATCAGCAGGCTGTAAGAGCCTGCACTGAGATTGCCAATGGAAGGGCTATCCGTGCCCGGATCGGGCGACCATGTGTAACTGTAGGGAGGCGTGCCACCGCTTACCGAAGCCACTGCACTGCCATCGCTGTCGCCCGGACAGGTGGCCGGTGTGGTGCTGATGCTGGCTGAGAGAGGTGCATCCGGCTCCGACACCGTGACCTCTGCAAAGCCTATACAGCCATTTACATCGGTAATGGTCACGGTGTATATACCGGCAGCCACATTGCTTATTGAAGCTCCCGACTGCGGGGGTGAAGTGTTCCACAAGAAGGTATAAGGCGGGGTGCCTCCCTGGGGTAGTATGGAGATGAATCCAGTGCTTTCGCCAAAACAGGCCACATCGATGCGCTCATCCAATACCCCACTCACGGGATCGGGTTGCGTCAGTGTGATTTGACCGCTGCTTTCACAGCCCAATTGATCAGTTACTGTCACGGTGTAGGTGCCGGCAGCGAGATTGGTGGCTGTGGCACCGCTTTGATTGCCGGGATCGTTCCACTGGAAAGTGTATGGTGGGTTTCCACCGCTCACCATCACTGTGGCCTGCCCATCGGTGGCCCCATTGCAGGATACATTGTTGCCACCGGCAAATTCGGGGCTGCTCAACACCAGCTCCAGCGGTACATTTTCCGAAAGGGTAAAACTCACACTGTCGGTACATCCTTCCCGGTCTTCTACCACAAGGCTGTACACTCCCGGTGATAGGCCGAAAATGTTTTGGTCGCTGGAGCTGAAGCCATCGGGGCCAGTCCAGTTGAATTCGTAGGGTGTTTCTCCACCGGTCACGCTCACGTTGATGGCCCCGTCCTCATCGCCCCCGCACTCGATATTGCTCACGTCGCTCGATATTTCCAGCACCGATACCCGAATCTCGGCAGTGGCACTGGCGATGCAGTCGCTCACAGTGGTGGTCACGGTGTATTCCTGATCCTGCGGAGGACTGGCCGTGGGCTCCATGATGTTGGGATCGTTCAAAAATAAAGGCGGCTCCCAGCTGAAGGCGGTTCCTCCATCATTTACCGTGAAGGTGAGTGAGTCACCCTCACAGATGAAGGAGAGTGGTGGATTCACTGAGACGAGCAGTTCTTCAAGGATGTTCACCACAAGACTATCCGTGATCGTACCCGGGCACAGTGGGTTTCCGATATACACGATGAAGGTGAGGTCTCCTGCCTGAACTCCGGTTTCGAAAGGAGCAATATTGATACTGGCCGTGGCCTCATTGGCTGGAATGGTGATGGTTTTAGGGGCATCAGGGTCGGGATTGCCGCCAATAAGTGGGTAATCACCACCGTTGATGGCCGTTCCACCGATGAAGTACACCACCTCGAGTGGGTTGGCAGTCACTGGGCTGCGGGTGAAGGTGACAGTGCCATTATTGCAGCCTTTTATCATGTCATCGATTTCGCCATCGGTGGTGGCGGTGAGGGTAACGCCGCTACTCTCAATAGCCTCTACAAAGACCGAGCTATCCCAGCGGCGGTCACCCACATCGGCGATGGCCAGCTTGAGTCGAAAGGTGTCGCAGGCGGTGACCACCCTTTCGGCAAAAAGTCCTGTGGTCCAGCCATCGTATTCGAATACGGTATTGAAGCCCGGGGGATTGCTCACGAAAAATTCCGGGTTTTGGGGAGGAAAGCCAATGTCTGGGTTTCCATTGTTTACTGTGTTGATGCTCACAGGTATGCTTGTGCCGGGGATGAGGGCTATGTTCTCAAATGCTCCCAGGCCGGGTGTTCCGTCAATACCGGGGCCGCTGATGAAGAAGCCAAAGGCATCGTTGAAGACAGTGCCGACATACTCCTCATATTCTTCGCTGGCAAAGGTGAAGTTGAAGCGGATGGTGTCACCGATAGGGATGATATCAAACTCGAATACGCATGCATCGAAGCTGGTTCCCCCCGAAATCACATTGATCAAGGGGTCGCCAGGAGTGCCCCACTCAGTGGTGGTGCTGCTGCTCAGGTTGGGGCCATACATGTCGATAATATTGCCCGTGGACAAGACCAAGCCGGTGCCGCTATCAAAGTTTGGGATAGCTGAAATGTCGTAGGTGCCGTAAGCACTATCGGCACAGGTAATGCTCGGATTGAGAATTTGAACCCCATTTCCCGTGATGAGGTCGGCGAGTTCTTCCGGGCTTCCGCCAAATCCCAAATCAATATTTTGGGCAGAAACACCTGCTGAGAATGACATAAGCAGGAGGGAAAGATACAAGCTAAGGTGGTTGTGCATCGTTTTTTTCATGTCGCTCGTGATTCTGTGATGATTCACTGGCAGGCATTATCGCGCTCCTTGGCGGATATGCTCTGAATGTTTTTAATCTGGTCTAAACCAATGAGCGCAGCGATCCTTTCGGTGATCTCTGTGCTGATGTCATCTATTCGCTTGGGATATGCCGCATCTACGGCGATAATCCATTTGGCCTGTTCTGGGCAGTGTCGGTACATTTCCATGTGCTCATGGCTGCGCATTTCCTCTTTCAGGTCTATCTGGTCCACATCGGCAGCCTGATCATAGGCCAACTCAAAGTACCGGAAATACCGCTCCTGCTCCTGGCCAAAGGCTGAAAACGTGAGTAGTGAAAACGCTCCAAGGAGAAAGCTTAAGCTAAGGGGAGAAATTTTGATCATAATCAGAAATTTGAGCACTTTACGTACTTAATCAAGAATAAAAGTAGGTCTTGAAAAGCGCTGGATTCGGCATTTTAACCAAAGTTTTGAAGAAGCGAATCTCAATAAGTTTTGCACTCCTACATCTTGCTATCCTTTTTGCGGCAGCTCTATGTGCTCATTCCTCTGTCTTATGGCTTCATAGAGGAGTAGGGCTCCAGCCACTGATACATTGAGCGAGCCGGTTTCCCCCTTCATCGGGATGTGAATATCGGCATCACATACAGATTGGAGAGCCGGAGAAATACCGAGCTCTTCGGAGCCGAGAATCATTGCCAAGGGGCCCTTCAGGTCTTTTTGCTGAAAAGCGTGCTTACCCCTCTCGTGACAGCCAACAATCTCGAGTCCCGATTGCTTCAGGAATTTTACGCTGTCAACCAGAGATTTCACCCTACATACAGGCAGCCGCATCAGCGCGCCGGCCGAGGTCTTGACGGCATCTTCATTCACCTGGGCAGCCCCCTTCTCGGGAATGACCACGGCATGGGCTCCGGCACATTCAGCGCTCCGGCATATCGCTCCAAAGTTGCGCACATCGGTGATGTGATCCAGAATGAGCAGCAGGGGTGTCTCGCCGCTTTCGTATATCGCAGGTATCAACCACTCCAGCTTGCTGTATTCTATGGGAGAGGTGTAGGCAATCACCCCTTGATGGTTTTTGCGGGTGATCTTGTCCAACTTTACCTTGGGCACAAATTGATACGGGATATCTGCTTCGCGGAGGTCATTCATCAGTTTGCGGGTACTGTCTTGCTGAAGCCCCTTCTGGATGAATACCTTGTCTATGGATTTGCCGGATTTGAGCGCTTCGCTCAAGGGATGCATTCCGTAGATGATGTCTGCTTTGTTCATTCTTAGCTTTCCCTCCTTAGTATACCCTGCCATTGCGCCAGGCTTCTAGAGACCGGTACCAGGAGGGCTTGTAGTAATCCTCTCGCATGAGGTTAAAGTGGTTGTCGGTAAATGGGTTGATTACCTTGACAAAATTGAAGGTAATGCTCATTGGATTGTTTTCTTCGCCGTATATCCAGGTTTCCTGAGTGGCACTGCGGTATACCTTGTTGGGCTTGCCGTAGATGATGTATACCAAGCCCCTGTCTGTGCGCCAGCCATCTACATGAGCGCTGAAGAATTGATTGGCCTCTTCCACCCGGGAGTAATAAGCTGCTATGCTGGATCGCGCACGTTCCTTATTCCCGCACCACTGCAGCCAATAGCTTTCGAAGCGCCTCTTGGGCTGCTGATCGGCAGCAATGCGGTTGTACTCCTTGCTGCTCACCAGGTAGCGAAAGGTCTCGTAGAGGCCTGACATTTCTGTGAGCTCAGGGTGGTCATCGTGGGAGACGAAGAGGGTGAAGCCCTCCTTCTGCCCGGGGTCTACCTGAAAGTGATAAAACCCGGCATCACCCGAGGTGAACATGGTTTTGTTCCAAGGGTCGAGCATCAGCGTAAAGGTGGAGTCGGGTGTGTAATCAAATGAGCGTGGCTCGTAGTAGGAGAAGGGTGGGGGAGGCAGTGGAAAATCCCTTTTGAAGTACTTCACATGTACCACTCCTGTCGGGTTGCTATTGTTTTTGATGACATAAGTGCTGTGGGGAGCAATGCGATCGGTAAAGAGTGGAATCTTGAGGTCGCTCTCGTAGGCACTGAAGAAGTGCCTGGAATTGGGATGGTCTTTGGACACCGCAAAGAATTTGACCACCTCGCGTTTTTTGTTCATGTCGATGATCTGCACCTTGAGGTTGTATTGCAATCCATCTTGGAGGTGTATCACTGCCGAGGCCAGAATGTCTTTCGCCCGCTTGCTATTGTCGACATCAGAGAATTGAAAGGTTTTGCTCTTGAGGCGCAAGGTGCTGCCATCACCAAGGATGTAGGGGCTTACTTTTACCCTCACCTTTGCGGCAAAATCGGGTGAATCGTCGCGGATGTACAGCAGGTTTTCGGTGTTGAGCTTGATGAAGAAGAGCGAAGAATCTTTTGAAAGGTGGTATACCTGAAAGCTTGAGGTGATCTTGAGATCCTGGGCATTGTAATCGACGATGGGGGTGCGCGTGATATTTTCTTGGTTGCCACAGCGCTGCAGGCTCAGCATGGCTGCAAAAAGTGCGAGCATACCAAGGGCGCGCCACAGTTTGCGCACAGCGGCATCAGGCCTCCAGGCTTTTCGAGGGCTTGAGGCCAAGGTCTTCGAGTTGCTGAGCTTGTTTGATAAGGCTTCCACGACCATCGCGGAGTTTTTTCATGGCGTCGCGGTATGAGCTTTCCGTTTTTTCAATGTGCGTGCCAATCTTGTTCATGTCTTCTACAAAGTTGGCAAACTTTTCCAGAAGTAGCTTACCTCTGCGGGCAATTTCTAAGGCATTTTCATTCTGGTATTCGTGCTTCCAGGTGGATGCAATGATGCGCAGCGAAGCGATCAGTGTGCTTGGACATACCAAAATGATGTGATTTTGATAGGCTTCGTCAAAGATTTGCCTGTCTGAATTGAGTGCAGTGAGATAAGCGCCCTCTATGGGTACAAAGAGCAGAATGAAGTCGAGGTTTTTACCCATGGCCTTATTCTGATAATTTTTTCCGGAAAGGCCACGAATATGGGTGCGCATGGACTGAATGTGTGCTTGCAGAGCCGCTTGCCGCTCTTTTTCATCCTCCTCATGGGTGTAGCGTTCGTAAGCTGTAAGCGACACCTTGCTGTCGATGATCACCCACTTGTCGTCCGGGAGTTTCACCATGACATCGGGTTGCAGCCGCCTGCCTTCCTCGGTGGTGAAGCTCTGCTGTGTAAAGTACTCCCTGTCTTTCACAAGGCCTGAGCGCTCCAGGATGCTCTCCAGAATGTACTCGCCCCAATTGCCTTGTATTTTGCTGTCGTTCTTGAGCGCTTTGGTGAGGTTTTCGGCCTCTACACTCATGCGCTGTCCCGTTTCTCTGAGGTGCTTGATCTCTTCCTTGAGGCTACTGGTATTCACCAGGCTCTCCTTGTGGGTGCTCTCTACCTTGCCTTCGAATTCTTTGATCTTGATCTTGAGTGGCTCGAGCAGTTGATCAATGGAGGTGCGGCTTTGATGCTGGAATTTTTCCGACTTTTCAGTAAAAATGCGGTTGGCGAGGATTTCAAAGTCCTTGCGAAAGCTCTCCTGCATGTGGGCGATGTCTTCTTTTTGGACTTTGATCTGCTGTTCGACCGACTCCTTAGCCGTCTCAAGTTGGGCGCATTTAATGCGTTCTTGTTCCAGTTCTCTCCGGAAGCCCTCCCTCTCTGAGCGGGCTTTGTCAAGCTCGCTGCGCAAGAGCTCAGCCTGCTTGTCGGCTGCGAGGCAAGCTCCCTTGAGCCGCTCTTGCTCCTGCAGCAGTTGTTCTCGCTGCCCGGCTTGCTCTGCGCTGCCGCGCCGCCACAGGGCATAGCCCGCTACCAGTCCGATTGTTAAGCCTGCAATGACAGTGATGAGGTGAGAAATCTCCAAGCCGAGGTGGGAATCAATTGTTGAGTATCACCACAAATGTACCAACTTCTACCCGATTGAAGAGGTCGATTATGTCGGCATTGGCCATGCGCACACAACCCTTGCTGGCGGGCACACCGAGGAGGCCTTCTTCGTGGGTGCCGTGGATGAAAATGCCCCGCTCGTATGAGTCGCAGCCCTCGCCACTATTCACCTTGTCTTCCAATCCTTTGAGGTGAAGTATGCGCGAGGTGATAAGGTCTTCTCCACTCGAGCGGGCTTCGCTCAGTATCTCGGCCTTCTGTCCGGTGGCTTGCTTGCTTTTCAGGATGCTGCATGCTTCGAGTTCATCGCCTACCTTATCGGCGATTCGGTGCAAGCCCGCCGGGGTTTGGTAGCTGCCCATTTTGCTGCCGATACCTTTTTTCGCAGTGCTTATGCTGTAGCTCTGTACCACGGCGTCCCCATCAATCAGATACATACGCTGCTTTTTGGCCGCCACGTATACGAAGCGATCGAAGCTCACACCACGGTATTTTACCGAAAGGTACTCCCTGAGAAAGCTCACCATATCGGGACTGAGCTCAAAGGAGCTATCCTTCGGCCTTGCTGCGGTCAGGGTGAGCAGGGCAGTGAAGAGGATCGAAATCCTGATGAAGGTATGTTTAAAAGAAACTGACAAAGCCAAAGTGGAGCTTACCTCCACGCAGTTGAATTTGATTATCAAATTGTCTGCCCAATGCGTATGTCAACGAAAAGATGCCCGCAGCAGTTTCGAAATTGATGCCACCACCGAAGCCAATGGGAGTGTCTGTCTCGAAGTCGGCCGCAATGCGGTTTTCGTATACGCCTTGATCCAAAAATAAGAATATATTGCTGTTTTCGTCGAGCAGGAATCGATATTCCATTGTGCCGATGGCAAATCCCGTGGCGAAGATGGCCTGCTCATCAAAGCCGCGGATGCTCCGCAAACCCCCAATGCGAAAGGCCTCGTTGAGAAACATATTCTCGTTGAGGAAGTAGCCACTTCTCACGCGAAACAAGACCGTTGATCGCTTGCCAATGGGCTGGTGATAGCCCACTTCGGCCCTGGCATTGTAGAGCTCGCTCCGCATGCGCAGTCCCTCGTAGAAGGAGTCGTCCACAGCGCTATTTCGCTCGATGCGCTTGGTGCCGGCCGATACCTCTGCCTCGATGTAGTAGCCGCTGCGGGGGTTGAAGCGGTAGTCCAGCGTATTGGTCATCACCCCGAGGCCTATGCTGGTGGTGCGGGAATCCACGAATCGCCCTTGCTGATAAGCGGTGGGAGAGATCACATTGGCCTGGAAGTCTTCTACGAATATCTTGATGTGCTTGCCCCCCATGAAGTAATATTGCAATGCGCCGTGCAGATTGACCTGCGAGAAAATGGTGTCCTGTCTAAAGAGGTTCATCTTAAGCTCGGTGCCGATGGGTGAGTTGAATACGAATGGATAATTAAATCGCAGGTCGAGCTGCTGGGTGCGTGTCTGAAGGCGCTGCCAGCGCAAGTTGATGGCTTCGCCCCGCTTGAGGGCATTCATTAGGTCGAGGCTCACATCGCCTGTGATGAGCACCTCACCTGTCACAGGGTCGGGCAGTACCCCGAGTACACCATCGAAGTTGCTCGCTTTCTTTTCATCCAAATAGAGGTACACATCGGCCTTGCCTTCACGCATGCCCACCTCGTAAGGCTTGATGACCTTTACGTAAGGAAGTTCCCGCAATCGATTGGGTATACGACTCAGCAGCTTTTGGTTGTAAGGGCTCTTAGGGGCTATGCCTATGTGGTTTTCTATGACCCTTCGATTGGTTTGCAAGTCACCTTTAATGATGAGGCTATCGATCACGGTATAGCTATTCAGCTGCATGTTGAGCACAGCGCTGATCGCATCGGGCTGGATGAGAATGCTATCGAGTGCCAATTGGGCGAAGGGGTAGCCATGCTCTTCGGCGTAGTCGAGCAAGGATTCAATGAGCCGAGACACCTCCCGTGGCCGGAAATCGGTTTCCAGGAAAAAGCGTTCCCGGAAGCCCACCTTGCTCAAAAACTCCTCGCGCACATTGCCTTTCTTCAAAGCGGCCCATTGGAATGCATTGCCCACACTCACTTCGGCATAGGCGCTGTCGCCCCGCCACGCCACATTGTCTACGCTAGCCGCAATATAGCCCTCCTCTATGAGTTCGAAGCGCAGGGATAGCAAGTACTGCTGCACTGCCAAACTGTCGTCAAATGCCTTGGGCAACTTTGTAGAAGGTGGCTTCCCTTCGTACTCTGTGAAATCCACTGAAAGATACTTTTGGCCCATAGCCGAGCCAACGTTGAGAATCATCATCAAAACGCAGGAGAGGCGGACTATAGCCGCTATTTGCCAATCTTTCACAATTGCTTGAATAACCCGAAGCTCAAGTGTATATTATACAAGCCAAGGACAAATTTACGGTCTATTCGTAGCTTTACCGTATATTTGTGGATTAACTCTCTAGCAAACGAGAAATGAAAAAAACCTCCATATTCTTTCTGCTCCTATTTGCAGCTGGGATCGTGATGTCATCGTGCCGCTCGCAAAAGCAGGCCTGTGCCGCTTACAGCCAAGTGGAGTACGTGAAAGACAACCAGTCGAATAGCTGATTTTTCAGCCCTATTGCCAGTTTGGGATAGCTCCATAATTCGCGATGCGGAAATGCCGAGATATCCGGCGTGGCTTCGATTGCTAGTGATCGTGATGAGTCTGTGTTTGAAAATGCTGATTCGACACTCCACCGCTTCCTTTGTTTGTTTCTGCCTTTCGGCAAAATTTGACTTGCGATTTTAGACTCAAGTTGAGCTAGGCTTTGTACACCCTACAGAGCTCATTTTTTTGCATGGATGTGCGCCACGGGTAAAAGTGCAGCTCCGAATCTTCCAGATTCAGTCAGGATAGACAATTTCCAGCTTTTGCAAAATGTCGGGATGTAGGCTGAGGGCTACCGGACATGATTTAGCAGCAGCATGCAAGCCTTTCCTATCCTTGCTGCTCAAGTTCCTTTCGGGTATTTGCATCCGAATGTGTATCTCTGATATGCGCCTTGGCTTCTCGGCCATGACTTTGATTACTTCGGCTTTGACCTCACCGATAACAATGCCGCGCTCCCTGGCGTAAATACCCATGAGCGTGAGCATGCATGAAGCAAGTGATGTGGCGGCCAAGTCAGTAGGTGAAAAGGTCTGCCCCAGTCCCTTATTGTCTCTCGGGGCATCAGTATGTAGGTGCTCACCGGATTCGATATGGGTGCAGAGGGTGCGCAAATTTCCCGAGTAATGCACTGTAGAAGTCGGCATAAACTTTGTACTTTAGAAGTCTGTTAGAATTTAAGTGAAAATAACAGGATTTACATATCTCATCAAGCTCTTTTCTCTGCTGATCGTACTTACAGTCATTCAGATAAAATCTTCCAATGCCCAAGAGCTCAAGACCAAGGAAACGATCTTTGACGAGGCCTCTGTGGTGTACAAAGAAAGCTATTTCGGAGGTTTAATGCTGCATACTAATGGCTTTGGAGGGCATTTTTCATATGGCAGGAATATCACGGCCTTCAAGTCCAGGGTCTATCAAATCGATGCTGTATTTATCAAGCATCCCAAAGAAATCAGGAGTTTCAACGCGTTCAGCGAAAATAGCAGGAGCTTCATTTTCGGTAAGCTCAATACCTTTCTTGTACTCCGGCCAACGATTGGCAACAGGGTGATGAAATTCGATAAAATCCGAACAAGTGGGGTAGCAGTAGGCTATTCTTGGCGCTTGGGCCCATCTTTGGGGATTACCAAGCCCATCTATCTGGAAGTGCTGGATGAAGATGCTTCTTTTTTTCGTGTTTCTGTTGAAAAGGCCACTGCAGACCTGTTTCAAGATAGACCCATTTACGGAAGGGCCGGTGGCCTCCGAGGGCTCAATGAGATACAGTTTCACCCCGGCGTTCACGGTGCACTTGCACTAAACTTTGATTACGACCCCCAGCGCCAAGGCATCAAAGGCCTGGAAGTGGGGCTCAGTGTGGATTATTTCCCGCTCGGGGAGGTAGAGATCATGGCCTTGGCAGAGAACACCAAGCTCTTCGTCAACTTATTTGTAATTTTGCAGATCGGAAAAAAAGTGAATCCATAGATGGCTGAGACAGAAGTGTTGGAATTGGAGCAGAAAGTACGGGTGCAAAAACCGAAATGGCTTCGTGTGAAGTTGCCAACGGGAGAGAGTTACAGGAATGTGCGAAAGATAGTCGATGAGCACAAGTTGCACACCATTTGCGAAAGCGGTAACTGCCCGAATATGGGTGAATGCTGGGGTGCCGGTACGGCCACTTTTATGATTCTCGGCAATATTTGCACCCGATCTTGTGGTTTTTGCGCAGTTAATACCGGGAGGCCTGAGGCCGTCGACGAGTTTGAGCCCGGTCGTGTAGCGCGCTCCGTAAAGCTCATGGGAGTGAAGCACTGCGTGATTACGAGTGTAGATCGCGATGACTTGCCCGATGGTGGAAGCGGTATATGGGTGCAGACGGTGCGTGCCATTCGCCATCAATCTCCAAGCACAACCCTCGAGACATTGATTCCGGATTTTGCCGGCAATTGGTCCAACCTGCAGGCCATCATAGATGTAGCCCCTGAAATAGTGTCGCATAACCTCGAAACGGTACGTCGGCTCACCAAGGCTGTGCGTATACAAGCCAAGTACGACCGGAGCCTAGAAGTTTTGCGACGTCTCAAGAAAGGAGGGATGCGCACCAAGAGCGGTGTGATGCTGGGCCTCGGCGAAAGTGAAAAAGAGGTGCTGGAAACCATGGACGACCTCAGGGCCGTGAATGTGGATATCCTCACCCTCGGACAGTACCTGCAACCCACCCGAAAGCACCTTCCTGTCGAAGATTTCATTACCCCCGAGCAATTTGCCTTCTACAAAGAAGTAGGCTTGGAGAAAGGCTTCCGCTATGTGGAAAGCGGGCCATTGGTGCGCTCTTCCTACCACGCGGAGAAGCACATGTTCTAAATCTGCTTTAGGCTGCGCATGCTGCGGGCCAAAATGTACCTTTGCGGCCCCACCTAAACAACACGTATGAACAAGCGCCTACGCCTTGGCATAAATGGCTTCGGTCGTATAGGCCGCAGCCTGAGCCGACAAATCCTCTCACAGCCCGAAGGCCTCTTTGAGCTGGTAGCTATCAACGATCTGGGCCGGGAAGAGGCCATGGCCCACCTGCTGGAATACGACAGCATACACGGGCGCTGGCCCGCTGAAATCTTGCACCATCAGGGCAGCCTGAAGGTCAATGGGCAAGTGCTAGCCCTGCACCACGAGCGCCAGCCGCAACACATTCCATGGGCCAAGCACCGTGTAGATGTGGTGCTGGAATGCACCGGTAAGTTCAAGACGGCTGCTTCTGTGCAAGGCCATCTGCATGCCGGTGCTCCAAGAGTCATCATCAGCGCAGTGCCCTCTGGCGAGCCGGTCAAGACCATCGTAATGGGCGCCAATGAAGATACACTCGACGGCAGCGAAAGCATCATTTCCAATGCTTCCTGCACCACCAACTGCGCGGCTCCCTTACTCGATATAGTGGACAAGGCCTGTAGCATTGAGAGCGGCTACATCACCACGGTACACTCCTATACCGGCGACCAAACCCTGCACGACACCTCCCACAGCGACTTGCGACGGGCGCGCGCAGCCGCACTCTCTATCATTCCCACCACCACCGGTGCCGCAAAGGCCGTGACCAAGGTTTTTCCGCATCTGGAAGGCAAGCTGGGAGGGGCGGGCATCAGGGTGCCGGTACCCAATGGATCGCTTACCGATATTACCTTTATCGTGGAGCAAGCCCTCGAAGTCAGTGCGCTCAATGCCCTTTTTGCGAAAGCTGCCTCAAGCGGCCCCTGGAAGGGCTATCTGGAGTATACCGAAAAGCCCTTGGTAAGCGTAGATGTGCTGGGAAATCCGCATTCATGTATCTTCGACGCCCAGCTCACCTCAGTGATAGGCAATATGGTAAAAGTGGTAGGCTGGTATGATAATGAGATGGGCTACACCCACCGGCTCGCCGACCTGATGTGCTACTGGTCTGGCAAGTGGAATTGAACCCGGATAATGCATTAGAACTTCGTAGTGAGGGCTAAAAGTGGGATAAAATAAGCCGGTTTAACGACTGAGGCATAGCATCGCTATGGTGAAGGAGAAACGCCTTATTTTGAAGCGGTTTTAGGACGTAATACCTGCCTGCCCTGCCGGTACGGCTAGGCGGGGATTTTCTAATGCATTATCCGGGTTGAATGTGCCTGGCTTTCTGATACTTGAATTCTAAGGCGTACAGCACGGGCTGTTCTCGGCGCTTATCCTTTGCCTGGGCATTCGCAGAGCTGTGCTCCGTGGCTATTGCTCAGGGAGGCTTTCCCTGCTCATCAGGTGCGCTGCGGCATCGCCATGAAACTGGGCATCGGTAAGATGGCTCTTGAGCCTCATGCCACTTTCGTCAAATACAGCATAGGTGCATGGCCCCATCCAATCGCCTGTATTGATGTACACTCCGCCCTTGCTGAGATTGATGGCCATGGGCAGGTGCCGGTGTCCAAAAATGTAATAATCCCTTTGCTGGACGGCATCCATATCTTCGCAAAACTGGGCCAGCCATTCCTCCTCCTTTCCGAGAAAAATGCGGTCTTTTTCACGATTGGCCTTGCGGCTGCTCTTGGAGAAAAAATTGGCCAAGCCAATACCAAAATTGGGGTGGAAACGGGCGAACAACCACTGACTCACCCTTGAGGCAAAGACCTTTTTGAGCAACTTGTAGCCGTGATCGCCGGGCCCCAAGCCATCACCGTGCCCTATGAGGAAGTGCTTGCCCAGCAATTCCCGCTCCACTGGCCCGCGGTGCAGTTTCACTCCCAGCTCATTGGGGATATAGTCGAAAATCCACATGTCGTGATTGCCGGTGAACCAGTGTATGGGAATGCCCGCATCGCTCATTTTGGCGAGTTGCCCCAATAGGCGCACGTGGCCGCGCGGCACCGCATTTTTGTACTCAAACCAAAAGTCGAATACATCTCCGAGTATAAACAGCTCGGCTACATCGCTTTGAATGCCTTCGAGAAAATCCACGATTTTCTTCTCTCTCTCCAGGCTTCGATTTGCGTCGGGAGCCCCGAGATGAAAGTCGGAGAGGAAATAGTACTTCTTAGCCATGGATTGAAAGTGCCAAGCGGACTCTTGAGAGCAGATTTAGCCGCCGAATATTTCGTCCATCTTGTTCTGAAGGGCCCGGCCGCGCAGTTTAGTGGCAACGATCTTGCCTTCAGGGTCAATGAGAAGCGTAAAGGGTATGGACTGTACATTGTACATTTTGGCGGCAGCCGAATTCCAGAATTGAAGATCGCTTACCTGCGGCCATTCCAGTTTGTCTTCTTCAATGGCTTTGATCCATTTGTCCTTGTCGCGATCCAGCGACACGCCGTATATCTCAAAGCCTTTGTCTTTGTACTTGTTGTACATCTGTACTATTCGCGGATTCTCCAGCCTGCAGGGTTTGCACCAGGAAGCCCAGAAGTCAATGAGCACATATTTTCCCCTGAGGGAGGAGAGGGCAATCATCTCGCCGCTGGGATTGGGCAGGACGATCTCAGGTGCTTCACTGCCCGGTGCCAGAAGGTTTTGGGCGGCCAGCTGTCGCTCGGCCTGGGCTGTTTTTTCAGCCAGCACATCGAAAAAGTAGTTGCCGGCCATTCGCGGTTCGAGGGCGTCGCGCACTTTCTTGTAGCGTTCAATGTCTTGCATGATGTCAAGGCGCTGCAGGATGGAATAATTGGCGATGCTCGATGGTTTTTCATCGATATGGGCAATGAGGTAGTCCCGGTATTCTTTGCGGGTATTGTTGTAGGTGTTGCCGAGCTGCACGCGCAAAGCTTGATCACCACCTGCCGCAGCTGTTTGCAAAGCATTCATGGTGGAGTCGAGTATGCGTTCATAGCGGCTACCCTCCACAAAGTAATTGCGGATGTCTTCGGAATCTTCCGAGCCACTCACCCTGTAATCGTTCTTGATGTTGTCGAGGTCGGCACTCAAGTCCACATCAGTATGGGTGCTGTCGAGGGCCAGAAATATGGGTGGAATTTCTTCCTGAGCGCCTTCGAATTCAAGGGTGTAGAAGCTCAGGCGTCCGGTATTGACGTAAAATTCAAAGTTTCCATCAGCACCCAGCTTCGCAGAACTTATGGTGTCGGGAAGGGCTTGGCTGTGGCGCAATAGGGTCAATTGAACCCCATCTGCATTCGCGATTTGTCCATGCAGTTTTGAGCCTTCATTGCTTTCCTGATCGCAAGAGGAGAGTGCGAATCCCAGGCTTAGCACGATCGAGAATGTTCTCAGCTTGCTGTTCATGATTCGAGTATTTCTTTGAGTAGTTGATTGGCAATTTTCGGATTGGCCTTTCGATCGGAGCGCTTCATTAGCTCTCCCATAAACAGCCCGAGCATTCCTTTATTGCCTTTTTTGTAGGCTTCCACCTTGTCGGGATAGCTCGCCAGCACATCCTTGATGATGCCCTTTAGCCATTCGTCGTCGCTTTTTTGTAGGACTTGCTTTTCCTCAGCAAGCGCTTCGGGCCAGGCATCTTTTCGCTCCAGCATGAGGGGGAAGAGCTTTTGGGAGGCAAGGCTGTAACTCACCTTTTCAGAGTCGATCAGTGCGATCAGAGCCGCAATCTTTTCCGGAGCGATGGGAAAATCTTCGATCCCCGTAGCACTCTGATTGAGGTAGCTCTTGATGTCGCCCATCAGCCAGTTGGCTGCGGCCTTGTGATTGTCCGTGTGCTCGATGATTTTCTCGTAGTAGAGAGCGATTGGTTTGGACTCGATGATGAGATTGGCATCGTATTCCGAGAGGCCGAGTTTCTGGGTATAGCGCTCGAAGAGCTGTCTTGGCAAGGGAGGCATGGAGCGCTGCACCTCATCGATGCTTCCTTGCTCAAGCAGCAGTGCCGGCATGTCCGGCTCAGGAAAATAGCGGTAGTCGTGGGCATCT
Source organism: Flavobacteriales bacterium (assembly GCA_007125175.1). GTDB lineage: Bacteria > Bacteroidota > Bacteroidia > Flavobacteriales_D > Cryomorphaceae > T3Sed10-241. Next base: position 16,233 of record SLDS01000130.1, read on the forward strand.
TCTTTTCCCCTGAGGGTAAATGTAGTGCCGCTCACCGCCTCGAAGCTGCGGGTCTGTTGTTCCACATCCTGCCCATTTTCGATCAGGGCGATTTGCCGCTTCATTTCGTAGCTGATGGCCCGCTGCACATTGCGCAGGGAGTTCATGTTTTTTACCTCACAGCGCTTGCCGAAGGTGCTGCTGCCCTTGAGCATCACTGAGACATTGGCATCGCAGCGCATGCTGCCTTCCTCCATATTGCCGTCGCATATGTCGAGGTAGCGCACAAGGCGGCGTATCTCAGCAATGTAGTTGTAGGCCTCCTCAATGCTTCGAATGTCAGGTTCCGACACGATTTCCAGCAGGGGCACTCCGGCGCGGTTCAGGTCTACAAGGGTGTTGTAGGGATCCTGATCGTGAATGCTTTTCCCCGCATCCTCTTCGATGTGGATTCGGGTGATTCCGATGCGTTTCTGATTGCCATCAGCATCTTTGACGCTCAGTGAGCCATTGACGCATATCGGGGTTTTGTCTTGGGTGATTTGATAGCCTTTCGGCAAATCGGGGTAGAAATAATTCTTTCTGGCGAAGTGCATCTCCCGGGTGAGCTGGCAATCGGTGGCCAGGCCGAGGCGTATGGCGTGTTCGATCACAGCCTCATTGAGCCGTGGCAGGGTGCCCGGATGGCCCAGAGTGAGCGGACAGGTATTGGCATTGGGGAGGTCGCCATAGGCATTGGGAGCTCCTGAATAGGCCTTGCTCGCCGTGATGAGTTGGGCGTGGATTTCGAGGCCCACTACCAGCTGGTATTTGTCCAGAATTTCCGGCCTTTCTTCAATCATAGTCTTTCTATCATTCCGCGAAAGAGTGGAACCATTTTTTTGCTGGCCTCATTGGCTGCCCGCACCACATCATCGTGGGTTGTTTCTACAATCTTGCCCTCCACGCCCAGATCAGTGATCACGCTCATGCCAAAGCATTCCATGCCCATATGTCTGGCGGCAATTACCTCGGGTACGGTACTCATCCCCACGGCGTCGGCACCTATGATGCGCACATATTTGTACTCTGCGGGGGTTTCGAGGCAGGGGCCGGTGAGGCCGGCATAGACCCCTTCTTGCAGCTTGGTGCCCTGCTCCTGAGCCACCTCTTTGGCGAGTGCGATCATCTCATTGCTGTAGGCTTCGCTCATATCCGGGAAGCGGGGACCCCAATCATCGCGGTTGGGCCCCATCAGGGGATTGGTGGGAAAGAGGTTGATGTGGTCGCTGATAATCATCAGGTCTCCAATGCTGAAATCCGGGTTGACCCCTCCGCAGGCATTGGACACCATAAGGCGTTTTACCCCAATAAGGGCCATGATACGCACAGGGGCCACCACCTGATCCATCCCATAGCCTTCGTAAAAGTGGAATCGGCCGCGCATGGCCACCACCTTTTTCGAGCCGAAATGCCCAAATGCCAAAGTTCCCTTATGCCCTTCGACGGTACTGCGGGGAAAACCGGGAATCTCTGAGTAGTTAAGCTCGCGCTCAATTTCAATTTGCTCGCCGAGGCTGCCCAGGCCTGAGCCCAGAATAATGCCCACATCGGGTACGAATGGCATGGCTTCCTTTACAAAGTGCAGTGATTTATCGAGTTCCGACATAGTTTTCTATAAGTTGCTTAAATGCTTCTCCTCCATCAAAGAAGCGAACTTCAATAGGCCATTGAAAAATTGGCATCTTGTGTCGCTTTATATCAGGAAGATAGGGCTGGAGTCGCATTGTATCTTTCTCTGTAGTGAGCACAGCGGCCCGGCCGGGCGCAAAGCTACCAATAAAATCGCGAATCCGCTTGAAATCACGGGTGCTGAAGCTGTGGTGATCGCTGTAGCGAAAATGGCTTTCCACAGGGTATCGATCCCGTGCTTCCGCTTCGAAGAGGCTGGCATCGGCGATGCCACTGAGCAGGAGAATATGAGCAAACTCACCGGCTGCCATCTTGGCATCGGTATCTATTGCCCGGGGCTCACCGTAGGCGAGCTGCGAGAAGAATACCGGGCAGCTGAGGTGGGCAAAGTCCCGGGCCATCATTTGGCGCTCGCTTTCCGTACTTTCGGGAGGGCATTTGGATATTACAATGGCGTGGGCATCTCGGGCTCGGCAGGGGTGGTCGCGCAATTGGCCTGCGGGTAGCACGCGATCGCGTGTGAAAGGTCGCTGCCAGGTAGTGAGAAGGATGCGTAAGCCGGAGGCGAGTTTTCGGTGCTGCATGGCATCGTCGAGCAGAATGGCCTCCAAATCTGGATGGCGCTGACGCAGTAGCTCAATGCCACGCAACCTCTTACTGTCTACAGCTACGATGCTGGCGGGATGCTTGTGCTTGAGCAGCAGGGCCTCATCGCCACATTCGGATGGAGTGCTGGTATTGCTCACTTCTACAAAACCCTTGGAGCTTCGGCCGTAGCCGCGGCTCAGCACCCCTATGCGCCGCTGCGAGAGCATGCGCATTAGGTAGTCGGTATGAGGTGTTTTTCCCGTGCCGCCGAGGGCGAGGTTTCCCAAAACGATCAGTGGAAAATCAGGTGCTTCTGATCGGAATATTTTTTTGTCATAGAGCTTGTTGCGCATCCAGAGCACAGCGCCATACAATTTGCCGAAAGGCGCAAACCACTTGCTAAAATATCGGATCATGAGGATGAAAGGCTGAGGGAAAGGAGCGCGATGTGGCTTGTACTTGTCGCGATACACCGGCCTCGTCCCGGCCTGTGCATGCAAAGATGCAGGTTTTTTGCAAAGTGTACTTTTGATGCATCAAAAATGGTGTCGATATGCATACAATAGCCGATGTAGTACAAGCCTTGGAGGAGCTGGCACCTCCAACTTATGCCGAATCATACGACAATCCCGGATTGATCGTGGGCGACAAGCAGGCCAAGGTGACGGGTGTTCTGGTCTCACTGGATTGCCTGGAGTCGACGGTGGATGAGGCCCTCGAGAAGGGCTGCAATTTGGTGGTGAGCCATCACCCCATCGTATTCAAGGGCTTGAAGAAGCTCACAGGCAGCAATTATGTGGAGCGCACGGTGCTCAAGGCCATTCGGTCGGGAGTGGCCCTCTACGCCAGCCATACCAATCTCGACAGTGTGGTAGAGGGGGTAAGCGGTCGGATTGCCAGCGTATTGGGCTTGCAGGATCAGAAGGTCTTATCACCCAAGTCGGGTCTATTGTCCAAGCTTACGGTATTCGTTCCGAAAGATGAGGCAGCCTCTTTGCGCACAGCGCTTTTTGCAGCGGGGGCAGGCCGCATCGGGGCTTACGCCGATTGCAGTTTCAATCTCGATGGTACGGGAACCTTTACGCCACAAGATGAGGCCAATCCCCATATCGGTGAGCGCGGTCGCACAGAGTATGCCGAGGAGAGCCGCGTGGAGGTGATGCTGCCGAGGCATAAAGAGGGAGCTGTGCTGCACGCCATGCGCGAGGCCCATCCCTACGAGGAGGTGGCTTACTATCTGCACCACATTGCCAATGCCAACCAATATGTGGGTCTGGGCATGTACGGCGAACTGCCCGAGAGCATGAGCCTTGGTGATTTTTTTGCCCTTGTCAGGAAATCATTTCATTTGCAGGTGATTCGTCATACGGCCACCGATTTGAGTCGTTCGGTGCAGCGGGTGGGCTTGTGCGGTGGTGCCGGTAGTTTTCTCTTGCCGGCAGCCCGGGCCGCAGCCTGTGATGTGTTCATCAGTGGCGATTTTAAGTACCACGAATTCTTTGACGCCGAGGGGCGCATTGTGATAGCCGATATTGGACACTATGAAAGTGAGCAGTTTACGATTGATCTTTTGGCCGAGTTTTTGACCAAAAAATTTAGTACTTTTGCCACCCATTTGACGGAAGTGAATACCAATCCCGTCCATTATTATTACTGATCTATGGCTCAAGCAAAAACAAAATCCAAAAGCACAAGTACCCCGGAAGAAAAATTGCGCTCTCTGTACCGATTGCAGATCATCGACTCCCGAATTGATCGCATTCGCATCGTGCGCGGTGAGCTCCCCCTGGAAGTAGAAGACCTGGAAGACGAGATAGAAGGCTTGGCTACCCGCCTCAGCAAAATGGAGGAGGAAAAGCAGCGCCTGGAAACCGAGATCAGCAATAAGAAAAACAGTATCACTGACTCCAAGGCGCTGATCAAAAAGTACAAGGAGCAGCAAAACAATGTGCGAAACAACCGCGAATTTGAGTCGCTGAGCAAGGAAATCGAATTCCAGGAACTGGAAATGAAATTGGCTGAGAAGCGCATCAAGGAGTTCAGTGCACAGATCGAGGCAAAAGAGGAAGTGCTGCAAGCCACCCGTGAAGAAGTGGAGGGCCGCAAAAAAGATTTGGAGAATAAAAAGTCCGAGCTGGACGAGATTGTCAATGAGACCAAGCGCGAGGAAGACCTCTTGCTGGAGCTCTCTGATAAGGCCAAGAAGAGCATAGATGAGCGCCTTGTGACTGCTTATTTGCGCATCCGCAATGGCTCGAAGAATGGATTGGCTGTAGTGCCCATCGATCGCGAAGCATCGGCGGGTTCATATATCAAGATTCCACCACAAAGGCAGTTGGATGTGGCTGCACGCCAAAAAATTATTGTGGATGAACACAGCGGCAGAATCCTTGTGGATGCCGAGTTGGCCACGGAGGAGCAAGAAAAAATGGAGGCAGAAATCGCCAAATTGCTCAAGTAAAACCCATAGAAGTTCAGTTCTTAAAAAAATCGTCTCCAAGGAGACGATTTTTTTTTTTGTGGCTTTTGCATCAAGCCGGGGCCTCATACCCACACACGGGTGCCTTCCGTACAATTGGTACAGATGTCGATTTCACTACGCGATTTGAGCACGGCGTTTCGGAATCCCTGATAGGCTGCGCTCTCCCATATTTGGCGAAAGCCGCCAGCAGATGAGAACTGCCCCAACTGATGGCTGGCGTCCTTGTCAAAACAGCAGGGAACCACACGCCCATCCCAAGTGAGCACGCAGCTGTGCCACATCTTCCAGCAGTGATTGTACATGACATTTTTGATGCGGTAGCTGCCATCGGCCTGCTTGCGGTATCGGGAGTAGCGTTCGTTTTTTGGAATCAGTTCATTGCCATGCTCATATTCGTATACCTGTGCACTCTTGAAGCGCAAGGCATCCACACCGATCTCTTTTGCAAGCTTCTGTATGTCACCGATCTGATGCTCATTTGGTCGTACCACAAGGAATTGAAAGATGATGAGTGGCCAGCGCGATTTCAGTTTTTTTCTGGCTTCAATCACATTTCGCGTGCCTTCAAGTACCTTTTCCAATCGACCGCCACGACGGTATTGCTCGTATACGGCCTGAGTGCTGCCATCAATGCTCACCGTGAGTTGATGCAGTCCGCTGCGCACGATCTCTTCGCCCTTTTGAGCTGTGATGAAGTGCGCATTGGTGGAGGTGGAGGTGTAGATACCTTTTGAGGCGCTCATGGCAAATAGCTCACAGATATCCGGGTGAATGAAGGGCTCCCCCTGGAAGTAGTACTGCATGTGCTGCAGGTAAGGAGCGGTCTCTTCAAGCAATTCTGTGAGCAGCTCCATTCTGAGCCGACCTGTGGGTCTTGAGAATTGCTTTAGGCCGCTGGGGCATTCCGGGCAAGCCAGATTGCATGCAGTGGTGGGCTCCACAGCTATGGACATGGGCATGCCGCGGTGCACACTTCGGCCCAGAAATCGAGACCGCTTGTAGCTGCTGTAGAGCTGCATGGCATTGAGCAGACGTCGTGGGCTGCTGTGGCGCAGCAGGTAGGAGCCTACCCTGCGGCTGAGGTAATCCATAGGTCAAATGTAAGCATTGCTTGCGGTATGGTGCTTCAAGATCCTTGCTCGGCCATTGAAAAGGGAGCTGCGATGCACGGGCTTGGCGCATGTCGGGTCTATTCACATTTTTTCGCAGGTGGCGCCCTGCCTTTCGCAGCGCATTGCGGCCAAGACTTGCCACAGACTTGGGGTGGCTCGATGTGCATTGCAGGAATGCAAAAGCGCTTTAATCAAACCCGGCTTACTATATTTGTCGGCTACGCAAGGCGCGACACCGATATGTGGGAAAAAATTGCCGGCTTTATTCTTCGCAACCGTATTCCGCTTTTGCTGGCACTCGCTATCGTTACTGTTTTCATGGCCTTTCAGGCCCGCAATGTGCAGTATAGCTACAAGTTTGGCGGCATACTGCCAAAGGATGACAGCACCCAGGTAGAATACGATCGATTTACCAAGCGCTTCAGCGAGGATGGCAACATCCTTGTGCTCGGGGTGCAGGGTGCTGAGCTGCATTCTTATCCCGTCTTTTCCGAATGGTACGATCTGGGCAATACCTTGAGGGCCATCGATGGCGTAGATAGCGTTTTTTCCGAGGCCCATCTTTTCACTTTGGTGAAAAACAGTGAGGAGAAGCGTTTCGACTTGCAAAAAGTGGTGAGCCAAAGGCCGGATTCGCAGGAAGAGGTGGACAGTCTTGTGGCCATCATCCAATCCCTCCCTTTTTACCGAAGGCTCATCTACAATGACACTACCTATGCCAGCCTGATGATGCTCTTTGTGAACAGGGAGCGCTTCGAAACCGATTCGCGCATCGAAGTGGTAAGGGCCATTGAGCGCGAGGCTGCAGCCTTCACAGAAAGCACAGGCCTCGAGGTGCATTATTCAGGTCTGCCCTACATCCGCAGTTTGCAGATGATTCGGATCAAAAAGGAGTTGGGCATGTTCGTAGGTTTGGCCGCATTGGTCACCGCCATTTTGCTCTTTCTCTTCTTCAAGAGCTTCAGGGTGATGCTGATAAGTCTCGTGGTGGTGGTCATTGGGGTGATATGGTCTCTGGGTACCATAGGTATTTTTGGCTTTAAGCTCAGCGCCCTGATGGGCCTCATTCCTCCGCTCATCATCGTAATCGGCGTGCCCAATTGTGTATTCCTGCTCAATAAATACCACAGTGAATACCGCATCCACGGCAATCAGATCAAGGCCCTGAACCGGGTGATCTACAAGGTGGGCAATGCCACCTTCATGACCAATGCCACCACGGCAATGGGTTTTGCCACCTTCATTTTTGTGCAGAGTGCCATGCTCAAGGAGTTTGGAATCATTGCCGCTATCAATATCATCAGTGTCTTCCTGCTTTCGCTGATCATCATTCCTACGGTATTCAGCTTCATCGCTCCACCCTTGGAGCGCCATGTCAAGCACCTGGATCGCACCTGGCTGGAGCGCGCTGTAGGCGGCCTGGAGCATCTGGTCATTCACCACCGGCCCAAGGTCTATGTGGCCACTGTGGTTCTTGTTGGCCTCGCGGTGTATGGGCTTACCAAGGTGAAAGCCACCGGAAACATTGTCGATGACCTGCCCAAAGACGACCAAATCATTACCGATTTGCGCTTTTTCGAACGCAATTTTAGTGGTGTGATGCCACTGGAGGTGCTCGTCAATACACTCGATAGCTCGCGAATCACTCAGGAAAAGAACCTGAGAAAAATCGAGGCTTTGCAGAAGGAGCTGGAATCCTATGAAGAAATCTCCCGCCCCCTGGCCATCACTGACGCTGTGAAATTTGCCAAGCAAGCTTATTACAATGGCTTACCTGAGCGTTACAGCCTTATCAGTGGCTATGAAAAGTCCTTTATCGCGCCCTATCTGCGGGGCAATGAGGACGAAGCCGGAGGGGTGATGCGTCTATTTCTCGACTCCACCCGGCAAGTGACTCGCGTGAGCGCCCAAATCGCCGATATCGGTACCCATGAGCTCGATTCTCTGATGAACAGACTCAAACCCCGGATTTTTGAAATTTTCCCTCCGGATGCCTACAAGGTGACGCTTACAGGTACGAGTATCGTTTTTCTTAATGGGACTACCTATCTGGTAAAAAATCTGTTTATCAGCCTCTCCATCGCCATTGTGGTGATCGCCATTCTCATGGCTCTGCTCTTCAATTCGGCACGAATGGTGGTGATTTCTCTCATCCCCAACATCATTCCCTTGCTTTTCACTGGTGCGCTTATGGGATATTTCGGCGTGGCTATCAAGCCGAGTACGATACTGGTCTTCAGCATCGCATTTGGTATTTCGGTGGATGATACCATCCACTTTCTGTCCAAATACCGACAGGAACTCAAACAGCGCTCTTGGGACATTCACGGCTGTATTCTCAGAGCTTTGCGCGAAACAGGGGTGAGTATGATATACACTTCAATCATTCTGTTCTTCGGTTTTCTTGTATTTACCGCGAGTAATTTTGGAGGCACAGTCGCCCTCGGGCTTTTGGTATCCATCACGCTCCTCGTGGCCATGATATCCAACCTTGTGCTCTTGCCGAGCCTGCTGATGTCCTTTCAGCGCAGCCTTGTCACCAAGTCTTTTCAGGAGCCCCTCCTGGAAATTGTGGATGAGGAAGAAGATATCGACCTGAAAGCACTGGAGCTCAGGCAATCCAAAGAGACTGACAAAAGCTAAGGGAATACCACAATGAAAGGAATCATACTAGCAGGTGGATCTGGGACGCGGCTATACCCGCTCACAATAGCCGTGAGCAAGCAGCTCATGCCGGTATACGACAAGCCCATGATCTATTACCCACTCTCCACCCTGATGGAAGCGGGAATCAATGAGATTCTCATCATCACCACCCCACACGACAAGGCGCATTTTGAGCGCCTCCTTGGCGATGGCTCCCGGTTGGGCTGCCGCTTTAGCTATGCAGTGCAGAAGGAGCCCAATGGACTTGCACAGGCTTTTGTAATTGGGGCTGATTTTATCGGAAATGATAAAGTCGCCCTCATACTCGGCGACAACATCTTCTACGGGATGGGGCTGGAGGCCCTGCTGGAGCAAAATACCGATCCTAATGGTGGCTTGGTGTATGCCTACCACGTATCCGATCCCGAGCGCTATGGGGTTGTAGAATTTGACAAGTCGGGAAAGGCCCTGAGCATTGAAGAGAAGCCACAGCATCCCAAATCAAACTATGCTGTGCCCGGACTCTATTTTTATGACAATGATGTAATTGACATTGCGAGAAAGCTGCAGCCCAGCAAGCGAGGGGAATACGAAATCACGGATGTGAACAAGGAATACCTGCGCAGGGAGCGGTTGCAGGTGGGTATCCTCGATCGGGGCACTGCCTGGCTGGATACCGGTACCTTTGCCTCACTCATGCAGGCTGCCCAGTTTGTAGAGGTGATCGAGGAGCGGCAGGGGCTCAAAATCGGTTGTATAGAAGAGGTCGCTTTCAAGAAAGGCTATATCAGTGCCGACCAGCTCAATGAGATTGCACAGCCCCTCGTGAAGAGCGGCTACGGTCAGTATTTACTCAACTTGCTGAAAGCGTGAGGCAGCTCGAACCATACCTGCGGGCTTTTGAGGCTGAGCTGAAAAATTATCGGGAGCAGCTTCCCGAGGATGGCCTGCACGCCCCCATTCGCTACATACTCGCCTTGGGAGGAAAGCGCATTCGGCCTGCCTTGGTTATGCTGGCTGCCGAGGCTTTTGGAAGCGATTTTAGCGAAAGCTTGCCGGCAGCGCTCGCTGTAGAGATCTTCCACAACTTCTCCCTGGTACACGATGACATCATGGACGCGGCGCCCTTGCGCAGGGGGCAAGCCACCGTGCACCACCGCTGGGATTCCAATCGGGCCATTCTCTCTGGAGATGCCATGCTCATAGCGGCCTACAAGCAACTCGAGCGCTGCGGCAAGGATAAGCTGCCGGCACTTTTCAGTCTCTTCAACAAAACTGCCTTCGAAGTGTGCCTTGGGCAGCAGTACGACATGGATTTCGAGAACGAAATGGATGTGAGCACGGAGCGTTATATCGAAATGATCAGTCTCAAGACGGCCGTGCTACTGGGATGCAGCCTCAAGATGGGTGCTTTGGTCGCCAATGCTTCCGAAGAAGATGCCGAAAAGCTCTACCAATATGGCAAGCTGGCAGGTATCGGCTTTCAAATTCAGGATGACTTCCTCGATGCCTTTGGCGATCCCGATCGCTTTGGCAAGCAAGTAGGAGGTGATATCCTTTCGGGAAAGAAGACCTTGCTCAGCACCTATGCCTTGCAAGTGGCAGAGGGGAGCGAAGCAGCTGAGCTAAAGTCCATTTACAATGGTGAGCGCGAGATGCCTGCAGGAGAGAAGGTGCGCCGCGTTCAAGAATTGTTTCGAAGCCTTGGTGCAGGTGAGCACGCCTTGCAGGTAGCCGATCGCTATTTTGAGCAGGCTGCGGGATGCCTGGATGCTCTTCAGCTTCCCGAATCCCAAAAGAACGGTTTGAGGGCATTTCTCGACGGGCTTCGTGTGAGGGAGTACTGAGACAGGCTCGCAATTGAGCGAACACCCTTCTGCCAATACATTTCAGACTGGAGGAGACAAGTTCTTTCAGCGCTTGCCGATCAGCTGTTCCAGTGCGGTACTGAGTTTTGTGTATTCGAATTCAAAGCCGGTGGCGGCAATCTTTTCGGCGCTGGCCCTGCTTCCCTTGAGCAGGATTTCGGACATTTCCCCCAGGGCCAGCCTCAAGACAAAGGCAGGTACTGCGGGCAAAATCAAGGGGCGTCCCAGCGCCTTGGCGATGCTTTTGGTGAATTGCCGATTGTTCACATGATCGCCATTACAGGCATTGTAAGCGCCTTGAACTTCCTTCTTTTCCAGGGCGTGGAGATACATCTTGCACAAATCATCAATGTGTATGTAGGGCATCCATTGCCTACCCGTACCGAGGGCTGCCCCCAGGCCAAAGCGCACCGGTAGGGCAATCTTGGGCAGGGCACCACCTGCTGCGGAAAGCACGATACTGGCGCGAAGCATGGCCACCCTGCAGCGTGGCTCAAAGGCCCTTGCAGCCTCTTCCCACAGGCGGCAGCACTCGCCAATGAAGCTCTCTGACGGCGGGTCGTCCTCTCTAAAGGTATGTGCGCCCGTGACTGATCCATAATAGTTGATACCACTGGCAGAGATGAAAACTTTGGGCCAGTGATCCATCTCGGCACAGCGGCTGTGGAGGAGTTCAGCGGTTTGCACCCGGCTGTTGATGATCTCTTTTTTGCGGGAGCTTGTCCAGCGCTTATCGGCAATTCCTGCGCCGGCCAGATGGATAATGGCATGACAGTCCTTCAGGGCCTCTTCCTCGATGATTCCTTTTTTGTAGTCCCACTGGTAGCGCTGTATGGCGCCCTTTTGCTCCCGCTTTCGCGAAAGATGAGCCACCTCGTATCCGCGCTGTAGGAGCATGGTACTCAAAGTGCTTCCAATTAGACCGGAACCACCTGTAATGAGCACTTTCTTATTCATCTGTTTCGCTTTCAGATTGTGATTTCAGGCTGCCATAAAGGCTTTTAATTCAACCAAAAAAACCCGATGCCATCGACAAGGGGTTTTCTTGGGTTTCAAATAAGTCAGAATTTTTCGGATTGCAGACGATCAGACGATCAGGGGATCAGTACGCCAGCGATGCGGTGCAAGACTCCGTTGGTTCCTTGCACATCTGTTTCCATCACATTTATCACATTTCCTTGATTGTCGGTGATGGTCACAAGATTGTCTTCACCAAAACCAATATTGAAGGTCTCACCATTGTTCAATGTAATGACCGGGCCTTCATTGATGTCGGCGGCGCGGATATTTCCCGATACCACGTGGTAAAGCAAAGCTTCGGAAAGATCTACACCGTCCAGATCTGCCGAAGCAAAAGCGTTGTTATCGGGTGCGAACACTGTGAAGGTCGCATCCGGATCTTCAAGGGTGCTCACCAAGTCAGCCTGAACAAGGGCATCAGTGAGCGAGGAGAACAAGATGGGATTGTTCTGGGCGAGGTCAACCACATTGGGTAAGAGCAATACTGAGTTGATTCCATGCAATACACCATTGGTCGCCAATAAGTCTGCTTGTGTAACGTTTGAAGAGCCATTCAGCGTTATGGTCTGTGCCACATTTCTTATGAAAAGTGAGAGAGGATCTCCCTCAGGACTTGCATCAGAAAAGGTGGTGGCATAAGTATTCTCCCCCAAGTCCGTAGATCTTACCTCGAGGCCAGCAATTACGTGGTAGCGCAGTATTTGCTGCACCTCTTCAGCGCCCAGCTCGCCTATAAGCGATATCAATCGCTCTTCTGCCGAGCCTGCGGGAAGGCCGAGCTCGTCAAAAAGTTCCGTGAAGGCAGCATTGTTTGGTCCAAAAACAGTGAAAGGGCCACTCCCCTCAAGCGTAGGCGTGAGGTCAGCCAAGCTGAGTGCCAGAGCAAGGGTAGAATATTCGGGGAAACTCGAGAGTAATTGCACCATATTTTGGGTAGGTCCTACGGTGTCGTCGGTGAAGTCATCGTCGTCGCTGCAAGATGACAAAAACAGAGTGCCGCACAGAAATAGAGGCAGAAAGAAGTGGGTGACTTTGCGGATCATGGGTAAGAATTTTGGATTTTGATGTAATGATAACCGAAAGTTAAGTTTCTTGTTCGCCCGAGCTGAGGAATTAGGTTTTTTTAGAGATTTTCATGGAGTAATCTTTGCTCGCTGAGATGTCTTTGCCTTCATTTTTTGCTTGGGGTTCGCCATATGGGATTGCCTCCTTACTTTTGTCTCGCAATTATCCGGGCCGCATTGCGTTGATGTGCTCACGAATCTCTATCCCGTTCATGTACCTGTCCAAAAAGCATTTTTCCAGAGGTGATTTCGGCCTCATTGTTTCACTGTTATTTTTTTTATGCCTTTCGGCAAAAGCCCAGGAAGCCCTTGTCCTGCCACAGGAGCCATACAAGGAATACTGGGATGCGGCAGCTAAGCAAGTCAAGACGGAGGGCTCATACCTTTGGGGAAAGGAGCACGGTACATGGTACTATTTTGCGAGAAACGGAGCAATCGAAGAGGAGCGCAACTACTCCTTCGGTCGCCTGCAGGGCCCTACCCGAACCTTTTTTGCGGACAGCGTATTGTCGCGTGAGGCTTTTTTCACCTGGGATGAGCTCGATGGGCCTTATCTGCGCTACTACCGCGATGGCAAGCTGAGGGAGAAAGGCAGCTATGCAAAGGGCAATAAGCTGGGCCGCTGGCAGTATTGGTACCCCTCAGGACAAGAGCATATGGTAGAAGAGTATATAGACACTCAGGATAAACCCTTGCTCATGGCTTTCTGGACACCCGATGGACAAAAGCTCATTAGCGGTGGCAATGGTCGCATGGAGGAGCACTATGCCAATGGGCAACTCAAATCGCGCGAAACTTACACCGCAGGCCGCATGACGGGCCAATCGGAAACCTGGTGGCCCCAAGGCAATTTGCGCAGCAGCGGCAGCTATCAAGACGGATTGAAGGAAGGAAGCTGGGAGTACTACCTCGAGTCCGGAGAGCAGTGGAAAACCAGTACTTTCAAGGCCGATACCCTGCATGGCCCTTACACGAGCTACTTCGAAAACGGACAAAAATCCGAGGAAGGCCAATTTGAAATGGGGCAGAAGCAGGGTAAGTGGATATTTCATCGGGAGTACGAGTACAAGGAAATGGAAGGCCGCTTTGAACGCGACCTGCGCGAGGGCCTTTGGCAATATTGGCATCCCAATGGCAAGCTGCAGAGTGAGGGCCGCTTCGGGAATGACCTGCAGGAGGGTGAGTGGAAAAGCTACTATCCCGATGGCTCCTTATGGAGAAAGGGTGAATATGCTGCCGGACAGAAGCACGGGGATTGGACCACATACTTCGAGAATGGACAGAAGCTACAGGAAGGCTCCTATCAGCATGGCCTGGAAGATGGTCTGTGGAAGAGTTGGTTCAAAGACGGCAAGCAATCCGATGAAGGGCATTTTAGCAAAGGCTTGCTCGATGGCTCCTGGCGGGGCTGGTTCCCAAATGGGCAAAGACGCTATGAGGGTTCATGGAGCAAAAATCAGAAAAACGGCCAATGGAAGCACTGGAATGAAGATGGCCGACTCATTGAGAGTGCTAGCTACAAGGAGGGCAAGCTTCACGGCAGTTTTTCTGAGTACAGTGAGCATGGCAGCCCGATTCGCCAAGGCAATTACCGCGATAGCAAGCCCCACGGTACCTGGATATACTTTTTCCCGGAAGGGGGAAAACAGAGGGAATGCAGCTATAAGGATGGCAAACTCGAAGGCGAAAGCACCATCTACCACCGCAGGGGCGGACACCCCCAATTGGTAGAGAAATACCGCGACAACAAGCGCCACGGTATTTCCTCAGAATACTCTCCGGGAGGCAATTTGCTCAGATCGGTCGAGTACGAAAATGGGCGCAAAGTGAAGGTGGTCAAAGACAATGTGCTCGGTGGACGCTGAGCGCGCCTGGATGTGTTTTCTGACAAGGCTTGATTGGACTAAAGGCGGCAGTGAGAATCAATACATAAGCCATTTTGCCCGGGCTTGCATTATTTCACATTGTTAGCTGAAAAAGAATAACTACCTTTGCGGCATAAAACGAATGAAATCAGAGGGGCCGAAGCCCCTCTTTTTATTGCCTGTATTGATCACCGAAAGCCACATACGAAAGCTCCTCGAGGAGAAAATTACCGGTAGCGACTACTACGTACTGGGCATCGATATCAAGCCGGGCAACGTGATACAAGTGGAGCTGGAGAGCAGTGGTCCGGTGAGCATTGAAGACTGTGTGGCCTTTAGCCGGCAAATTGAGCACAACCTGGACAGGGAGGCCGAAGACTTCTCCTTGCAAGTGAGCTCCCCGGGCCTGGACAAGCCCCTGCGCGACCCCAGGCAATACAAGAAAAACGTGGGCAGGGAGCTCAAGGTGTGGATGCCCGATAGCAGCGAGCTGGAAGGGGAGCTTACCCAAGCCGATGAGGAGGGCTTTACACTGCACAGCCGCCGGAAAGAAAAGCAAGAAGGAAAAAAAAACAAGGTATGGGTGGAGCGGGATCACCGCTTGAGCTACGCCGAAATACAACAAGCCAAAATCAAGATCAATTTCAAATAAGAAGCCATGAGCAATATTAATTTGTTCGATTCTTTCGCCGAGTTCAAAGAATTCAAAAACATCGACCGGGAAACCATGATGCGCATCCTGGAGGATGTATTTCGCAGTATGCTCATCAAAAAGCACGGTACTGACGATAACTTCGACATCATCATCAACCCCGATGAAGGTGACCTCGAAATATGGCGCAACCGCGAAATCGTGCCCGATGGTGAAGTAGAGGACGAGAACAGCCAAATCGCTTTTTCGGATGCCATCAAGATTGAGCCCGACTTTGAAGTGGGTGAGGAAGCCACCGAGGAGATACGTCTCGAGCACTTCGGGCGCCGCAGCATTCTCTCCATGAGGCAGAACCTTGTGGCCAAAATCATCGAGCTGGAAAAAGACAGCCTTTACAAAAAGTACAGTGAGCGCGTTGGAGAAATCATCACCGGAGAGGTATATCAGGTGTGGAAGCGCGAGGTGCTATTGCTCGACGATGAAGGAAATGAACTGATTCTACCCAAATCGGAACAAATACCCTCCGATTACTTCAAGAAGGGAGACGCCGTGCGTGCTGTGGTGGCCAAAGTGGAAATGCGCAACAACAGCCCCGTGGTTATCCTCTCCCGTACCGCTCCCGAATTCCTGGAGCGCCTCTTTGAGATGGAAGTGCCCGAAGTATTTGATGGACTCATTACCATCAAGAAGATTGTACGTGTGCCGGGAGAGCGTGCCAAAGTAGCTGTAGAAAGCTACGATGACCGCATTGATCCCGTAGGGGCATGCGTAGGTATGAAAGGTTCGCGCATACACAGCATCGTGCGCGAGCTCAAAAATGAGAACATCGACGTAATCAACTACACCGCCAACTTGCAGCTGCTCATCTCGCGCTCGCTCAGCCCGGCCAAGATTACCAATATCAAGATGGACGAGGAAAACAAAAAGGCCGAAGTATTCCTCAAGCCCGATCAGGTATCTCTAGCCATTGGCAAGGGTGGGCACAATATTAAGCTCGCCAGCAAATTAACCGGATATGACCTCGACGTGTACCGCGAAACGGATGAAGACGAGGAAGATGTGGATCTGGAGGAATTTGCAGATGAGATTGATGGCTGGATCATCGACGAGTTGAAAGCCGTTGGATTGGACACCGCGCGCAGCGTGCTCGAACTGTCCAAAGGCGACTTGGTGTCCCGCACCGACCTCGAGGAAGAAACCATTGAGGAAATTTTTAAAATCCTGCGAGAGGAGCTTGAATAAGGCTATTCCTAGCTAATTTCATACTTTCGCAGCCTATAGAACCCATATATGCCAGGTAGATCAACACCGGTCAGATTAAGTAAAGCAGCAAAAGAATTCAACGTCGGGCTCAGCACGATTGTCGATTTTTTGAAATCGAAGGGCATTGAGATTGAAAGCAAGCCCAATACCAAAATTGACAATGCAGCCTACGAGATCCTACAGGATGAATTTCTGGATTCCAAAAAGCTGAAGGAGAAAGCTCAGAGAACCACGGTAGCCTCTGGTAAGCGCGAGACAGTGAGCCTGGAGAAGGAACGCGCACCGGAGAAGAAGAGCGGTGAAGAAGAGGATGCGGTGCTGATCAAAAATGTGCAGGGCGCGGATGAAGAAGTGATCAAGCCAAAGGTAGACAAGCCTGGACTCAACGTTGTAGGCAAGATCGACCTGGACAAGCAGAAGCGTGAGAAGGAGAAAAAGAAGGAAGAGGAAGAAGCCGCAAAGGCCGCTGAAGAAAAGAAGAAGGCAAGTGAGGCTGAGAAGGCTGCGGATGAGGAAGCCAAAGCCAAAGCCAAGGCTGAAAGTGAAGCTGCCGCCAAAGCAAAAGAAGAGGCAAAACCTGCCGAGCCGGAAACCATACGGGGCAGCGCTGAAAAGCTCTCGGGACTCACTGTAGTGGGCAAAATTGACCTTCCGGAAAAGAAGAAGAAAAAGCCCGTAATGAGTACCGATCCCGAAACGGAAACTCAAAAGGGCAAGCGCAAACGCAAGCGCATCGCCAAATCCGAACAATCACCTCAAACAGGTCGTGGCGACAAAGGAAGAAAAGGCCGCGGAGCAGTCAAGCAGGAGATCAGTCAGGAAGATATCGATAGAGAGCTCAAGCAAACCCTCGCCAAGCTGAGCGGGGGCAATGTGAAGGGCAAAGGCGCCAAGGTGCGTCGTGCCCGCCGTGATGAGCACCGCAGTCGCGCGGAGGAGCGTGCGATGCAAGAGCAAGCTGAATCGACGGTGCTGAAGCTCACCGAATTTGTTACCGTGAGCGACCTGGCCAGCTTGATGGATGTTTCGGTTACCGAAGTAATCTCCTCATGCATGAGCTTGGGCATCATGGTATCCATCAATCAGCGCCTCGATGCTGAGACCATTACAATCATAGCGGAGGAGCTTGGCTACACCGTCGAGTTTACCAGCGCAGAGGTGCAGGAAGCCATCCCCGTTCAGGAGGATAGTCCCGAAGACCTCACCAAGCGAGCCCCCATCGTAACGGTAATGGGGCACGTAGACCACGGTAAAACCTCTTTGCTCGATTACCTCCGCAAGGAAAATGTAATCAGCGGTGAGGCAGGAGGGATCACCCAGCACATCGGAGCCTACAGCGTTGAGGTGAGTGATGGGCGCAAAATTACCTTCCTCGATACTCCCGGTCACGAGGCCTTTACAGCCATGCGTGCCCGTGGAGCACAAGTCACCGACCTCGCCATCATCGTGATTGCGGCTGATGATGAGGTGATGCCGCAAACCAAAGAGGCCATCAATCACGCACAGGCCGCCGGTATTCCCATGATCTTTGCCATCAATAAGATCGACAAGGAAAATGCCAATCCCGACAAGATCAAGGAGCAATTGGCCAATATGAACATCCTCGTGGAAGATTGGGGTGGAAAATATCAAAGCGAGGAAATCTCAGCAAAGCACGGTACCAACGTGGAAGATCTTCTGGAGAAGGTGCTTCTCGAAGCCGATCTGCTGGAGCTCCAGGCCAATCCCAACAAATTGGCCTTAGGTACTGTAATCGAATCCAGCCTGGACAAAGGGCGAGGATATGTAACCACCCTGCTCGTGGAGGCCGGTACCATGCGTACCGGCGATGTGGTGCTCGCCGGTCATTATACCGGTCGCGTCAAAGCCATGTTCAATGAAAGGGGACAAGAGGTGCGCGAAGTGGGGCCATCACAGCCGGTTTCTATGCTCGGACTCAACGGTGCCCCCAATGCCGGCGATCGCTTCAATGTACTTGCCGATGAGCGCGAAGCCCGAAATATCGCTGCCAAGCGCGAGCAATTGCAGCGCGAGCAAGGCGTCCGCACACAGAAGCATGTTACCCTCGATGAGATCGGTCGTCGGATTGCCATTGGAGACTTCAAGGAGCTCAATATCATTCTCAAAGGTGATGTCGATGGCTCGGTAGAAGCCCTCTCTGATGCCCTGCAGAAACTGTCAACCGATCAGATTCAAGTCAATGTGATCCACAAAGCCGTGGGACAAATCACGGAAAACGACGTGCTTCTTGCCACTGCCTCAGATGCAGTAATCGTAGGCTTCCAGGTACGACCCTCTGCCGGTGCACGACGTCTTGCAGAGAAGGAAGAGATTCAAATCAAGATTTATTCGGTGATCTATGCGGCTATCGAAGAGATTCGCGATGCCATGGAAGGCATGCTCAGTGCCAAAATCGAAGAGCGCATTACTGGAAATGCCGAGGTAAGAGAAACCTTCAAGATTTCCAAAGTGGGCACCATTGCAGGTTGCTTCGTTACCGAAGGCAAAATCAACCGAAACTCCAATGTACGCCTGATTCGTGACGGCATCGTGGTGTACACCGGTGAGTTGGGAAGCCTCAAGCGCTTCAAAGATGATGTGAAGGAAGTTACCAAGGGTTACGAATGTGGACTCAACATCGATAAATTCAACGATGTGAAGGTCGGCGACATAATCGAAGCCTTTGAAGAGGTGGAAGTGAAGCAAACACTTGACAGCTGATTTGGGCAATTGATTAATCTGCCCGATTGATAAAACGCAGGTTTCTGCGTCCGTAATTCTGATGCTCTGCGGCCATTTGCAGAGCCTAGTTCTTACTGTTGGTACTTCTCAGCGGGGGCAAATTGATCTCGTCCCTGACAATGTAGGCATTCGGATACTCCTTCTTAATCTCTTCGCGGAGTGCCTCAGAGGAGAGCTTATCGCGAAAATCACCAACCCGAAGTCGGAAATTGGGTGCAAGGTAGCTCACATAGGCTGCCACATCAGGGTACTTTTTCAGGAATTCGCCCCGAATCTTCTGAGCCTCCGCACGGCTACCAAAAAAGAGCTGGACCCGATAGCCTTCCAAAGATTTTGGATGTTCCTTTCTCAGTGAGTCCAAGAGGTCGATTCGGGCATCTCGGTATACCCTGACTGTGCCGGGGCTTCGATCCACCGATCGCTCATAGCGCTCAATAAGCGCTACACTCTTCGTTCCCATTTGGCCATCGGCATCGTGAATTTGACGATCTGCGGTATCGCTTTTTTCATCCTTTACCCGGTACAGGCGCCAGTCTTCTTCATTGCCTTGAGCCCATGAAGCAGGCGAACAGTAAAGGCCAAAAAAAAGTAAGGGCAGCGCGGCCCCGAAGCGCCAATGTGAAGGGAAGATTTTCATATGTCAAATGTAGGTCAAAAATTGGGCCAGATGCATCTCATTTGTGATTCGGATTTTGTGCGCTAAATTTGAGTGTGATAGACTTTCACAAACCCCTTCCAGCTCCGCTATTTAGAATCATTTTAAATTATTTTAAGCCGTGACAATTTCATGACATTTAACCCTCCTTACGGTGGGTTTATTTTATTTTTGCCCCCAAATTTAGGGGTGGAATATCCACTTAAACGAAGAAATATGGCTTATCATTTGGATGTTGTGATTAGATTGACAAAATCTCTGGCCCTGACTTCAGCGATGTTAATTGCCCTGGCGTTTCAGGGACTGCACGCGCAGGATGGCGAGAAGCTTTTCAGGCAAAACTGCTCTTCCTGCCACCGTGTGGATAAGGACATGACTGGTCCGGCGCTCAAGGGGGTGCAAGAGAGATGGGAGGGGAAGGAAGATTTGCTCTACAAGTGGATCAAAAATCCGGCAGCTGTCGCAGAAATGGGCATACCCTATGTGGATGCCATGCTGGCCGAATGGATGCCGCGTGGAGGCCTCATGAACGCACAGGCAGTCACTGACGAGGAAATTGATGCCATTCTTGACTATATTGAAAAGTGGGAGCCGCCGGTGGCTGCCACTGCCGATGCAGGAGAGACCGAAGAAGCAGTAGCAAGAGATGAGGGTATTTCCTCAGCATGGTTGTACATCATTGTTTTTGTCCTCCTTATTCTCATCTTCTCGCTGTGGGGAGTTCGCTCTTCACTAAGCAAATTGCAAAAAGCGCTCGCTGAAGCTGAAGGGGAAGAACTGGCTCCGGAGCTTTCATTTGCTGAAAAGGGTAAGATATGGCTCTGGCAAAACAAAGTATTCGTCTCCATTGCAGGTATTCTGGTACTTGTCTACTTCGTTACCCTGGGATGGGATGCCCTGATGGGAGTTGGCGTATACACCGGCTACACACCCGATCAGCCGATCAAATTTAGCCACAAGCTTCACGCCGGCGAGAACGGAGTAGCTTGTGTATACTGTCACCACAGTGCCCTGAAGAGCAAGCACGCCGGGATACCTTCCACCAATATCTGTATGAATTGCCACAAAGCAATCAATGAAGGCAGATCGGAAGAAGGTACAGCCGATATCCAAAAAATATACGCCGCCGTGGGTTGGGATCCTGATAAGCAGGCCTACACAGGCGAAGAAGAGCCCATCCAATGGGTGAAGGTGCACAACCTGCCCGATCACGCGTACTTCAATCATGCCCAGCACTATGTGGTAGGGCAGATCGAATGTCAAGAGTGCCACGGGCAAATTCAGGAAGACTACACCGTGGCCGGGCAGTACTCACCCCTTACCATGGGATGGTGCATCAATTGCCACAACGAAACTGCCGTGCGCATGGATGGCAACGGCTACTACGACGAAGTACACCGACGCCTCGTTGACAACAACAAAGAGGAATTGAAGAAATACCTCGAAGACGGTACCATCACTGCCCGAGAGCTCGGAGGATGGGAATGCTCAAAATGTCATTACTAATCATCAGGTATCACAGCTGAACATGGCCAACAATAAGAAGTACTGGGTAGGACTCGAAGAGCTTCACGAGACTGAAGAGTTCCAGATAGCTCAAGAAAATGAATTCGCCCCAAGCAAATCGGTGGACGAGTTCTTGTCCGACACCAAAGACAGCACCGACCCTACATCGCGGCGCGACTTTCTGAAGTTTCTCGGTTTTGGAGTGACCGCAGCCACCATCGCTGCCTGCGAAACCCCCGTGATCAAATCCATCCCTTACGCCAACAAGCCCGAGGAGATCACTCCGGGTATACCCAATTATTACGCGTCTACTTACTACGATGGTAATGACTATGCCAGCGTACTGGTAAAAACCCGTGAAGGTCGCCCCATTTTCATCAAGCCCAATAGCTCCTCCGGACAGGTTCTGAATGCAAGAATCAATTCATCGGTGCTATCGCTTTATGACAGCACCCGCTTGCGCGGTCCCCTTGCCAATGGTGAGCCCAGCTCATGGGTCGAGGTTGATGACAAGGTGCGAGAGGGCCTCAAGAAAGCTGCCGATTCCGGAAAGCAAATTGCCATCCTGAGCCACACCATCATAAGCCCTTCCACAAAGGCCCTTATCGGAAAATTCAAGGAAAAATACGGAGAGGACACTGTGCGTACCATCGCCTACGATCCCCTTTCTTATCGCGGCATGCGCATCGCCAACGAGCGCTGCTTCGGCGAGGCCTTCATTCCCGACTACGACTTCTCAAAGGCCAAGGTAGTGGTAAGCATTGCTGCCGACTTCCTCAACGACTGG
Source organism: Flavobacteriales bacterium (assembly GCA_007125175.1). Taxonomy (GTDB): domain Bacteria; phylum Bacteroidota; class Bacteroidia; order Flavobacteriales_D; family Cryomorphaceae; genus T3Sed10-241. Next base: position 38,133 of record SLDS01000130.1, read on the forward strand.
TTGATGACAGGAAGTTTCACCTCTCAGTATGCCTCTCGACGCAAGCCTGAGGGCGAGTGGATGAGCCGCCATTATCAATTTGAGAGCATCATGTCGCTTACCGGTACCAATGCCGATAAGCGCGCTGCGATCAAGCCATCGCAGGAACACGATCTGGCCCTGGCTATCCACGACGAGCTCGCCGGTATGATGGGTGCCTCCAAAGCCGGTGCAAAAACGGATGAGCTGCCGATGGACTTGGTGAAGGCTGCTGCCAAAGATCTCTACGCGAATCGGGGAAGCTCCTTGGTAATTGCATCATGCAACGATCCCGACTTGCAGGTGATTGTGAATGGAATCAACCAAATGCTCGGCAATTATGGATCTACCATCCGCACGGATGTAGAGCTCTTTGTAAAAGACGGTAGGGATGAGGATGTGGCAGCGCTCATCAATGATATGAAGGCCGGCAAAGTGGGTGCCCTGCTCTGCTACGGAGTGAATCCCGCCTATACATGGCCTGGAGCCAATGCCTTCAAGGAGGGTCTGGAAAAGGTGGATATGAGCCTATCCTTCGCCTCATGGGGCGACGAGACAGCCAGCCTCTGCAACTACGTGTGCCCGGATCACCACTACCTCGAGTCCTGGAATGACCACTATCCCAAGACCGGTCAATACGCCCTCACTCAGCCAACCATCAGCCCTCTGTACGACACCCGTCAAATGCAAGATAGCCTGATGGCATGGGCCGAAATGGATGGCAATTACCACGACTTTATCCGAGAGGTGTGGAAGCGCTACGCCGGTGAAATGGCGCAAGAAGAGGTGCTTTTCGACGACTTTTGGTACAATTCCCTCCGCAGGGGATCAGTGTACGTTGAGCTGCCTTCAAGCGGTACCCCGGAATTTGACTCAGCTGCCCTCAGCAGGGCCGTAGCTTCCGCAAAATCAAAGAAAGCGCCCGCCGATGGCTACGAAGTGGTGCTTTATACGAAAGTGGGAATAGGAGCGGGAACACAAGCTGTAAACCCTTGGCTTCAGGAGCTGCCCGATCCGATTACCAAGATTACCTGGGACAATTACATCACCATGCACCCCGCTGATGTGGAGTCCTTCGGGTTTAAAATGCATTACGGTCAGGAGCTCCCAGCATCGCTGGCCAAGTTGAGCCTCAATGATGTGGAGTTGACACTTCCTGTGATTGCTCAGCCCGGACAGAAGCGCGGAACTGTCGGCGTCGCTCTCGGCTATGGCCGTGGAGCCAATGAGGAGGAAGTGGGCCGTGCCGCCTTCCGCACCACAAGCAATGGCTCTTTCGAGCGCGATTCCGATGGAAAGAAAGTACCCATCGGAGCCAATGCCTACCCTCTGGTTTCCACAGCAAGTGGATTGCTCGTATGCCACCGATCTGGCGCGAGCATCGAAGATACCGGCCAGACCTTTAGCATCGCTGCCACCCAAACGCATCACACCCTTATGGGTCGAAGCAGCGTACTGCGCGATACCGATTTACAACAGTTCAAAACAGCTGAGCCCAGCACTTACAATCCACCTCATGTGCTTCCGATCCACGAAGGTGGTAAGGTTGTCGACAAGGCCGTAAAGGAAGTAGACCTGTGGCAGAATCACCCTGTAGAGGGAGTGGGCCACCGTTGGGGATTGAGTATCGATCTTTCTACGTGCACCGGCTGTAGCGCTTGTGTTACGGCTTGCCACTCCGAAAACAATGTGCCGGTAGTGGGCAAGGACGAGGTGCGTAGAGGACGCGACATGCATTGGCTGCGAATAGACCGCTACTACTCCTCACCCATGAATATGGAGCTTGCGGAAGACGAAGGCAAGGGAGTGATCAGCGCTTACCGCGAAATGGAGGTGCCGCAATACGACAATCCCGAGACCATCCACATGCCCATGATGTGCCAGCACTGCAATCACGCTCCTTGTGAGACGGTGTGTCCGGTGGCTGCAACCACCCACAGCAATGAAGGCCTCAACCAGATGACCTACAACCGCTGCATCGGTACGCGCTACTGTGCCAATAACTGCCCATACAAGGTGCGCCGATTCAATTGGTTCAACTACAAAGCTTACAATAAGTTTGTAGGTGTTAATCCCGCACAGGACGAGATGGCGCGCATGGTGCTCAACCCGGATGTGACGGTGCGCTCGCGCGGGGTAATGGAAAAGTGCAGCATGTGTGTGCAGCGCATTCAGGCCGGTAAGCTCGACGCCAAGATGAAAGGCAAGCCTGTAGAGGATGGAGCCGTACAAACTGCCTGTGCTGAGGCCTGCCCCACGCAAGCCATTCGCTTTGGTGATCTCAACGATACCAAGAGCGTGGTGCGCAAAGAGCACGAAGACAAGAGAGCTTACTACGCCCTTGAAGAGATTGGCGTGAAGCCCAATGTGAGCTACAAAGTGAAAGTGAGAAATAGCTAATCCCAAGAGAGAAAACACCACGCAGTATGCACAAAGAAGCCGCTATACGAGAACCCCTCATACTGGGCGATAAAAGCTACCACGACATCACCAATGATGTAGTAGGCCCGATTGAAGGAAAAGCATCCAAAACCTGGTACCTGCTGGTCAGCATCGCTGGTCTCATCAGCTTATGGGGCCTGGGGTGCATCGTTTACCTCATAGCTACCGGTATCGGTGTATGGGGCCTCAACAAGACTGTAGGTTGGGCATGGGACATCACCAACTTTGTATGGTGGGTAGGTATCGGCCATGCTGGAACCCTCATTTCCGCAGTGCTTTTGCTCTTCAGGCAAAAGTGGCGCATGGCCATCAACCGCTCAGCGGAAGCTATGACCATTTTTGCAGTAATGATGGCAGCCCTCTTTCCCGGTATCCACATGGGTAGGATCTGGGTAGCTTATTGGGTGCTTCCTTTGCCCAATACCTTTGGTTCGCTTTGGGTGAACTTTAATTCGCCTCTGCTTTGGGACGTATTCGCCATTAGTACCTACTTCAGCGTATCGCTGGTATTCTGGTACATCGGTTTGATCCCTGACTTTGCGACCATACGCGACCGCATGACCAAGCCCCTGGCAAAGAAGATCTACGGTATTCTAAGCTTCGGGTGGTCGGGTAAGGCCAAGAACTGGACCCGCTTTGAAGAGGTATCACTGGTGCTGGCCGGTCTGGCTACGCCTCTTGTATTCTCGGTACACTCCATCGTATCATTCGACTTTGCCACCAGTGTGATACCCGGTTGGCACACCACCATCTTCCCGCCTTACTTCGTGTCGGGAGCTGTATTTTCAGGCTTTGCGATGGTACTCACCCTGCTCCTCATCATGCGCAAGGTGATGCGCCTTGAGAATTACATCACCATCAAGCACGTGGAGTACATGAATATCGTGATCATCGTGACGGGTTCTATCGTTGGTGTGGCCTACATCACAGAGCTCTTCATTTCGTGGTACAGCGGTGTTGAGTACGAGTCCTATGCTTTTATCAACCGCTTCAGCGGCCCTTACTTCTGGGCTTACTGGGCCATGATGACCTGCAATGTGATCTCGCCCCAGCTCTTCTGGTTCAAAAAGCTCCGAACTAACCTCACCTTTACATTTATCATTTCGATTGTGGTGAACATAGGTATGTGGTTCGAGCGGTTCGTGATCATCGTTACCTCTATCCACAGAGATTATGTGCCTTCGAGCTGGTCGATGTTTTACCCAACCTGGGTTGATATTGGAATATTCATCGGAACGATTGGTATATTCTTTACCCTCTTTCTGCTCTTTGCGCGCTTCTTCCCGGTGCTCGCACTCAATGAATTGAAAACAATCCTGAAAGTTTCAGGTGAGAAATACAAAAAAGAAGATCACTAATGGCTAAAGCTCCTCAAATGACTCATGTGGTTCATGCGATGTTTGACGATGACCACAAGCTGCTCGACGCAGCGCGAAACATTGTAGCCAAGGGAGTGAAGGTGAAAGATGTGTACTCGCCCTTTCCCATTCACGGTCTCGACCCGGTAATCGGCGTGAAGCGCACGCGCATGGCGATCGTGTCTTTCATGTTTGGCATGACCGGCTTGTCTCTGGCATTGCTCGGAATGTGGTACTTCATGGTTTACGATTGGCCGATGAACATCGGTGGAAAGCCGAGCTTCTCGCTGCTAGAGAATTTGCCAGCATTTGTTCCGGTGAGCTTTGAGTTTACCGTGCTCTGTGCAGCCCATGGTATGGCGATCACCTACCTTTTGCGCAATGGTACCCTTCCGGGAATGCCTGCGGTGAACCCCGATCCGCGCACCACTGATGATAAGTTTGTCATGGAAATCACCAATGTGGAAAATCCCGGTATGGACATGGCCGAGCTTAGTGACCTCCTCAAGGAAGAAGGTGCCATAGAAATCAATCAAAAAAGCCTTTCTGCGAAATGAAGCTGTTGAAAATGTACACCCGCATAGGTCTACTCACATTGATGAGTGCTTTGATTTTGAGCTCCTGCATACGCGACGAACAGAGCCCCGGATATGAGTACACCCCTGACATGTATCGAAGCCCGGCGATCGAGGCTTATGTAGACTATGGCGAAATTCGCGATACCATACGCTACGAGAAGATGCACCAAATCAGTGCGCGAAAGCCTGTTCCTGGCACCATTCAATTCAGCGACAATGCCATGAATGACATGCCTTACTCCATTCCCAATACCTTTGATGGGTATGAATTGGCGGGTAAGACGGTTACTTCTCCCTTGGAGTCTACAGACGACATCGTGGATGCGGGCGCGAAGATTTACACCAACTTTTGCGTGCAGTGCCATGGAAAAGACGGACAAGGTGACGGCCCAGTGGTGGTGAATGGAAATCATCCCGCACCCCAACCTTTTAACAAGGGCTTGAAGGATTTGCCGGAAGGCAAAATGTTTCACACACTTACCTATGGCAAAGGTGCCATGGGCTCGCACGCCTCACAGCTCACCAAAGAGGAGCGCTGGAAGGTGGTAGCTTTCGTCAAAACCTTGCAAAAGAAAGGTGAGGCCGAGGGTAAAGACGAAGAGAAAGAATAGGCAGCATTTGGACAAAGTACTGTCTGAATCAGACTTAAGAAGGAATAAACCGAACAAAATACAACAAGAATGAATTTTGTATTTTCTAACAAAGCCAAACTCGCCACCTACGTTCTCATCGCGATAGGGGCGCTGACTTTGATTCTCGGCATTTTTGCCGATACCAGCGATCATTACGGTAGGCTGTGGTCCAATATCATGATCAATGGTTTTTACTTTTTCGGGATCGCTCTCGGGGCTTTGTTTTTCTACGCCCTATCCTTTGCCACCGAAACTGCCTGGACGGTGATGCTGCGCCGCGTCATGGAAGGGGTCTTCTCCTTCATTCCGGTAGGAGCAGTCGTATTGGCTGTGGTATTCATTGGTGCCACATTCCACTGGAATCACATTTATCACTGGATGGATGATGCCACCATCAGCAAGTACGTGGCAGAGTCGAGCATCGGCAGCGATCACCCACAGTATTTCTCAACGGCTGAAAAAGCCGAAAAGGCTGGCGAAACCGCAGTGCTCAACGCCGATTATGACCCAATCATCGGCAATAAAACGGCATACCTGAATACTCCATTCTTCTGGATCAGAACCCTCGTGTATTTTGCAACTTTTATACTCTTCGCCCGCTGGTTCCGCAAGCGATCGCTGATGGAGGATGAAAACGGCAGCTTGGATCTCCATTTCAAGGGCTATAAACGGGGAGCGCTCTTCTTGGTGCTTTTTGCGGTATTTTCTTCTACCCTCAGCTGGGACTGGGTGATGTCCATCGATACCCACTGGTTCAGCACCCTCTTTGGCTGGTATGCCTTCTCGGGTATGTGGGTATCGGCCATGAATGTGCTCGCCGTCCTATCCCTTTATCTCATTTCCAAAGGCTATCTCAAGGATATCAACTCCAGTCATATACACGATTTGGGTAAGTGGGTATTTGCCTTGAGCTTTTTGTGGACATACCTGTGGTTCTCTCAATTCATGCTTATCTGGTACTCCAATATTCCGGAGGAGGTGACCTATTTCATCACGCGAATTGAGGAATATAAAGTACCATTTTTTGGCATGATGCTTATCAACTTTGCCGTGCCTATGTTGTTTCTAATGTCTAGAGACGCAAAGAGAAATCCAAAGTTTTTGATCACTGTGGGAACCATCATTTTCATTGGACATTTCATGGATGTATACATGATGATTACTCCCGGAGTGCTTTTTGAGCACTGGCACTTTGGCTGGATGGAAATCGGGCTCTTCCTGGGTTTCACAGGCCTTTTTGTGAACCGTGTACTGACTGCACTGACCAAAGCATCACTGGTACCGAAGCAATCTCCTTATTTGGGCGAAAGCCAACACCACAGTATCTAACACGGAATAGAGAACAGAATAATACCCGGATATGGACAAATTACTTTTGGTATTCATCGTCGTTTTGATCATCATCAGCATCGCGCAGATCGCTAAGATGTATCAGATTACCTCCAGCATTTCTAAGAAGCGTGAGGAGGATATCTCTCCAGGCACCAATCGGATCAATGCCAATCTCCTGCTCTTCTTCATGATAGCGCTCTTTGTCACCTTCATTTGGCAATTAATTGCTTTCAAGGATGTGCTCTTGCCTGTGCCTGCATCGGAGCATGGAGCCCTTACAGATCGGCTCTTCAATATCAACTGGTTGATCCTGATTCCGGCTTTCTTTATTGTGAATTTCTTGCTCTTCTTCTTTGCATGGAAATACCGCTACAACAAGGAGAGGAAGGCACTCTATCTGGCACACAACAATACGCTGGAGATGGTTTGGACCATCATACCGAGCATAGTGCTGGTCTTTATTATCATCTATGGATTGGTGACTTGGAATAAGATCATGGACGATCCTTCCGAAGATGCAATTCAGGTGGAGCTTTATTCCAAGCAGTTCGACTGGACGGCCCGCTATGCCGGAAGTGACGGCGTAATGGGTGAGGCGAGCTTTTCTGTCATTTCACCCAGCAATCCATTGGGCTTGATCACCGAAGAAACCCTCGACGAGCAAATCGAAGAACTCAATAAGGAAATCAAACGACTGGAAGAGCGCATTGCCAATGAGATCATTCCCGATGGACGTGTCAAGGAGCTCAAGGAACGTATAGGTATGCGCAAGCGACAGCGTGCCCGGGTGATCAATTACCGGCAGAGCGGTGCGGACTTTTCAACTGCGCTCGATGACAAAGTAGTGCGCGGTGAGTTTCATATCCCTGTCGGCAAAGAGGTGAATTTCCAGATCCGTTCGCGTGATGTGATTCACAGTGCTTACATGCCTCACTTCCGCGCCCAGATGAATGCTGTACCGGGCATGACGACACAGTTCACCTTTGTGCCTACTATCACAACCGACAGCATGCGCAGCATTCTCGACGATGAGGAATTCAACTTCGTACTGCTGTGTAACAAAGTGTGCGGTTCGGCGCATTACAACATGCAGATGGACATTATTGTAGACTCGGAGGCCGACTATAAAAAGTGGCTGGACGAACAGAAAACCTTCGCAAGTGTTCTTGGTTTAGATCAAGAGCCATCTTTCGCAGAAGAGGAGATGGAGGAAAGTGAAGAAGAAAGTAAAATTGCGCAAAACAACTAGTAAAAGCGAGATTATGGCATCTCTTACAGAAGTAAAAACAGACTCTCACGCTTCCGATCACGGTCATGCTCACCACGAGGAGAGTTTCGTGTCGAAGTATATTTTTTCACAGGATCACAAGATGATCTCCAAGCAGTTTTTGATAACTGCGGTATTCATGGGGGTTATTGCGATGGCCCTTTCAACCTTTTTCCGCTTGCAGTTGGCTTGGCCGGGTGAAAGTTTTGGAATTCTCAACTACTTTCTTGGTGATCGCTGGGCTCCAGATGGAATCCTTGACCGCAATATGTACCTCTCCTTGGTTACCATTCACGGTACCATCATGGTATTTTTCGTCTTGACAGGAGGGTTGAGCGGCACCTTCAGTAATTTGTTGATTCCACTACAAATTGGTGCCCGTGACATGGCGAGCGGCTTCCTGAATATGCTCTCATACTGGTTTTTCTTTGTGTCGAGCGTAATTATGGTGGCTTCACTTTTCGTGGAAACGGGAGCTGCGAGCAGTGGATGGACCGTGTATCC
>SLDS01000189.1 GCA_007125175.1 Flavobacteriales bacterium
ATCAACTGGAATTTGAACGGTGCTCCACTCCATCGGAGCCCTGTTGTGACCCGTCAGTAAGAACTGATCTGAGCCGCTCAAGTCGCTCAGGGGTACTGATATCTCGAAAGGATTGCGGCCCTGACTGCGGTTATGCCTTTGGGCAGATCCTCCTCTTCTGCCGATTCCGATCACATCGGTACCATAGGTTTGCTTGTAGTTGTATTTGTCCTCAGCAAGTGAGAGCGAGAGGTATTTTGCCGAAAGGTAATTGTTTACAATGATGATCTGAGCTAGGTTGAGCCGCTCATTGTAGTAGCATATCTCGGCAAGTCTTCCCTGGAATGAGGAGGCACCTGTAGCGGCGCAGTTGCGGCCCTCTACAAACACCACTCCCTCGTGAATAGCGCCTATACCAATAGGATTGCTGTGGCGCCAAAGGGATCCAATGCCATTCTCACCGGTATTCGCACCGTTTTCGTTGGTTTGATTGCCAGTATCAAATTCCATGTCGGCAAATTCGACTCCATTGAGCCATCCCTTGACGAAAAAGTTAGGATCGTTGTCGTGGATCACACCTGGATCTGGTGCGGAGTATTGAAGGGCAAGTACGTAAGTGGTATTGGCTTGGATGCCGGTGCTCACATAAGTATATCCCCACTGAGGGGTATTATCGGGATCTGTTCCATTGTCATTTGGGCCTCCATCGCCTGTGTTGAACATGCCTCCCTCGTTGAGGTCATATGCCCCGAAAATGATTTGTCCATTCTCGATATAAGTATTCAATCCCCTCATGCAGCCGCCTTCTTCATAAAGCATCTGCTTGCTGTTGACGTCGGTAGAGGTGCGAAAGGCAAAGAAAATGGTCTTGGCATAAGTGATGGCCTCCTGATTGAGGTCAATCGAAGTTCCCATTTGAAAAAATCGGTTTTCCTCAAAGGTCACTACAGGATAGCCATTGATGCTATTGGCCGGATCATCCCGAAAGAAGGGTGGGAGCTCGGAGTTTACCACCACAGCGCTGTCCACAACGTGCGAAAGCGATTCATCTACCCAGACTTCTACGCCGTCACCATCAGCCAGATGTGTCAGAGATGAAGCATCCAGCCACAGACGACAAGAGCTTTGATTGCCGGAAAACTGCCCGTTCAGGGATTCCCAATCGTCTACTTCCACGCTCACGCCTCCCGGACCTAGCTGGGCCAAGAGTGAGGTGGAATAAAAAAACAATCCCAGCAGTGTGGGTATGATTTGGCGAAGTCTCATAGCAGTTCGACGTTCGGTATTAGGTTTTGGTTAATACGAAGTTACGACATTTTTTGAGACCTCAAATGCTTTCGTCTTTTATTTTTTGCATTCAGTCGGCTTTATTGTGTCCTTGAGCGGGTGCATGGGTTTAACATTCGGGCCAATTTCCGTGCCAATTTGGCCCTCATGACCCCAATGTATTGCCATAAGAAGATGTACGGAGCAATATCAGGCTTGTTGCGATCAGTCGCTAAAAATTATCGATAGAGTAGCCAGATTGGCCATGCTTTGGGCCTTTTTTTGCCTTGCCTAAGGGAATGAATCAGCAGCCTACGAACTCTTATGACTGCTCAGGCCATATTGTGGTAGACGTTTTGAACGTCATCGTCATCTTCCAGCTTTTCCAGTAGCTTATCCACCTCTGCTTCTTGCTCTGCGCTCAGTTTCTTGCTGTCCATAGGAATCCGCTCGAAGCCTGAGTTGATCACCTCAAGGTTTTTTTCTTCGATTCCTTTTTGGAGCTTACCATAGTCGGCAAAGGGAGCATAAATCATCACGCCTTCTTCGTCCTCAAAAATCTCATCAGCACCAAAATCGATGAGATCCAGCTCGAGTTCTTCCAGATCTTCTTCGGCTTTCGCTATTTTGAAAAAGCACTTATGATCGAAGAGGAATTCAACAGATCCCGAGGTACCCAAGCTGCCATTGTGCTTGTTGAAGTAGCTTCGCACATTGGCTACAGTACGTGTATTGTTGTCGGTAGCTGTCTCGATAAGGATGGCAATACCATGAGGTCCATAGCCCTCAAATACCACTTCCTTGTAGTCTTCCTGATCCTTACTGCTCGCTCGTTTTATAGCCCTCTCCACATTGTCTTTGGGCATATTGGCTGCCTTGCAGTTTTGGATTACAGCCCGCAGCTTTGAATTGCTCTCAGGATCGGGGCCACCTTCTTTGACCGCAATCACGATGTCTTTGCCAAGACGTGTGAAGGTCTTGCTCATTTTAGACCAGCGCTTCATCTTGCGCTCCTTACGAAATTCAAAGGCTCTTCCCATAAGCTGTTTTTTAGGGCGACAAAATTACACCCTTTCAGTGGTTTTTGCAGTTTTTATATCTTGCTTTAGGTGCATCTCATGATTGCCATTGGCGTGCATCTGCACTTCGATTAGCTCAGCAAGCTTTCTGTGAGCCATGTCGTTGAGTTCACGGATATTCATGCTTCCTATTTGCTCAGCGCTTATAGATGTTCCTATCCGCACATGGATCACCCCTTTGCGCAATTTTCCATCGTGCCCCAATACCTCCTTGCTTCCCACAATGGCTATGGGCACCATCGGAATTTGACCATTCTTTGCCACATGAATGATGCCTTTTTTGAAGCCTTGCAGCTCCCCACTGCGGGAGCGGGTTCCTTCCGGAAATGCCAGTATGTGCTTGCCCTTCTGTATGGCTTTTACAGCTTTTTGCATAGATATCCTCGCGCGATCAGGGTTGCTTCTGTCCACGAATACCATTCCGATGGCCCACATTCCCCAGCCGAATACCGGGACTTTTAATATCTCTTTTTTGGCTACGAAATACAGGGCTTGAGGCAGGGCTGGGCACAGTGCAGGAATATCATACAGTGATTGATGATTGGCGTAATAGATGCAAGGTGCGCCTTTCGGCAAATCACTGGATCCGTGTACATGCAGTTTGGCTCCAGCCAGCCAGAGGAGGCCCGGCCCCCAAAAATTACGGCTTACCCAAGGATAGACCCCTCCGCGTGGCAGCCAGGAGAAGAGCAACACCATAGCAGCGGAGAGGAAGCAGAGAACAATGACTCCGGCAGATCGAAGCAAGCGCATTCTACATTCAGTTTTTTCAAAGTAAAGCAATTCTTGCAAATTCCCTTTCGGTCATTACAGTGCCCGAAATACCTATGGATTATCTCATGGCCTCGCTGTCTGTCTATGCAACAGGCTTTCAGGGCTGAGGACTTGGCTTTACTGCCCTACATGGCCGAGCCGCAGCAATCTGAAGAGTTCATCTTCCTGTAATTCTCTGACCTCTCCTGCATCCATGCCATCGATGGTGAGGTCTTCGATGGCATAGCGTACCAGGCGCAGTGTGGGAAAGCCTACCGCTGCTGTCATTTTTCTGACTTGTCGGTTCTTTCCTTCGGTCAATCCGATTTTAATCCAACTCGTGGGTATGTCTTTGCGGAAGCGAACTGGTGGAAAGCGCGGTGGAAGCTCGGGCTCACTGATGCGCTCGGCATCGGCCGGCCGTGTGTGATAATCCTCTGCATTGATTCGGATGCACACCCCTTCGCGCAGCTGCTGTAGGGCAGGATCGCTCACGATGCGGTCTACCTGGGCAAAGTACACGCGCTTGTGTCCGTGCACAGGCTTGAGCAGGGCATGGTTGAGGGCTTTGTTGTTGGTGAGAATCAGCAGGCCTTCGCTGTCACCATCCAGGCGCCCTACCGGGTATACATCCGGAGGGAAATGAGCCAGCTCACCCAGAAGGGGGCGTTTCCCATCTTTGGTGAACTGGCTCAGCATTCGAAAGGGTTTGTATACGGCGTAATACCGAAAGCCCATTCTATTTGTTGTCGGCGCCCAGGATAATTGGCAAACCGTCGCTTCCCTGACCGATGACCACTACTTTGGCATTATCAGACCGTGCGAGATCCAATGTAGCTTCGATGCCTTTCCAGCGCAGTAGCTTGTCGGAAATTCCATCCGACACAATGTCCTGGAAGTCCTTGATACCCTGTGCTTCAATGCGCTTTCTCTGGGCTTCTTTTTCTTCTTTCTCGAGCCTGAACTCGTACTCCTGGCTTTCCTGCTCTTGCTTGAGCTTTTTCTCGATGGCAGCGCGAATATTTTGCGGAAGCTCTATGCCCCTGATGAGAACAGCATCGAGGTGGATGTTCATGCGTTCGAGGCGCTCTTTCACTCCTGTGAAAATCTCATCTTGTATGAAATCCCGCTTGGAGCTGTAAAGTTCTTCCGGGTCGTATCGACCAATTACCTGCCTTGCTGCCGAGCGCACTTCGGGCATTACGATCACATCGAGGTAATTCATCCCGATGGTTTGGTGGATTGTTCCGAGTTCTGAAGCAACCGGCCTGAAGCGTATAGACATTTCTATCTGAATTTGTAGACCATTCTTTGATAGGGCAGCCATAACCTCGCTTTGCTCTTGATTACGCGTGCTGTACACGTACATACTGTTCCAAGGTGCGATGAGGTGAAAGCCTTCTGAGAAGTAAAAGTCGGTGACAGTACCACCGCCGAATGTGCGGTAGAGCACTCCGGCTTCACCGGAGCGTATGGTCACTGTAGAGGTTTGCCATACCACAATGGCTCCAAAGAAGATCACGATTAAAGCAATGATGACTTTGCGTTGTTGGGGTTCCATTTCCTTTATTTTAGTGTAAAAAAGTCAAACAGCAATTTACTAATTCTGTTCAAATTGGGTGATGGCAAAGGTAATCCTTACCTTTGTATTAAACAGCAAAAAGTATTATGGAAATTGTTAAAGACAGCCATCAGGTACAGGTACATTACACAGGAACACTTGATAATGGTGAGGTATTCGACTCATCCAGAGAACGTGAACCCCTCGCTTTTGAGGTGGGCGCCGGTCAAATGATTCCTGGCTTTGAAAATGCCGTAAGAGGCATGAAAGTTAATGAGATGAAAAAAGTAACCCTGAGTCCTGATGAGGCTTACGGAGAGGTGATTCCCGAGATGATTCAAAAAGTACCGCTGAGCCAACTGCCCGAAGAAATTACACCACATGTGGGTCAACAGTTGAGCTCACAAATGCCCGATGGAAGGCAAATTGTGGTTCATGTGAAGGACGTAAATGATGATCATATTCTGATAGATGCCAACCATCCTTTGGCAGGTCAGGCACTTACTTTCGAAATCGAAGTGGTATCTATTCAGAGCTAGTGCCCTGATCTTTATTTTTTTGGTCTTTTCCCGCTTTGTAGGTGTATTTCACCTTCCAGGGATTGAGATACTTAGCCCCGGACATCTGCTTCGGGGCTTTTTTATTGGTAGGAGTACCCGGCGGTGTTGAAATCTCCTCCCCGTCGCCTTGCAATGAGGTGGGCATTATTTGCTGAAAAACGATGTGCGGATATAGCTTCTCTCTTTCCTTCTCCCGGAGCTCCTCGACCTCCCATTGATACAGTGAGCGTTGGGGCCCTTTTTTACGGAAGTACCAGGCCATGGCAAATCCTGCCAGTGCGCCCCAGAGGTGGCCTTCCCAACTCATCTCGGGCTTCACGGGCAATACACCCCACCACAAGCCGCCATATACGAACACAATGACGAGGCTGAGGGCCATCACGCTCTTCTCTTTACGTAGCCAGCCGCTGAGAAATAGAAAGGAAGCGAGCCCGTATACCACTCCACTTGCGCCAATGTGGTAGGCCTCTCGCCCGCTCACCCAGAGCCAAAAAGCACCGATCAGCCATATGCCGATGAGACTCGGCCATGCAATCTCTCGATAAAACTTGAAGAGGGCCCATCCCAGCACCAGCATTGGTAGAGAATTGTTCATCAGATGCTCGTAGCCGCCGTGAACGAATGGCATGGTGAAGATGCCGAGCAAGCCTTCAAGGGTGCGTGGCTTCACGCCAAAAGGAGCCACACGAAAATCGAACTCAATGGAAGCCAAGTGTACCACCCACATCACAAGCACCAGCAGCAAGGGCACTAGCCCCGCCTTGAAGATCTCCAGCAAGCTGCCTCTCGGCTCGATCTGTTCGGGCCTTTTCACTATTTCAACCCCCTTTGTTTTTTGATGAGGTCATAGGCTTCCTGCACTTTCTCAAATTTCTCACGAGCCGCTTTTTGCACCTCAGGGCCAAGATCGTTTACCTTGTCGGGATGGTACTTAATGGCCATTTTGCGGTAGGCCTTTTTCACCTCAGCATCACTCGCACCTTTCTCTACCTCGAGCACATCATAAGCGCTGTTCTCATCTGTGCCAAACATAGCACGAATGGATGCAAAATCCTTATGGCTGATGCCCAAGTGCCTCGCCACTTCCTCAATGATCTGCAGCTCTGACTGCGAGATGACGCCATCGGCCCGTGCTATGCCAAAGAGGTAATGCATCAGCTGCAAGCGCATGGGATGCGGCATGTTGAGGCGGATTTGATTGCATACGCTGCGCAGGTCAAAGGGTTGCTTGAGCAGTTCCCTCAGGGTCAACATTTGATCCTTGGCTGCCTCGGCCCCAAACTGACGCACGAAAAAATCTTTGACAAAATTCAACTCGGATTTGAGCACCTTGCCATCGGCCTTCATCACAGCGGCTGAGAGCACAAGCAGGCTCACTACAAAATCCTGTGTGGTGGTACGGGGGCGGCCACCACGCACATCGCTGTATTCTTGCAGGCCAGTGGTATTGTCAATCATGCTGCCCACAGCAAAGCCGAGCAGCGCACCGATGGGGCCTCCGAAAATCCATCCGACTCCACCACCTATCCATTTTACGTAGTTCTTCATTATTTGTGTCTTTCTGCCTCAGGAAGCCGGGACTACCAACTCCCTCCGGCCCCTCCTCCACCAAAACTGCCGCCACCAAAGCCACCAAATCCTCCTCCGCCACCGAAGCTGCTTCCGCCGCTTCTGAAGCTGTTGTAATAACCCCTGTGGCTGCGGCTACTTGCATTCAGCAATGCCAAAGCAGCCCAAAATCCCAGATTGTTCGTTCGGGCGTAACGGCTCGTTTTTCGGTAAAAGAGTAGAAACCAGATGCCGACTATCACAATGAAAGGGAAAAGTGCTGCTAGCGGACTTAAAGAATCGCCTTGATTTCTGGAAGAGTAAGTTTGATGGTCGTATTCGCCTGTGGCCAGCTCAGCAATGACGTCGATGGCCTTGTCCAGCCCGGCGTAAAAATTGTTTTGCCGAAAGGCAGGAATCATTTCGCGGTCTACGATGAGCTTGGCAGTGGCATCGGGAATGGCACCCTCCAAGCCGTAACCTGTTGCGATGAAGGTGTGTTGATCGCCCTTATCGCCAAAGGGCTTGACCAGAATGACCACGCCATTGTCAAATTCCTTTTGACCCACCCGCCAGCGCTCTCCGATTTCGTAGGCAGTCATGGCGGCATCACCGGCACAAAGCCGATCCAGAGCCACTACTACAACCTGATTGCTGGTCTTATCGTTGAGCAGGCGTAGCTTGCTTTCCAAGGCATTGGCCTCTTCATTGCTCAGCATACCGACCTGATCTACCACCATACGATTGGGCTTGGGAGGGTAGCAATCATCCTGAGCCAATAAGGTGCTGCTGCTACCCAATAGGAGCAAGAGGGCAATGATATGGATACAAGCCTTTCTCATTTTTTCACGCTTTTGCCAAAGGAGATCTCGTTGGAGAGCTCATTGGGATTGTCCTCACCTTTCGGAAAATAAGTGGAAAGCGCCTTTCCTGCCTTGATGAGTCCCTTGCTCAAACCGGCTACGTACTCTCCTTTTTTGAAGGCTTCTACCAGATCGTTTTTGATTTCCTCCCAAAAGTTATCTCCTACCTTCTCATGAATGCCGGCATCGCCCAGAATGGCAAGCTTGTGATCTTCGAATGAAATGTAAAAGAGCACTGCATTGCGCCTCTCCGTCTTGTGCATTTCTAACTTCTCGAAGATAAAGGCTGCATGATCCATGACATCTTCACGACAAAAACGCTCGATGTGCAGTCGAATCTCACCGCTGGTGTGCGACTCGGCCTCGGCGATGGCATCAGTCAGTTCGCGTTTTTCCTTTTCGGAAAATAGGTTCTCAGCCATATCCTTGTCAAAATTCAACTGAGGGTGCCTTGTCAGACCCACTGGCCGACTCAAAATAACCCTTCTGCTCGAAGCTGAAGATTCCGGCAATCATGTTTCTGGGAAATTTCCGAATGTAGGTATTGTAGTCCCCTACAGAGCTGTTGTACTTATCCCTCGCCACACTGATTCGGTTTTCTGTACCCTCAAGTTGGGCTTGCAGCTGGCTGAATTGCGTAGAGGCCTTGAGATCCGGGTATCGTTCCACACTGACAAGCAGCCGCGACAGGGCACCCGAGAGTTCTTGCTGCGCTTCCTGGAAGCGCGCAATGCTCTGTGGGTTGAGTTCATCAACATTCACCTGCACGCTTGTGGCTTTGGCCCTTGCCTCCACTACGGCGGTGAGGGTTTCCTGTTCAAAGTCGGCATAGCCCTTTACGGTATTCACGAGGTTGGGAATGAGATCGCTGCGCCGCTGGTATTGGGTTTCAACGGCCGACCATGCCCTGGCCACCTCTTCATCTTTCTCCACCATGGAGTTGTAGCCGCAGGAGCTCAGCAACATCACAGTTGCGAAGTACAACAGGATTCTTTTCATCGTTTTGGGTTTGGTGTGGTATGGATTTATTTGATAAGATCAACACTTCTCTGAATGAAACGGCTCATGGCTTCTCCCTTCAGCATGTTTTGCGAAAGCAGGGCCAGATCTACGGCCTGTTCGGCAAGGGATTTCTTTTTATCCTCCGCTTTTTCTTCCAGTATCTGAGTGATGAGCGGATGGTTGGCATTTACCACAAGGTTATACGATTCGGGTAATTGCCCAAACATACCGCCACCACCGGCCATCTGCTGCTCCTTCATGCGCCGCATGAATTCACTTTGGGTGATGATGATGGGCTGATCCTTTTCGCTCATGCTCTCAAACTGAACAGTAAATTTCTCTTTTTCTACCACACTTTCCAGTATGGGTTTGAGGTTTTCTTTCTCTTCATCGTTAAGTTTAGAGGGCAGCTCCTCCTCTTTTTCGATGAGTTTGTCAATGGTATCAGCGTCCACCCGTGAGAATCCAGTGTTGTCCAGCTTTTGCTCAAACTTGCTGATGATGTGGCTGCTGAGTGGGGAGTCCATTATGAGCACATCATAGCCTCGGTTTTGGGCGCTGCTTACGTAGCCGTGCTGCTCTTTTTGATCATTGGTGTAGAGGTGAATGAGCTTGCCATTTTTGTCCTTCTGAGCCGCCTCGATTCTTGAGCCGTACTCCTCCAGGGTGTGGAAGCTACCATCTACACTCTTGAGCAGGTAGAACTTAGATGCTTTCTCGTAAAATTTCTCGTCTGTCAGCATCCCGAACTCCACAAATATTTTGATGTCTTCCCACTTGGCTTCAAAATCTTCACGGTTGTTTTTGAACATGCTCGCCAGCTTGTCCGCCACCTTTTTGGTGATGTGGCTGGAAATCTTCTTCACATTGCCATCGGCTTGCAAGTATGAGCGCGACACGTTTAGTGGAATATCTGGTGAGTCGATCACTCCGTGCAGCAAGGTCAAAAACTCCGGTACAATGTTTTCCACATTGTCGGTGATAAACACTTGATTGGAGTAGAGGCTTATCTTGTTTTTCTGCATTTCGAAGTTGTTTTTCAACTTCGGGAAGTAGAGTATTCCGGTGAGATTGAATGGAAAGTCTACATTGAGATGAATGTGGAAGAGGGGCTTCTCGAAGGTCATGGGATACAGTTCCCTGTAAAATGAGTCGTAGTCCTCATCCTCAAGCTCAGTTGGGGCTTTAGTCCAGGCGGGCTCGGTATTGTTGATGATGACATCTTCTACCACTTTGCTCTCCTTGCCTCCCTCGATCTCTTTGCCCTCGGCATCTTTTTCTTTTACCGTGCGTTCCCGTGTACCAAATTTGATGGGCACCGGCAGGAATTTGCAGTATTTATCAAGAATTTCTCGAATCCTGCCCTCTTCCAAAAACTCCTCAGAGTCTTCGGCAATATGCAGCACCACATCGGTACCTTTCACCTTTTTGGAAGTTTCTTCGAGCGCGTAATTGGGGCTGCCATCGCAGGTCCATTTCACAGCAGTGGAATTGGGCCGTTGCGATCGCGTAATAATCTCGACTTGTGAAGCTACCATGAAGGCTGAGTAAAAGCCGAGACCAAAGTGACCAATGATGGCATTCTTCTTATCGCTGTCCTTGTACTTCTGTACAAATTCCTCTGCGCCGGAGAAGGCAATCTGATTGATGTATTTGTCCACCTCTTCGGCGGTCATTCCGATACCGTTGTCACGCACGGTGATGGTTTTCTTTTTGCTGTCGAGGATTACCTCCACTTTGAGGTTTTCGGTGTTTGCCTTTACCTCTCCCAGCGCGTTGAGCGTCTTGAGCTTTTGTGTGGCATCTACGGCATTTGACACCAGTTCTCGCAAGAATATCTCATGGTCTGAGTAGAGAAATTTCTTGATGATTGGAAAAATATTCTCAGTCTGGACTTTGATGTTTCCTTGTTGCATGGTTTCATTTTTTGGATCGACCTGAAATCTCAATTCGTGTGCCACGGCCCAAATGCTGCCAATATGGCGGAAAAAGAAAAGAGGGGCCGAAGCCCCTCTTTATCATTGGACGAATTGACACACTTAGCGGGCCAGAATGAACTTATCTGTCACAACTTCGCTTTGTGTAGTCAAACGGTAGATGTACACGCCATTTGGAAGGTAACTTCCGTCAAATTCGATGCGGTACTCCTGCTCCGGCATGCTCATCTGATTGAAGAGCTGCTCCACCAAGCGACCGTTCATGTCGTACACCTCCAGTGTGGTCATCTCTTCATTGGGATTGCTGAAGCTCACATATGAGCTGCCCTTGCTCGGGTTGGGGAAAGAAGATAACTCTGGAGCCAGGCAAGTCACTACATTCACTGCCACAGCATTGGAGAGATCAAAACATCCTTGCAAATCACTGGCTTGGGTCACCCCTTGGAGGTTCACCCCTTGTTGGTAGCTCAAATGAAACACCCTGTAGGTGCCTGGTGCAAAGTTGTTCAGATTGAAGACAGGGTTTTGCGAAGTAGCAAGTACCGAAGTGCCTGGCGCTCCCTCTACAAGTCCGAATACGCTGTTGTCACCCACGGCTCCCGAAAGAGAAACTTCAATTCCAACTGCGGGCCCCACTCCGGCGCATACCGTGGTAGAACTTGCTGCCGTAAGGGTTCCACCATCTGGCTCGTCTCGCAGGAATAAGTTAATGGCATTTGACGCAAGTGAGAAGCAACCTTCGAGACTGGAAGCCTGACTTACATTCGTGATGCCGGCAAGGCTCACGTCATCCTCAAATCGGATGTAGCGTATACTGTAATTGCCAGGAGGATACACGTCAAGGTTGAAATTAGAGTTATTGCTTCGGGTGGCAACCACATCTCCTGAAGCATTGATCAAGGCAAATAGTTGGTTTGTACCCACGGCTCCATCTGCACTTACGCTTATGCCTACCGGAGTACCGGTACCCACACAAAAGCTCCTCGTACCACTGGCCACCAGCGTACCCCCATTGGCGAGGCATTCATCGGTGGAGCACTCAGTGCAGCTGCCGAAGCACACCACGTCAAGTACGGTATTCTCAGATGGCCCGGTCAATACACGGTTGAAGCCACCAAAACCATCATCTTGTCCGCATTCTTCAGGCACGGTTTCTACATTGTCGAAACTGTCGCCGTTTAGGTATTTCCACAATACGGTGCTGCCTTCCTCTACCGATGCGGTAAAGCTGTACACATCGTCACCCTCATCATTCATGGCAGTAGGAGTGAAGCCATTGAAAGTACCCGCGATGAACAGGCCGAGTGAATCAATATCTATTTGACTGGCATCTACTTGGAAGGTGAGGTCGTAGAATTCTCCCGGCTCGGTGCAGGCATCGCAAGAGGCATAGCATACCACTGGCAATACTTCATTGGAGCTGCCTACGTTTACTACACGGTTGCCAAAATCACCTGATGCACAGGGGCCTTGAGGATTTTCGAATTCGTCGCCATTTCGGAATTTGTATTGTGCAGAGCTGTTTTCCTCCAAAGCGATGGTCACGGCATACACGCCATTGCCCTGATCGTCCATTGGTGTTTTATCAAAACTGTTGAAAGTCCCTGAGATGCTCACACCTCCATTGTCAAAGTCGATGGTTTGCTGGCTCATATCCACTTGGAAAGTAACCTCCACTGTTGGTGCTACAAAAGCGCATGGATTGCAAGAGTTCCAGCATACGGCATCCAGTACAGTGTTTTCACTTGGTACAGTTAAGGCCCGGTTAGATGTAAATGGGGCCGAGCAGCTCAGTCCACCCACATTTTCATCGCCAAAGGCCCAATCGTTACCGAGTACGAATTTATACTCCAGTTCTGAGTTGGCTTCGACGGTTTCCACGTATGACCAAATTCCACCACCTTCATCGGTCATAGGACGGGCCGATGGTGTCCACGTGTTTGTGGGAAAGCTGCCGGCAAGGTGCATTCCGGAAGCGTCAATGGTTCCGGTAAACTCTGACATGTCCACGCGAAAGGTGATTTCGACGTCTTGTGCCTGTATGGTGAATGCTCCGAAAAGCACCCCCATGGCTAGTAACATTGTTCTCATTGTGTTGTGATTTGGGGTTGAATAATTAGTTAGTGTGCAATTTACACTATTTATCGAAATGCGCAAAGCTTAAATGATTTTTTTCTTCATTGCTCTGCATTTTTTCTGCCTTTGTCGGCAAAATGGGCTTGCTCAAAGAATGTATCTTTGCAGGGATATGCAATACTCCTGGCAAGGCATGCTCACAGGTCACGCGGGGCCTATCTACACCTTGGCCTTCCGAAAAGATGATCAGCGCCTGTATTCGGGTTCATCCGATGGTATTGTTGCCGCATGGGACTTGAGCATTATGCAGGCGGCTTCTTTCTCAATTAAGGTGGGCGAGCCCGTACTGGCCTTGTCCTTCCACGGGTCGAATATGCTTATCGGGCAGATGGCCGGAGGCATTCACGTGATTGATCTTGAAGAGCGCCGCGAACTGAAGCACCTCAAAAACCATGTAAAAGGAGTCTTTGATTTGTGCACACTTCCGGAAAGGGGCTTGCATGCAGTAGCAGGAGGCGATGGTGTGCTCTCGGTGATTGACGCATTTGACTTCTCATGCAAGCTCTTGCTTCCTCTTTCCGAGCACAAATTGAGAAAGACTTTTTTTGACACCCGCTTCGACCGCTTGCTGGTGGGAAGTAGTGATGGATTCATTTATGTACTTGAACCCGAATATTTCAATGAGCTATCCCGTTTTGAAGCGCATTCAGGAGGTGTGTACGATATTCTGCCTTTCGGCAAAAGTGGTGTAATCACAGGTGGAAGAGATGCGCATCTGCGTTTTTGGAACTACGATTTGCACAGTTCTCAATTTACAGAAGTGAAAAGCATTCCTGCTCATAATTATGCCATCTACAGTATAGCTAGCGGGGGCGAAGACCAAGTTTTCGCCACAGCTAGCCGGGACAAGCTTGTAAAAATTTGGAACCCTAAAGATTGGAAATCTCCTCAGCGATTGGGCAGAAGTGGATTACAAGGGCATTCCCATTCCGTAAACAAAGTTTTGTTTGAGTCAGCTACGGGAAGATTGTTTTCAGCAGGTGATGACCGAAGCATACAAGTGTGGGCTCCGCTCAATCCAGCGGCATCACCACCAGCCCACTCCTAAGCTTGGGTGCCACCCATGTGCTCTTGGGAGGCATTACCTCATTTGCGTCGGCTACCGCAAAGAGTTCCTCGGTATCCACTCTGTAAAGGGTAAAAAGAGCGCTGTGGTCTCCGGCATCGATGGCTTTTTCGTAAGGATGGAGGCTTTCTGTTCCGGGGATGAAGTTGATCCTTGGATCGGTCTTTTGATCGCGAATGCCAAAAACAGGCTCCAGCACTTTCTCTGTGAGAATAACGGCATCTAGCTGTTCCTTGATCGCAGCAGCTTGCGGCATCTTTCGCAGGCGCAGGGCGTACCATGCTCCGGCAATGCGCATGCCCCATGTGCGCTTCGCAGAGGGAACTACTGGAGTAGAGGATCTTTCAAGAATAAAGTCCTCGCTCAGTTTTTGCAACAGCTCTTGCTCCTTAAGTCCTTCCTTAAGGCTAATGAGTCGGTGAAAAGGTTTGATTACAAGTTGCTCAGCGGGCATAAGCATGGCAAGAATGAAGTCGCTACCTGGACTTTCCTCTGTGGAGCGCGCGGCGCGTCTTCTTTTTCCAAGTAAGGCTGAGCTCGCTGTGCGGTGATGTCCATCCGCAATGTACATGGTATCGATCTTGGCGAAGGTATTTGCTATGCTTTCTTGGCTGTGTGCATCTGCTATTTCCCAAAGCCGGTGGCGGCATCCGTCAGTAGTGCTGAAATCCAATAGAGGTCTTTGTGAGGAGAGGGCTGCTAGTTGAGATTGGATTTCAGCAGTATTCTCCTTGTAGCTGAGCAATACAGGTTCTGCATTGAAATTGCAAATATCCAGATAGTTACAAAACACTTCTTCGCGCTCTGTAAGGGTGTGCTCATGGATGCGAATGGAGCCCTGCAGATAATCGTCGATGGAGATGCCGCATATCAAGCCTTTGAAAATTCCGAGCTCGGATTCCTGTTGGTACAGGTAGTAGGCCTTTTGTGTATTTTTTACAAGAAATCCGTTCTTTATGAAATCTTCATAGCGTTTTCTCACTTTCTCAAAGCGCTGTGCTGAATTGGCTTTGCTTTTTTTCTTGTTACCGAATTCGGGGTTAATAATATGTATGAAGGTGTATGGGTTTTCCTCAAGCTTGCGCTTGAGCTGCATGGGCGTGTAGGAAACATATGATCGAGAAGCCACAAGGTGGGCCATGTGCGGTGGTGGCAATACCGCTTTGAATGGTACAATGGAAGCCATGTTGAATGTAGGTCAGTAGGGGTGAGGGCTGCGAAAATACTGACTTCTTCGCATCTTATGGAAATAAAAACGCCCCTGCACACGGGTGCAGGGGCGTTTGGATTTAGAATTCTCTTGCTCGAGCTTATCGGGCAATCATGAATTTGTCTACAACTACTTCGCTAGGAGTAGTCAAACGGTAGAGGTAAACTCCGTTTGGCAGTGTAGATCCATCAAACTCCAGTCGATACTCTTGATCGGCATTGGTAGTTTGGCGGAAGAGGGTAGTCACAAGACGACCGCTCATGTCATACACTTCTACTGTAGCCATCTCATCACGTGGGTTGCTGAAGGTCACGTAAGAAGGACCTGCAGTTGGGTTTGGTGAAGAAGATAGCGTAGCAGCGGCGCAGTCTACAACGTTTACAACTACTGCATTCGACAGAGCGAAACATCCTTCCAAGTCGCTAGCCTCAGTTACACCGCTTAGGTTCACACCTTGCTGATAGCTGAGGTGGAATACACGGTAAGTACCTGGAGCGAAACCATTCAGGTTGAATACTGGGCTGGCTGACTGAGCCAGTACAGTAGTACTCG
This sequence comes from Flavobacteriales bacterium, assembly GCA_007125175.1. Taxonomy (GTDB): domain Bacteria; phylum Bacteroidota; class Bacteroidia; order Flavobacteriales_D; family Cryomorphaceae; genus T3Sed10-241. The sequence goes on from SLDS01000189.1 coordinate 15,513, forward strand.
GCAGCGCTTCAACAAGACCGAAACCGCTGTTATCTCCTACATTACCGGAGATTGCAACCTCTATACCAACGGCTGGGCCTACACCGGCGCATACAGTCGTTGGCGAAACGGCAGTAAGGGTACCACCTACAGGAGTTTCGCTTAGGGTTACGTTAATCGCATTCGAAGAGATTCCGAAGCATCCTGTGAGGCTACTTGCTTGAGATACGTTGGTAATACCGGCAAGGCTTACATCGTCTTCATAGCGAATGTAGCGGTAGCCGTAGTTACCGGGAGGATAAGTATCCAGGTTGAAGTTTGAATTGCTTGTTCGGGTATCAACGATGTCACCAGTTGCATTGTTGATCAATGCCCAGAGCTGATTTGTTCCAACAGCGCCGTCAGCAGTAATGCTGAGACCCTTAGGAGTACCTGTGCCCACACAGAAGCTACGCACACTGCTGGCAGCTACCAAGGTACCACCGCTAGCCTGGCAACCACAGTCGTACTCAACACGACGTGTGTGTAAAGAAGCCGAACCAGTCAGGCCACTTACACAGTCAGGAGCACCGTGAGTCCAAAAGCGAACATCTCCATCGGCAGGAGCAGTCCAAACTACAGAGTCAGTACCGAAAGTGATGATATTATCATCAGTATCAGTAATGGTGATGTAGAAAGGATCAATCTCGGCTGGACCGTCTACGGCTTTGAATGTGTATTCAACACCATTTTGCACAGTGATGGTTGAATACTCTTGTACCCAAGCGCCAGTGGTTTGGAAGAACAGTGGACTTTCAGGACTGCAGTCAGTGCTGTGTACGCCAAATTGACCAAAGTCAACAACAGTACATCCTTCGAATACTACCTCTTCGCAGTCGCACTCAGCGCTTACTATACCGAAAGCACCAGAAGCGTCACATGGATCGCCGATGTTGGCTTCCAACAATGGACAGTCATACGGAGTTCCAATACACTCGCACTCTGCAGTTACAACAGAGTCGAAAGTTGTTGGGTCACCATCATCACATGGATCACCAATATTGGCTTCCAGTGCAGGACAGTCAAACTCTGTCTCCGAAATACTGAGTGTGTAATCAATGCTCTGAGGAGCAGGGAAAGTAGACACAACAATGAAAATCTCTTGGCCATTGCTCACTGGAAGCCCTTCAATAAGGCGACCTGTCGAGGTACTGGCATTGTGCCATGCAAGAACTTCAGTAAAAGCTGGACAGCCGGAGAGCACTATCAATCCAGCCCATGTTCCGTGCTCACTCAATTCGATGTCCAAGAACTGATCGCTAGGAGCTATATAGCGGTATACTGCGTCATCTCCATTGATGTAAGAGCCGCTAAAGGTGGCAGGAGTCGAAAGCTCTGGATAGATTTGAGGCAATCCAGTTACGTCGGCAGACGAGTACACGTCAGCGTAGTTTCCAGTGTTATCTGTTGTTGAATAAGGCAGGCTTCCTACAGTAATCGGCACGAAGCAAGCACCGCCAGTAGGTGGCATCTGGCCTTCGCACTCACACTCTGATGTAATTACATCGTCGAATGTGAATGGGTTGCCATCATCACAAGGATCACCTATGTTGGCTTCAAGAGCAGGACAGTCAAAGGCAAATTCCTGAACATTCAGGGTGTAGTCCGTTGAAGCTGTTTGAGTCAACCAGGTTGATACAACAATGTAGATAACCTCACCTTCAAAAACAGGCATTGGGGCAATCTGACGGGTGTCACCGGTAGTTGAAGTGCTGAAAGCCAAACGCTCACTGAAAGGACAACCTTTGAAAGCCATCAATCCAACCCAGCCTGACACTCCAGAAAGTGAAATATCCAAGTTACCATCAGCTGCTACAGTGTATTGGTATACTGCTTCAGGACCTGAGATGTAAGTGGCACTTCCTGTACCATTAGATACCGGAGCTGGGTAAGTAGTGGTGGTCGGCATGGTAGAGACAGTATTGTCAAAATTCGCCGTGTTGTCACTGTCACTGTATGGCAAGCTTCCAATAACAAGTGGGTTAGAGCAAGTAGCGCCTGGGCCAGGTACCACACCTTCGCACTCACATTCTGCTGTGATTACGTCATTGATGGTATTTGGATCTCCATCATCACATGGGTCGCCGATGTTGGCTTCGAGAGCAGGACAGTCAAATACAAATTCCTCAATGGTCAATGTGTACTCAGTAGACTGAGGCGTAGGCCATGTAGAAATAACCACGTAAATGGTCTCTCCGTTGCTGATAGGAAGACCTTGAATATTGCGCACACCGGCAGTGGATATAGTCTCGAAAGCCAATACTTCTGTAAATGGACATCCCGAGAATACCCAGAGGCCTGTCCAGCTGGCTACTCCGTCAAGGCTAATCTCGAGGGCACCATCGGCAGAGGCAGTGTAAGAATACACAGCATCGTCGCCATTCAGGTAGCTTCCAGAGCCTGTACCATTGGAGATGTCAGGATAGGTAGCACCTCCAGCAGGAAGATCAGTCGTGCCATATGCATTGTCGTAGTTAGCAGTATTGTCGCTTGTTACATATGGAAGAGAGCTTACAACAATCGGATCACCACAGGTGGCACCGGGGCCAAGAAGCGTACCTTCGCATTCGCATTCTGCGGTTACTGTGTCATTGATGGTATTTGGATCACCATCATCAC
>SLDS01000190.1 GCA_007125175.1 Flavobacteriales bacterium
GGCGGCAGGGGGATGCTGCCCAGGGCGAAGAGGGCCGAGCGAAGCGAGGCCGCATCACCCACTTCCGGAAAGCTGACCAGGCATTCGCGCTCGCCGAGACGCTCGCTGTAGTGGCCCACGAGGCTGCCATCGCCAAAGAGGAGGCGGTGGCCGGGCTTGAGCTTCTTGAGCGGGTCGAGCAGCATCACCCAGGCCGGCACAGGGCCGGGGGCTTCGGCCACCAGCAGCACGTCGATGAGGGCGCCCCCGTCCATGCGCTCCTTGCGGGCATTCATACGGGCGGGAATCACGCGGGTATTGTTCATCACCATCAGGTCGCCGGGGTGGAGCCATTGGCCTATTTCGGCAAAAACGCTGTGCGCCAGGATGCCCCGCTCACGGCTTATCACCATAAGCCGCGAAGCCTCCCGCTGCTGTGCCGGGTAGCGCGCCAGCAATTTTTCCGGAAGGTAGAAGTCAAAGTCGCTCAGGCGAAAAGGGGGCTTCGCACCGGGCCTGAAGTGGATGGGCATCAGAGGTAGCGCTTGTCCTGAAGGTAGTGCTGCACATAGTCACCCACGCCTTCCTCCAGCGAGGTGAAGGGCGCATCATAACCCGCCGCGCGCAGCTTGTCCATCTCGGCCTGGGTGTAGTACTGGTACTTGTCGCGGATGTCGGCGGGGGTATCCACAAAGCTGATATTCGGCTCCTTGCCCAGGGCTGCATAGGTGGCTTTCGCCAAATCGAGAAAAGTGCGGGCCTGCCCTGTACCGAGGTTGAAGAGCCCGGAAGTTTTGCGGGTCTCCATCAGCCAAAGGCACACGGCCGTCACATCCTTTACGTAAATGAAGTCGCGCAGCTGCTCGCCATCCTTGTACTCCGGATTGTGGGAGCGGAAGAGTTTTACCTCTCCCCTGTCGCGTATTTGATTGAAAGCGTGAAATATCACCGAAGCCATGCGGCGCTTGTGGTACTCGTTGGGGCCGTACACGTTGAAAAATTTGAGCCCTGCCCAGAAGTAAGGTTTGCGTTCCTGCGCGAGGCCCCACTTGTCAAAGTCGTTTTTGGAATCGCCGTAGGGATTGAGGGGCTTGAGCTTCTCTACCACCTCGTGGCTATCGCTGTACCCGTGCTCACCCAGGCCGTAAGTAGCTCCTGAGCTGGCATATACCAGGGGAATGCCGTACTCCACACACTGCTGCCACAGCTTTTGGGTATAGCCCAGGTTGAGGTGCTCAAAAATGCTGCGGTCAAACTCGGTGGTATCGGTACGCGCCCCGATGTGGAAGATGAAGTAGACCATCTTGTGATTGGCATCGAGCCAGGTGTGAAAGTCTTCGCGGTGCACTTTTGCCGTAAAGGCCTTGCCCTCCAGGTTGGCTGCTTTTTCGCTTTTCGCAAAATCATCTACAAGCACAAGGTCTTTGTAGTCCGCATCGTTTAAGGCACTTACAAGGCAGCTGCCAATGAATCCTGCGGCTCCGGTTACTACGATCATTGCATGCTATTTTCCGCAAAGGTAGCCAAAATGCCTCCCGCCGGAAAAGGCCGTAAATGCAGGCGAAATCGTATATTTGCAGCCGATTTTTGAGAAGCGATGCCATTGGTTTACATCACACGAAGGGAGCACTTCAATGCAGCGCACAAGCTGTGGAACCCTGCCTGGAGCGAGGAGAAGAATTTTGAGGTCTTTGGCAAATGCGCCAATGTGAACTGGCATGGCCATAATTATGAGCTCTTTGTGACGGTGAAGGGCCAGCCTCACCCCGACACAGGTTGCATCATCGACCTAAAATTGCTGAGCAGCATCATCAAGCGCAGGGTCATCGAGGAGCTCGACCATAAAAACCTCAACCTCGATGTGCCATTCCTGAAAGGTGTGATGGCAAGTACTGAAAATTTGGCAGTCGCCATTTGGCAGCAGCTACAGGAAGAGGTGGAAAGCCACGGCTGTAGGCTACACAGCATACGCCTGCACGAAACCGAGAACAACAGCGCCGAGTATTTTGGCGAATAAGCCCATGAAAGCAGCGGACACTACGCCACCTATAGCGCTCGACACGCTTGAAACCCTCTATACCGAGGTGCTACAGGCTGTAGGCGAAAATCCTGAACGTGAAGGCCTCACCAAAACTCCTGAGCGCGTAGCCAAAGCATGGCAACACCTTACGGAAGGCTATCGCCAGGATCCTGTTAAAATTTTGGAAGAAGCCCTCTTCGAGGAAGACTATGATCAGATGGTGCTCGTTAAAGACATCGAAGTGTACAGCATGTGCGAGCACCACCTCTTGCCCTTTTTCGGAAAGGCGCATGTGGCATACATCCCAAGCGGACGAATTGTCGGATTGAGCAAGATTCCGAGGCTTGTGGACTGTTTTGCACGGCGTTTGCAGGTACAGGAAAGGTTAACGAACCAAATCAGAGACTGCATACAAGAAACCCTGAAGCCACAAGGAGTAGCTGTTGTCATTGAAGCACAGCATATGTGCATGCAAATGCGCGGCGTGGAAAAACAAAATTCCGTGACAACGACTTCAGCCTTTCACGGTGCATTTCTCAACACAGAAACAAGAACAGAATTCATAACTTTGATTTCATCTAAACTGCACTAAAAATGAATGCAAACAACAATTTATGGTCTGCCGAGATGGCGCCAATCGACTCGGCGACACAGACTGACAGCCTAGCTAAAAACTTTGTAAGCAATGTGATGACCTATATGGCTTCGGCCTTGGCCATTTCTGGTGTTATGGCTTGGTGGTTCGCGAGCTCAGGTGCTGCCGAACAATACCTCATCAATCCCGAGGGCGGCATGACCGGCCTGGGCTGGCTTGTGATGTTGGCACCCTTCGGACTCGTGCTCTGGATGGGCTTTGGCATGCAAAGGATGTCGGCCACTACGATGCTCACTGTCTTTATCGCCTATTCAGTGTTAATGGGCATGAGCCTGAGTTTTATATTCTTTGCCTACACTGCGAGTTCCATATCACTGGTGTTTTTTGTCACAGCGGGCACCTTCGGGGCCATGGCATTTCTGGGCTACACCACCACCACTGATCTTACCAAAATGGGATCGATATTGTACATGGCCCTGATAGGCATCATCATAGCCATGGTCGCCAACTGGTTTATGCGCAGCGCAGCCATGGAGTACATAATCAGCCTCATCGGGGTATTGGTATTCACAGGGCTTACCGCTTATGACATGCAGAAGATCAAGCGCATCGGTATGACCGTTGAGGCCCAGAGTGAAGAAGGTACCAAGCTTGCCCTCTTCGGCGCGCTGAACCTGTACCTTGACTTTGTGAATTTGTTTCTTTTTCTGTTGCGCTTTTTGGGCAACAGGAACTAAAGCTTACAAAAGCATAGATGACGAGGGCCGCGCGATGCGCGGCCCTTCTTATTTTTCCAAAACATTACCCCCTGGAGTGTTAACCCTGGGAGCTCCTTAGCCCTCATCCATACCCAGAAAAGTTTCATAGTCCCCCTGATGAACCACGCTTGTTTGGTTCACGGGATAGTTGTTGAGAAAGGTTTTAGAGAACAAGGCTCTGCGCTTATCACTCCATTTGAATTCGAAAGCGTCGAATGTCCCGTCTGATTCCTCGAGGTAATCTATTTCTTGTTGGTTCTGCGTTCTCCAGAAGTAAGCATTCACCCAGCGATTGTTGTAAGCGTTGTACTTCATACGCTCGCTGATGAGGTAGTTTTCCCAGAGGGCACCTTTGTCAAGCCGGTTCTCAAATGGAGCAAACTGTCCTATCACCGCATTCCGAATTCCGTTGTCATAGAAATAGATCTTCCGGCCAAGCTTCAACTCTTTGCGCAAGTTGCGGTTAAGCGACTTCAGCTTGAAGATGATGAAAGCTTTTTCCAAAATGTCAATGTACTTCTCCACCGTTTGATTGTCGAGTCCAACCGTTCGACCGAGCTCATTGTATGACACCTCACTCCCCACCTGATATGCAAGCGCCTGCAATAGCTTCACAAGCTTCTCCGGCTTACTCACCCCTTCTATCATCAAAATGTCCTTGTAGATGTAGCTTTCCGAGAGTAACCTTAACACATCCTTCTCCTTGCCCGGGCTGTTAAACACCTCAGGATATGTTCCGAATACAAGCCGGTGATTAAGCTGCCTGCTTTCATCTAAACAGCCATGTGACTTGACCAATTCCTGAAAACTGAAGGGATACAGGTTAAAAATCCACTTCCTTCCGGTAAGCGGTTCTTGCGATTTATTGGCCAGATCAAGCGCTGCCGACCCTGTAGCCACTACTTGAACCTCAGGAATATTGTCCACCACGAGTTTAAGCGTGAGGCCTATGTTTGGAATGCGTTGGGCTTCGTCAATTACCAGAAGTTGGTGCTCCCCAATGAGGGAGCTTAAGCGCGCCGAAGTGATGTCAGAAAGCAAAATGCGCACGTCCGGTTCATCGCCATTAAGCCATAGCACAGATTGGCCCTGAAAAAGGTGCTTGAGCAAGGTTGTTTTGCCGACCTGCCTTGCCCCAAACAGTAGTATTGCCTTTCCTTTATGGAGCTTTTCTTTAAAAGCATTTGTGATGGCGCGCTCAATCATGACAGCTGAAATCTACCCAAATACAGATATTTTGCGATTCATTTCGCAAATATACCGGTTTTTTTGCGATTCATTTCGCAAATTATTCGATTCTCCAAATCGAAACCATTGCTTTCAAGCTTTGCAAGCAATGGTATCCGGTGAAGTTCAACTTTTGACAGCCTCCTGAAACAGACATTTCTCCGAATTCCCTATCATTGCTGCCTGAATCCCACCATTACGACCTATGAAAGCATACGTATTTCCCGGACAGGGCGCCCAGTTTCCCGGCATGGGCAAGGAGCTCTATGAGGCTTCCCCTGAGGCCAAAAGCATGTTTGAGCAAGCCAATGACATCCTTGGCTTTCGCATTACCGACATCATGTTTGAAGGCAGCGAGGAGGAGCTCAAGCAAACCAAGGTGACCCAGCCGGCCATCTTTCTGCACTCCGCAGTGCTGGCCACAGTGCTCGGTGATGCCTTCCAGCCTGATATGGTGGCAGGGCACAGCCTGGGCGAGTTTTCTGCGCTGGTAGCGGCCGGCGCCATGGATTTTACCTCGGGGCTGAAGCTGGTAGCCGCGCGTGCCAACGCCATGCAGGAGGCCACGGAACTTTCCAAAGGCACCATGGCCGCAGTGTTGGCCCTCGATGATGCCACGGTGGAGAAGCTGTGTAGTGAAACGGAGGGCATCGTCGTGCCCGCCAATTACAACTGCCCGGGGCAACTGGTCATCAGCGGTGAGTATGCCGCCGTAGAGGCGGCTTGCGCCAAAATGCGCGAAGCAGGGGCCCGCAAAGCCGACCTGCTCGCTGTAGGTGGAGCCTTTCACTCGCCCCTGATGGAGCCCGCCCGGCAAAAGCTGGCTGCGGCCATTGAAGCTACTGCCATCAATACCCCGCGCTGCCCCATCTACCAAAACGTGGATGCCATGCCCACACGTGATCCCTTGCAAATCAAGACCAAGCTCGTAGCCCAACTCACGGCACCGGTGCGCTGGACCCAGACCATGGCCGCCATGCTCGGCGACGGCGCTACTGAAATCATCGAAGTAGGTCCGGGGAGGGTACTGCAAGGACTGTTCAAAAGGGTGGACAGAAGCCTGAACTTGAGCTCGGCGGCTGTTTAGTGCAGGAACATTTTCAAAATGTCGTACATCATAGGGTGATGCCGCCCCTCCGGGGCTTGTATGACCGTGTACATCATATTATCTCAGGGCTGCACCCTTAGCTGACGGGTGGCGCCCCCGCTAGGGCTTTGATGAGATGCCGAAAGTCTTAGGCGCCCAAGCCCTGGAAATACAGCCTTCCTTTGGTCGAAGGAGAGAGATTACATCTGTATTTCGCCGTGCCAAAGTGGAAAATCCGAAAGACAAGGATCACCAAGATTCAGACAGAATAGAAGGCGAATCACAAGCCCTGAAAGGGCGGCATCCGATAGCGAGGGGCAAAGCCCGTCGATGCCATAGGGCGCAGGCACCAAAGCCCCGTCCATAAGGTCTTATTTTGGTCCAAGGAGAGAGATTAAATCTGTATTTCGCCGTGCCAAAGTGGAAAATCCGAAAGACAAGGATCACCAAGATTCAGACAGAATAGAAGGCGAATCACAAGCCCTGAAAGGGCGACATCCGATAGCGAGGGGCAAAGCCCATCGACACCGTAGGATACGGGCATCAAAGCCCTGAAAGGGCGACATCATTTATTCGCATCTTTCCAAGCAAATATGCTATTTTCGAAATCACACTGAGGCAAATGCACTTCCGATCCAAATCACGCTTTTCACGAAATCAAACCAACATTATGGGACAATCATTGGTGAAAAATTACGTACACATCATCTTCAGCACGAAGAACAGAGTACCCCTGATAGACCATTCAATTGAGACCGAACTTTATCCATACCTCGGCGGAATCTGCAAAAGGATGGATTGTCAACCCCTGAAGGTAGGCGGACATATGGATCACATCCATATCCTCTGCATGCTTTCTAAGAAGATCACCTTAATTTCTTTCATTCAAGAGTTGAAAGCAAACTCATCCAAATGGATCAAAACCAAAGGAGATCAATACGAAGGGTTTTACTGGCAAGAAGGTTACGGGAGCTTCTCTGTGAGTCCCGACCGCACAGAGTCGGTCGTAAAATACATTGCGAATCAACATCACCATCATCGCAATGTGAGATTCAAAGAGGAGTACCGCCTCATTTTAGAAAAGTACAAGATAGAATACGATGAACGGTATATTTGGGATTAAAGGTGGTTTCGGAACATTTTCAAAAAGTCGGACATCGTAGGGTGATGCCACCCCTGCGGGGCTTACATAACCGTGTGTCCATGACAAAATCTCAGGGCTGCACCCTGAGCTGACGGATGGCGCCCCGCTGGGGCTTTGATGAGGTGATGCCACCACTCCAGGGCTTATATGACCGTGTGTCCATGACGAAATCTCAGGGCTGCACCCTGAGCTGATAGATGACGCCCCGCTGGGGCTTTGATGAGCGGACACAAATTATTGCTCAGAGGGCTGCACTCCCTTTGATCGACGACCAAAGGGATTCCTGTTTACTCCGAATGAGCTACTTGAATGTACAGACTGGCTCTATCTATCGACCGGGCTTCTATCCATCCCGTACGTACGGTATGCATGGTACGCCTACAAACTCCAGTACTCCAAGCCCTTTATCTTGCCGCGGTATATGCCCTTCAGGTCAACGAATACGCCTTTGTCGGTGAGCAAGTCAGCAAAGTAGCTTTCCGGCAGGTTCATGTATTCCTCGTGGTTTACTGCTACAATGACGGCATCGTACCTGGGCTTGGGCTCAGAGACTATCTCGTAGCCATACTCCTCCCTCACCTCATCAGCATCAGCATGGGGATCGATTACGTCTACTTTCACGCTGAATGATTCGAGTTCGCGCACAGTATCCACCACCTTGCTATTCCGGATATCGCTCACGTTTTCCTTAAAGGTGGCCCCCATCACCAAGGCACGTGCTCCCTGTATAGGCTGGCCTTTGGCGATAATCTTCTTTACCGTTTGCTTGGCCACATAGCCTCCCATGGAGTCGTTCACAAAGCGGCCAGAGGTGATGATTTGCGCGTGGTAGCCCAGCTTCTCGGCCTTGTGGGTGAGGTAATAAGGATCCACACCTATGCAGTGGCCCCCTACCAGTCCGGGCTTGAAGTTGAGAAAGTTCCATTTGGTGCAAGCCGCCTCCAGCACCTCGTAGGTATTGATGCCCATCCGGTTGAATATGATGGAGAGCTCATTGATCAGCGCTATGTTCACATCGCGCTGGGTATTCTCGATGATCTTGGCGGCCTCGGCCACTTTGATGGAGGAGGCGCGGTGCACACCGGCATCCACCACGAGCTCATATACTTTCGCAATGATCTCAGCCGATTCAGCATCACAGCCCGAGCTCACCTTCACAATGGTGCGGATGGTGTGCTCCTTATCGCCCGGATTGATCCGCTCAGGGCTATAGCCCACTTTGAAGTCATCCATGTACTTGAGTCCGGACAATTCTTCGAGAACCGGGATACAATCCTCCTCAGTACATCCCGGATACACCGTACTTTCGTAAACGACGAAATCTCCGGGCTTGAGCACCTGCCCTACAGTACGCGAGGCGCTAAGCACCGGCTTGAGGTCGGGCGTATTGCTCTTGTCAATCGGGGTAGGCACCGCCACAATGTAGAATGAAGCTTCGCGAAGCTCATCCAGATTTGCCGTAAAGGCAATGTCGCAGCCATCGAATGCTTCGGGCTCCAATTCATTGCTGGGATCGATGCGTTTCTTCATCATCTCAACGCGGTCGGCATTGATATCGAAACCTATCACTGAAATTTTTCTGGCAAACTCGAGGGCTATGGGCAGCCCTACATATCCGAGGCCGATCACGGCCAGCTTTCGCTCCTTGTTCAGGAGTTCTTCGTACATGTTCATGCTTTTATCTGGTCTCTTACCTTGTAGATGCGTTCTATGATCTCCACCACCTTGAGTCCTTCCAAGGCATTTGTGGTGGCCACATTTCGGTTTTTAATGGTGTCAATTACATTCTGTATCACAAAGTGGTGATTGGCAGCACTGCCCTTATAGTGGCCATAATCATTGGCTGGGCTCGACTCGGGCAGCTCCGGCATCTCGTAGCCGTCCACATGGCAGTACTCTACATTGTTCATGTACTGCCCGCCAACTTTGATACTTCCTTTGCTGCCGATAATGGTCATGCTGCTCTCGAGGTTTTGGCCCCATACGGAGGTGGAGTAATTCAGGGATCCCACACCTCCATTTACAAAGTCAAAATTGACCACTCCGCTGTCTTCAAACGCGGTGATCTCCCGGTGATTAAAGTCCGCAAAGCGTCCCTGAATATTCTGGATATCACCAAAAAGCCAGTACATGATATCGATGAAGTGCGAGAATTGTGTGAAGAGCGTACCCCCATCGAGGTCGGGCGTACCTTTCCAACCATCCTTCTTGTAGTAGCGGCCATCGCGGTTCCAGTAGCAATTGATATCCACCAGGTATATATCGCCGAGGCGCTTCTCATCAATCATTTCCTTGAGCCATGCAGAAGGTGGCGAATAGCGGTTTTGCATGACGCAAAACACATGGCGACTTACTTGCAGGGCTTTGAAAATCACCTCCTCACAATTGGCCTTGCTCAGGCCCATGGGTTTCTCACACACCACATGCTTGCGTCTCTGCAGGGCTTTGAGAGATTGCTCTGCGTGCAAGCCATTCGGAGTACACACATTCACCACGTCAATGTCGGGTACTGCCTGGAGCATCTCATCGAGCTCCGTGAAGAAAGGCACATCGTAGCCCTCGATACCCAATTGCTCTCGGGGCTTGATGTCCATCATTGCGGCCAATTTCGCTTCGGGATTGCGGGCTATCATTTCTGCATGGCGCTTGCCAATATGGCCGCATCCCACCACTGCAAAGGCTATGGGTCGTTCAGTCATCCTTTTTTGTGTACTTCTCCGTTTTGCAATTGATACCACACGCCGCTCTCCGGGCATTGTGCTTTTCCACTTTCGTCAAAATGCAGGCGATGGCCAAACTCGCTCATCCAGCCCGCATGCCTTGCGGGATTGCCAATGACGAGCGCATAGGGCTTCACCGTTTTGGTGACAACCGCCCCAGCACCGATAAAGGCGTAGGCCCCGATGTCGTGACCACACACTATGGTGGCGTTGGCACCAATGCTGGCCCCTTTGCCCACATGGGTTTTGGCATACTGCCCGCGTCGATTCACCGCGCTCCGGGGATTGGTCACATTGGTAAAAACCATTGATGGCCCCAGGAATACATCATCATCGCAGCTCACTCCTGTGTAAATGGATACATTGTTCTGCACCTTCACATTGCTGCCCAGTACTACTTGTGGCGATACAACCACATTTTGCCCAATATTGCAGTTGGCTCCGATCTTGCATCCCGGCATGATGTGAGAAAAATGCCAGATCTTGGAGCCGGTCCCTATCTCGCAGCCCTCATCAATCACAGCAGTCTCATGTGCAAAATATTCCATCAGCGCTTGATGTATTTTTCGAAGTGTTTATGCTCCTTTTTGTAGAGATCTTCTTCGTCGAGCTGCCTGAAATAGTCCAATGTTTTTCTGAGGCCCTCACTGCGGTGCACCTTTGGCTTCCAATCGAGAAGGGCTTTTGCCTTGGCGATATCGGGCCGACGTTTTTTCGGATCATCGTGAGGCAGGGCTTCGTAGCTAATCTTTGTTTTGGCATCAGTGAGAGCGATGATCTCGTCGGCAAACTCACGGATGGTGATCTCATCGGGATTGCCAATATTGACCGGCTCTACCACATCGCTCATCAGCAGTCGGTAAATGCCCTCCACCAGGTCGTCCACATAGCAAAATGAGCGCGTTTGGCTGCCATCGCCAAATACGGTAAAATCTTCTCCCCGAAGCGCCTGACCGATAAAGGCGGGCAATACGCGCCCATCATTGAGCCGCATCCGGGGACCATAGGTGTTGAAGATGCGCACTATCCTCGTTTCCAGACCATGAAAGCGGTGGTATGCCATGGTCATGGCTTCCTGAAATCGCTTGGCTTCATCGTATACCCCCCTTGGGCCTATGGGATTCACATTGCCCCAATAGCTCTCACTTTGAGGATGCTCCTCGGGATCGCCATACACCTCGCTGGTGCTGGCCACCAGGATGCGGGCACCCTTGGCTTTGGCAAGACCAAGTAAATTGTGCGTGCCCAGAGAGCCCACCTTGAGTGTCTGAATGGGAATCTTCAGATAGTCGATGGGGCTGGCCGGGCTGGCAAAGTGCATGATGTAGTCAAGGTGGCCCGGCACATGAACGAAGGTGCTTACATCGTGGTGATAAAAGCTGAATCGCTCATCGGCAAAGAGGTGTTCAATATTCTTCAGATCGCCGGTGATGAGGTTGTCCATGGCAATTACCTCGGCTCCCTCCGCCATAAAGCGATCGCAAAGGTGAGAGCCCAAAAATCCGGCTGCACCTGTGATCAATACGCGTTTGCCCTTCATCCCTGGACTTTTACCGGTGCGAGAACAGGGCTTCTTCCAATGCTTTCGTAGTGAAAGCCCAAGTCCTCCATGCGGTCGAGTTCGTAAAGGTTGCGACCATCGAAAATGGTCTTCGACTTCAGGAGCTCCGCAATCTTTGCGAAGTTGGGATTTCTAAACACCGACCATTCGGTAGCAATGAGCAATGCATCAGCACCTTCAAGGGCCTCATACATGCCTTCAACAAGCCGGATGCGATTGCCAAAGCGCGGCCTTACATTGTCCATGGCCTCCGGATCGAATGCCGATATTTCAGCACCCGCTTCCAGCAGGGCATCGATCATATAGAGGGCCGGAGCTTCGCGGATGTCGTCGGTATCGGGCTTGAAGGACAGTCCCCACAAGGCAAAACGCCTTCCACTCAAGCTGCTGCCATAATGCGCCTTGAGTTTTTCTACAAGCACCAGCTTCTGCCTGTCATTTACACGGAGCACGGCATCGAGGATCTGAAAGTCGTAGTGGTACTCCTTACCACTTTTGGCGAGGGCCTGCACATCTTTGGGAAAGCAGCTCCCTCCGTAGCCAATCCCGGGGAAGAGAAAACGCTTACCAATGCGCGTATCAGCGCCAATCCCAGCGCGTACCTTATCCACATCGGCCCCTACCCTTTCGCAAAAATTGGCCACCTCATTCATGAAGGTGATCTTGGTGGCAAGGAAGGCATTGGCCGCATATTTGGTAAGCTCCGCCGACTTCTCGTCCATAACGATAAGCGGATTCCCCTGCCTAACGAAGGGCTTGTACAGATCTTCCATGATATGGGCTGCGCGCTCCGAACTCGTGCCAATAACGACCCGATCGGGCTTCATAAAATCCTCTACGGCGAAGCCTTCACGGAGAAACTCAGGGTTGGAAACCACATCAAAATCGACTTGGGCATTGGCCGCAATGGCATCCCTGACCAGGTCGGCTGTACCGACCGGCACGGTGCTCTTATCGACGATTACGGTGTATGACTCGAGAATCTTACCCAGATCCTGCGCCACCCCGAGCACATAGGAGAGATCGGCCGAACCATCCTCATCAGGCGGGGTGGGCAATGCGAGGAATATCACTTCGGCACCCTGCACCGCCGCCTTCAATTCGGTGGTGAAGCTCAACCGCTTTTGACGCAAGTTGCGCTCAAAAACAGTGTCCAGGTAGGGCTCATAGATGGGCACTTCGCCCTTGCGCATGCGCTCTACTTTGGCCACATCGATGTCTACACAGGTCACCTCATTGCCGGTATCGGCGAGGCAGGTACCCGTCACCAGGCCTACGTAGCCTGTTCCGATCACAGCGATTTTCATATATGTACAGCTTTCAAATACGATTTAACTCCCCAGGTAATGTGCTCCATTTGCTCTTCATCCAGCTCGGTTTGCATGGGCAGGGAGGCCACCCTTTCGCAGAGCATTTCCGTGACCGGAAAGTCTCCCTGCTTGTAGCGCTCATCCCGGTATGCCTTCTGCAGGTGCAGGGGCACCGGGTAATAAATCATCATAGGAATGCCCATTTGGGCGAGATGCTCCTTTAGCCCATCGCGATCCACTCCATTTAGAATCATGGTATATTGGTGAAACACATGGGTGGAATTGCCACAGCGTGCCGGACAGCTAATCTCTTCAATTTCCGCAAAAGCCTTGTCGTAATAGGCCGCGGTGGCCTGTCTGGCGGCATTGTATTCATCCAGGCGGCGCAGCTTGATACGCAATATGGCCGCCTGAATGGAATCCAGCCGGGAGTTCACACCCACATTGTCGTGGTAATACTGTCGGCTTTGTCCGTGATTGGCTACGCTTCGGAGCATGTCAGCATAAGCGTCTTTTTGTGTAAACATGGCACCACCATCGCCGTAGCAGCCGAGGTTTTTACTCGGAAAAAAGGAGGTCGCTCCGATATCGCCCATGGTGCCGGCCTTGGCCACTCGGCCATCGCTGAAGGTGTACTCGGCACCAATGGCTTGGGCGGTATCCTCGATTACGAAGAGACCATGCTCCCGGGCGATTTCGAGAATCTCTTCCATGGGTGCGCATTGCCCGAATAGATGCACTGGTACGATGGCTCTGGTTTTGGGGGTAATGGCCTTGCGGATGGCTTCGGGCTCAATATTGAATGTAATTGGATTCACATCGACCAAAACAGGGGTCAGGCCCAGGAGGGCGATGACCTCGGCGGTGGCTACGTAGGTAAAATTGGCGGTAATCACCTCATCGCCGGGTTTCAATCCAAGAGCCATCATGGCAATTTGGAGGGCATCTGTACCGTTAGCACAGGGTATCACATGCTTTACGTCAAGGTAGGCTTCGAGCTCGGCCTGAAAGGCTTTCACCTCAGGCCCATTGATGTAGGCGGATGAACGTACCACACTGATTATGGCCTCGTCTATTTCATCTTGCATCTTCTCGTATTGAGACACAAGATCCACCATTTGAATTTTCTTCATTGAAAGGCTTAAATTTGCGACTGCGAATATACAAGATAAAAGCGGTTTGGCCCGATTGCTACGCCAGCATCTGAGAGTTTAACACCCCATATGACACGCCTCTACATCTGCATTCTACTGCTCAGCATTGCCACCTATGGAGGTGCTCAGGGAGATGTGCGTAAGGAGGTCTTATCCATGTCGCTTTTTCAATTTCAGGGTGGAGGCTACGTACCCGGTGGCGATATGGCCGAGCTGTACGGCCCTTTTGCCTCTGTGGGATTCTCCTTCGCCTACAAGACCAAGAAAAACATATTGCTGGGGGCCGACTTCAACTACCTCTTCAGCAACAATGTCAATGATGCCGACACCCGTTTTCAGGAACTGCGATTTTCCGTGAGCAATCAGGTGCTGGGCAATGAAGATGAATTTGTACAGGTGCTGGTGCAAAAGCGGGGCTTTGCCACAGGCTTCTATGTGGGAAAGATTTTCCCAATACTCGGCCCCAACCCCAACTCGGGCCTGGTGGTGAAACTCGGGATCAATTTTTTCGAGCACCGCACCTGGATCGAAAGCAGGGATGCCGATCTGCCTCCACTCGAGGGCGAATACCGAAAGCTCTATGACCGAAAACGAGCGGGCTTTGCAGGCTATCAATTCGTCGGTTATCAAAACTTCAGCAATACAAGGCTTGCCAATTTCTTCTTCGGCTTTGACTTCTATCAGGGATTCACCACCGACTACCGCACCTTCAATGTGGATGCTATGGAGTTTACCGATGGCAATTATTTCGATATCGCCATCGGCTTCAAAGTCGGCTGGGTGATACCAGTGTACAAGCAACGCGACGAGCGCTTTTACATTCAGTAAGCATGCGGAGCCTGTATACACTGGCCGTAAAAGGATATGGGCTGCTCATTGCTATTGCCGCCACATGGAATGCCAAAGCCAGGGCCTGGAAAGAAGGGCGGGCAAGTCAAAGAGAGCAAGCACTCGAACTGCCCACTGCGGGCAAAGCCTTCCGGATTTGGCTGCACTGCGCATCGGCAGGTGAATTCGAGCAGGGCAGACCCATTGCTGAAGCCCTCTGTGCACAGCACGAAAGGGCGGAGTTGGTACTCACCTTTTTCAGTCCTTCGGGATATGAAATGCGCAAGGATTACCCCCTGGCGATCAGGGTGCTGTATCTGCCGCTCGACACTCCCCGGCAGATGCATGCTTTTCTCGAAGAGCTCAATCCGGGTATCGCCATATTTGTGAAGTATGAGCTCTGGCACAATTGCTTGCGAGCACTACACGAAAGGGGCGTGCCGGCCTTTCTGGTTTCAGCGCGCTTCCGTGCGACTCAGATTTATTTCAAATCATGGGGCGGATGGTGGGCCCGGCAGCTTCAGCATTTCGAATACATCTTCACCCAAGATGAAAAAAGCCTCTCCCTGCTGCAAAAAATTGGCATCAACCGGGCGGCTTGTGCAGGGGACACCCGATTCGACCGGGTGGCGCAGCTGGCAGAAGCCGGTGGGGGCATTGAAGAAATTGAGCGATTCAAGGGATCCTCAAAGTTGCTGCTGGCCGGAAGCACCTGGCCCGCCGATGAGTCCCTGATCGCCAATTGGTGGCAGCGAGCTGCGGCAAATGATTCGGACTGGAAGCTGGTCATCGCCCCACATGAAATCGATGGGGCCCACATTCGCTCCTTGCGGGCTCGCTTTGAAAAAGCGGACTTGTGGTCGGAGATCGGGGGCGGCACCTTCGAGGGCAAAGTGCTTATACTCGACACCATGGGCTTGCTCAAACACGCTTACTTCCATGCGGATATAGCCTATGTTGGCGGGGGATTTGGAGCTGGCATTCACAATGTGCCTGAGGCAGTGGCCTACGGTATTCCGGCGGTTTTCGGCCCGCGTTACCGCAAATTTGCGGAAGCGATCGACCTCATCGAACTCGGCGCAGCCAAAAGTGTGCGGATTGCAGCCGAATTTGCAGAAGCAATGCATAGGTACATGCATGATGAGGCTTTGCGCCAAAAGGCAGGTCAAAAAGGCAAATTGTACATCTTCGAAAATAAGGGTGCAACGGCGCTTATTGTCGATAAACTCAAAGGCTACTTGCAGAGAAATCAGTGAGATTCCCGAGGGGTTGAGAAAAAGAGCAAAGGCTGCTTTCAGGAACGGCTCTGTCCGTATTGGGCCATTCGTATGCGGTCGGAGGTGAATAGCACAGCACTGCTGGCAAGGAGCAGAATTCCGGCAATCTTCGCGGGGTACCTTACCAAATCCACATCGTAATTGCCAAACATGATGGCGCTGAAAGCCCACACAAAGGTGAGTGCGAAGATGTAGTCTTTTTGCGAAAGCAAAACATACATGGCCACTCCCAGAGCTATGACAATCATGATGAGGGCCCAAAGCTCATCGGTACGCTGGAAGAAAGAAATCTCCAAAGAACTTATAAGAATTGCTGCATTGAGAATGGTAGCTACGCTTACCCAAGCGAAATAGATGCCAAAGGGGAGGTGGAAAAAGTAGCGATGTGTGGTGCTCAGCGCAGACTTGAGCCTGTAAAAAAGCCGAAACTTGGCGAAAAGGGTGCCCAGCAAAATTCCGATCAGGACGAAAGACAGGAAAAACCATTCATTTTGAAAAGCCACCAACCACAGACCATTGGCCAAGGCATTGACCATAAAATAAGGCCAAATCAATTTGTAAAAGCGCAATTCCTTGCCCTTGGAATACTGAAAAAAAGCAAAGACTATAAGGCTTATGTAGATGACGCTCCATATGGAAAAGGCATAAGAGGCCGGGGTGAGTAAAGTGGGGTATGCGGCACTGACCTCGGCATTGCTTTGCCCTCCGAAGGGTATGGCAAAGGAGAGGTAGTTCATCACGAGGATGAAGGCCACGGCGGCGAAGAATAGCAGTCTTTTGTGAATCGGATAAACGTATGCAGTTCTCATTGGCCTGTGAAAATAGGTACTAAGTATCTACGCTGCAAAACTATATTTGTTCCGGCTTTTAAGGGCCTTCTTCATTGAATTTAACAGCATGAAAAAGACAATTATCATCGGTATTACCCTACTGCTCGCCGGGCTGCTCTACTACCATTACTCCCTCTCGCCCAAGCTGGGCATCATGACCGGATATAGCGCTAAGATATTGTGCTCCTGCCACTTCGTGAGCGGGATGGATCAAGAAGAAATCGAAGCTATCGACTTGGGATTCGGCCCCTTATGGCTGGCCACCAACAGGATAGACAAGAACAGCAAGCGCGTGTACAGCTCGGTATTGGGCTTGCAAAAAAAGACCGCCATCTATCGCGAAGGACTCGGCTGTACCCTCATCCACGATCGCAGCATAGCCGAAGTAGAACGGGATAGCTTCGATCGGGCATCCCTGCAATTTGCTGCGAGTAAATGGCCCGGGCATGAAGTCAAGCCTGAGGGCGCCCTGTGGGATGCCATGCTTCAAGGCTTCGACAAGGAAGGCGAGCAGGTACTCAACACCAGGGCCCTCCTCGTGGTAAAAAATGGAGAAATCATAGGCGAGATGTACGGGCCTGGATTCGATTATCGCTCCAAGCTTCCGGGATGGAGCATGATGAAGAGTGTGAGCGCTGCTTTTGTGGGTTTGCTGATCCGGGATGGCCTGCTCGACCCCGATGCTCCGGCGCCAATTAAGGAATGGAAGGATGATGAGCGCTCGAAAATCAGCCTCCGCCACCTCGTCAATATGTGCTCAGGACTGGATTGGGAGGAAGACTACACCACTGTGTCTACCGCCACCACCATGCTTTACAGCCGAGACGACATGGGCACCTATGCAGCCTCTGTGCCCATAAAGCACGAGCCCGGTAGCCATTGGTACTACTCTTCGGGCACCTCGAACATACTCACCCGCATATGTGCAGAGGCTTTGGGTGGACACGATGCATTCAGACAGTACGCTTATAAGGAACTATTTGAGCCTTTGGGAATGCGCGACTTCCTTGTTGAGACCGATGCATCCGGATCATTCGTTGGCTCGAGTTACGGCTACGGAAGCGCCCGCGACTGGGCCAAATTTGCCCTTTTGCACTTGAGGCAAGGCAACTGGTATGGGCAAGAAATTCTCGATAGCTCTTGGGTGAAATTTTGCACCACTCCCATTTCTGAAAGTGGTGGGCGCTATGGGGGCCAATTCTGGTGCAATGGCGATGGCGGCTTCGCCAATTATGCGCCCAATGCGTATTGGCTGGGAGGTTTTCAAGGCAAGCAAGTGAGCGTGCATCCCGATGAAGACCTCATCGTGGTGCGCATTGGTGTGACATACGACACCGGCACCATCGATTTTGATTCTTTGATCGGCGGCGTTATTCTCGCTGCACGCGATCAGGAAAGCCATGAAAACAAGCCGGAAGAAGAAGTAGAAAAAGCACTTTGAGCCTATAAACCTGAGTTCGATTCTTCTTCGGATTCAGACCGACTGTAATTAAGCCACTTAACAGTAGAATGAAGAGTGCAGGGTCGACAAATAGAGCAAGATGCTAACAAGTAAACCCGGTTCACAGCCATGTCTGGTCAATGTCTTGTCCATAAAATGAGATCTGCCGCGTTGCACTTTCGCGCTTTA
>SLDS01000082.1 GCA_007125175.1 Flavobacteriales bacterium
AACATTTCTGTGGGAATGCCAATGGCCCGGTAGATGATTCCGCTGTAGAAGTCAACGTTGGGGTATAGCCCACGCTCCACGAAATAATCATCTTTCAAGGCTATGGCTTCTAGCTCTTTGGCGACATCCAATGCCGGGTCTTCCACGCCGAGCTTGGCCAGCAGGGCATCGCAGGAATCTTTGATCAAGGTGGCGCGGGGGTCGAAGTTTTTGTACACCCGGTGTCCGAAGCCCATCAGTCTGAAGGAATCGTTTTTGTCTTTGGCCTTATCGATCCATTTCTGCATGTTGCCACCATCACTTACGATGCGCTCCAGCATTTCGATTACGGCTTGATTGGCACCTCCGTGCAGAGGTCCCCATAGCGCAGATACTCCCGCTGCGATGGAGGAATAGAGGTTGGCCTTGGAGGAACCAACGATCCTCACGGTGCTTGTGGAGCAGTTTTGCTCGTGATCAGCGTGCAGAATGAGCAGTTTGTTCAGCGCATCCACCACCACAGAATCGATTTCGTAGTCTTCGCTGGGCACGGCAAACATCATGTAGAGGAAATTCTCTACATAATTCAAGCTATTGTCGGGATAGATATAGGGTTGACCCTTGCTCGACTTGAAAGAGAGTGCGGCAAGGGTGGTGATTTTTGCTATCAAGCGGTGTATGGTCAGCTCGATGTCTTTTTCAGAACGATCGGGCTTTTGCGATTCGGGATAGAAGGTGCTCAATGATGAGAGCATGGAGGAGAGAATACCCATGGGGTGGGCATTGCTCGGGAAGGCCTCGTAGAAGCGCTTCATGTCCTCATGAATGAGCGTATGCTTGGTGATATTCAGCGCGAAGTCGCTCATTTCTCGCTCATTGGGAAGTTCACCTTTGATGAGCAGATAGGCCACCTCCAGAAAGTCGGCATTCTGCGCCAGCTCCTCAATGGGGTAGCCACGATACCTCAGTATGCCTTTTTCACCGTCCAGAAAGGTGATTGCCGACTTCGTAGAACCTGTATTCTTGAAGCCTGTATCGATGGTAATTAATCCGCTCTGCGCGCGCAGTTTGGATATATCGATGGCGGTTTCATTTTCGGTACCGGTGATTAGTGGCAACTCGTATGTTTGACCTTTTACGGTGATTTTGGCTGTTTCGCTCATTGTGTTTCAGTGAGTTTGAGGTAAGTTCGAATGGCTGCAAAATTAAGAATCTCAGCAAATTTTAAAAGTCTTCCGGGTCATTGATTCCGCGGAAGCATTGCCAAAAAATGATAAATGTGCTGAAGAAATCAATTGCTCCCGGCAGTATACTCATCCCATGTTTTCTCATGGTAGATGTTTTCACCAAAATAGGTGAGTATGGGCATGATTTGCTCCGGTCGGTACATTCCCTGTACGGGTGAAAGGATTTGAAATTCCTCATCCATATAAACGATGGTGGGATAGGCGATTCTCCCATTGACGGGTGCTATGGCCTTGGTAAGGTCATGGGTGCTGTTGCGCCCTTTACCGCGTGCGGGGTCATAGCCATCATTGCGAAATTCCTGCCCCTTAAACTCAATCACCCTTTCGTCTTCGGCATTGAATTTTATCGCATAGTAGTTGTCATTGATGTATTGCACCACGTCTTTGTCTTTGAAGGTGGTGTTGTTCATCATCTTACAGGGGCCACACCAGTCGGTGTACACATCGATGAGCACCTTGCGGGGCTCTTTCTTCATGAGGCTCTCTACCTCTTCAAAGTCCTTCCAGTCAATGTCCTGAGAGTAGAGCTCTACAGCAATGAGCATGGCAAAAGTCAAGAAGAGGGCTGTGCAAATTTTTGAAAAGTTCATATGCCAAAGCGATTTTTACAAAAGTAATGAAAACAAAAAGGCTGCGCCAATCTGGTGCAGCCTCTATAAGCAATAAAAATGCCAAAATAAAATTAAGTGGGGTCTGCTGAAAAAACCAGATGTGCGTCGGCTGTGATCCGTCAAAAAGCAGCTGTATTGATATACTGCAATTTGCAGACGGAGAAACAGACGGCGTGCAGCTGATAGGGCGAAGATAGCGTAGCAGAAAACATGCTTTTCAAATTTCGCTCTTCAAACCCCTTCATTTCAGTACTCACAAATTCTCTAAACGCATACAATCAGAATTATATCCGCTTTTCAGAAGGCCCTAAGTGATGCCGTGCATCATCTTATTAAGCGGCTTGGAGATGAGCACAAGGAATATTCCAATACCCACAGTGATAAGACCCATGCTGGTATACACATCGAGGTATTGGGCCAGGCTGGCCGAAGGATCGGCCACTGCGCCTTCCTCCACCTCTGCCCCGGTAAACTTGGCCAGCACCCCAGCCAAAAAGTTAGACGCGGAAAAGGACAAAAACCATGCGCCCATGGCCGTACCTGTCATATCTTTCGGTACAAGCTTGGTCACCATACTCAGCCCTATCGGCGAGAGGAACAATTCACCTGTGGTGTGCAGCAAATAGAGAATCACAAGGGTCCAGAGCGGTACGAGGTATTCGGGACTTACGAATTGATAACCAAGTTGAATAACGAGGTATCCCAAGCCCAATTGCAAGATACCCAAACCAAATTTTGCAGGAATGCTGGGATTCTTCTTGATGCGGTTCAGGTATATCCACATCACGCTGAAAACAGATCCAAAAAGTATGATAAACAGAGGGTTGAAGAATTGTGTGGTGGGAGCTCCCATCTCGAAATTACCAATTTGTCGGTCTACGTTCCTTTCGGCAAAGAGGGTCAGGGAAGTACCTGCCTGCTCAAAACAGGCCCAGAAGGTGATATTGAAAAACATCAAAATGATGAAAACGATCATGCGGTCTCTCAACACCTTGCCCTCTTTGAATCCCCTGGATAGGAGCCCGTAGATCACGTACAAACCTACAGCGATCAGCAAATATCCCACCACGGCATTGTACACGATAAGCACGTACAGCAGCGGAATGGCGAGCAGCGATGCGAGTATGACCGTCCACAATTGATTGAATGGGCCAAAGTATTTTGCCTTGAGCGCCTCTGGATTTGGCGGCTCAGCTACATGGCGAAAGCGATTTTGGCCAAGCACAAAAATGAGAAGGCCCAGTAGCATTCCGAAGCCAGCCAGTGCAAAACCATAGTGATAGCCAAACTTATCGCCCACCTCTGCACACACTGTAGTGGCCAGTAGAGCACCGACATTGATACCGATGTAGAAAATGGTAAAGCCCGAATCCCTCCTCGGATCGCCATCGCGGTAGAGCTTGCCCACGATACTGCTGATATTGGCCTTGAAATAGCCATTGCCCACAATGATGGCACCCATACCCAGGAAGAGCCATGCGTCGGTGCCCCCGAGAATCATAAATTCACCAAGGGCCATAAGCACCCCGCCCAATATCACAGCGATGCGGTAGCCAAGAATTTTATCTGCAATCTTACCGCCCAAAACCGGTGCTGCATATACCAGAGCTGTATAGGCCCCATAGATTGCAAAGGCCTCATTGTCACCTTTCATCAATACCTTGATGAGGTAGAGGGTGAGCAATACGCGCATTCCGTAATAGCAAAAGCGCTCCCACATTTCTGCGAGGAATAACACGTACAAGCCTTTGGGATGACCGATATTGGGTTCCTTAGGCTCCAGTATACCAGTTTCTTGGGTCATTTTGTTTCAGTAATTTTCATTAGTAGGTGGCCAAAAATAAACAAATAAGCCAATTGCCAATCAAAGTCGCTCTTCAATGAAATCACTCATTTTCCTGAAAAGGTGGTGCCGTGTATTGCCACCGTATATGCCGTGATTTTTGTTCGGATATATCATCAGGTCGAAGTCTTTGTCGGCATTTACGAGCGCATCGATCATCTCCATACTGTTCTGATAGTGCACATTGTCATCGGCAGAGCCATGTACCAGCAGGTAGTGGCCCTTCAAGAGATCTACGAAGTGGATGGGCGAGTTCTGATCGTATCCATCAGGATTTTCCTGAGGGGTGCGCATAAAGCGCTCTGTGTAGATGGTGTCGTAATACCGCCAATTGGTCACGGGGGCCACAGCGATGGCCAGTTTGAAATCATCTGCTCCCTTGGTGATGCAAAGAGAGCTCATATAGCCGCCATAACTCCATCCCATAATGCCGATGCGCTCAGAGTCGATGTAATCCTGCCCACCAAAATACCTTGCACTTGCTATAAAGTCATCGGTTTCCAGCTTACCCAATTGCAGGTAGGTGCTATGCTTGAATTCGCGGCCCCGACGCATGGTACCTCTCGGATCCACCGCCACGATCACAAAGCCCTGCTGTGCCAGGTATTGATGCCAAAAGTAGTTGGAATAGCCCCATGACTTTGAAACCACATTGCTGCCGGGCCCGCCATACACCATGAGCATCATGGGGTAGGAGCGATTGGGATCAAAATCGGGCGGGCGAATCATGGAATAATTCAGGCTGTGGCCGGCTTTCGTTTCAAAACTCCCAAATTCCACCTCGCTGAGCTCGTAGTTTTTCAGTCGTTCCCTGAGCTGGGAGTTGTCCTCCAGTACCCTGATCTCCTCGCCGCTATCGTAGTGCAAGGCGATGCGCGGGGGCACACCGGCATGGCTCTCCTCATTGATGAAATTGGCGAAGCTGCTGCTAAACACAGCATCATTGCTGCCGCCATTTCGCAAGAGGGCCACAGGTTTCAGCTCGCCCGATTTTCCCGTGTCGATCAATTTGCCGAAAGGCACTGCATAGATGCCCTTCTCAAGTGGGCTATCGATGGCTGCCGAAAAGTAGATCCTTCGGCTCGATTGGTTCACACCATAAAAATCAATCACCTCCCAATTGCCCTGTGTGAGTCTGCCCACCTCCTTGCCGGAAAAATCGTGCAGGTAGATGTGGTTCCACCCATCGCGCTCGCTGTTCCAGATGAAGTGCTTGCCATCCTCGAGGAAAATCAAATTGTCATTGACCTCAATGTAGGTTTTGGAATGCTCCTCGTAGAGCGATCTGCAAGGGATGTCTTTTGACTTAGCGCGCGTATCGGCAAGGAGAAACTCGAGGTGGTTCTGATGCCGGTTCATGCGCATCACACAGAGCTCATCATCGCTCCGGGTCCACTTGATACGCGGGATGTACTGCTCGGCATTGGCATTGATAAGTACCTCGCGCTGTGATTGATCGCTGAGCTGGTACACCATAATCTGTACGGTGCTGTTGCGCTCTCCGGCTTTGGGATACTTGAAGGTATAGCTTTCAGGATAGAGCGAGCCATAGATGGCCATGCTGAATTCGGGCACCTCCGACTCGTCGAATCGGTAGTAGGCGATCTTGCTGCCTTCTGGCGACCAGTAAAAGCCGCGATCGAAGCCAAACTCCTCCTCATACACCCAATCCACAGCTCCATTGATGATGTGATTTGCCCGGCCATCCTGTGTAATCTGCATCTCGGTACCCGCATCCAGATCGGCCAGGAAGAGGTTGTTATCCCGCACGAAGGCCACTTGATTGGCCTTGGGCGAAAAGGCTGCGAGCGACTGCTTGCCCTTC
>SLDS01000206.1 GCA_007125175.1 Flavobacteriales bacterium
CAACTTGTTTATATCAACATAAAACATGTGGATAAACACCCGTATATCGATTTATACCCCATGTTTCGCCGTCCTCACTTGTGGATAATTCCTTCGCCCAAAATGTACGCATCGGATGTGTTCATATATCCAAGTCATCAAACGGACTGCCAATATCGCCCAATTTTTTTGTACTCACAAACGTATAGATCTCAGTGGTCTTCGAGCTGCTGTGACCGAGCAATTCCTGAATATACCTCAGGTCGGTGCCGGATTCCAATAAGTGCGTGGCATAGCTGTGCCTCAGCATGTGCGAGTGCACGGACTTGGTGATACCAGCCCGCCGCGCAGCCTGCTTCAATACCGCATTTACGGAAGTGTCCGAATAGGCTCCGCCGTTTTGCCCCTCATAGAGGTAGTCCTTTGGCTGGTACTGATCTATATACGTCTGCAGCATAGGCGCAATGCCCCGGCTTATAAACACCCGCCGCGATTTGAATCCCTTGCCGTGTACCACAATGGTGCCCCGCCCCAGGTCTATGTCGCGCATCCTGATGCCTACAAGCTCTCCCACCCGCAATCCCATGCCGTATTGCATAGCCATGAGCATGCGGTGTTTGAGATTAGGCGTGTGCTTGATCATCAGCGCTATTTCTTCTTTGGCCAGCACCTTGGGCAGTTTCTTTCCCTTTTTGGGATAGGCCAGTTGCTCCACGGCTATGTGCTTGCCATACCTGTTGCGGTAAAAATGCCTGAGCGCAGCCACATACTGGGCATGCGTACTCCGTGCCAGGCCCTGCGTGTAGATGTGCTCGCTCAAAAATTGGTCGATATCTTCCTGGCGAATGCCTGCCACATCCCTTCCGGCAAAATAGGCTAAAAACACGCTGATGCAATTGGCATAGGTGCGCACACTGCTCTCTGCCATGCCCTTGGCCTTCAGATAGGTGCAGTACCTTTCATACTCAGCTCTCCCCGCAGCGTCCAGTACAATGCCAGCCGTAGCGCGCTTCTCCTCCACCGGCTCCTTTTTCGGCTTTTCGCCAAAAAATGCCGTCTGATCCACCCAGGCCTTTCCACGAAAAGTGGCAAAAATCTTCTTCATGTTCTCCCGATGGTTGTCCACATACCAGCACCGGTGGGTTTTCGTGTAGCTGGCACCCATTTCCTTGCAGCACTGCTTCAGCTCTTCATCGGGTTCAAAACGCATACCGATACGCTGCCCACCCCGGTGCAGTAGCCTTTCCAGAATCACAGTTTTGCGGTATTTCGTCCAGCCTGATGACATAAGCAGCGCGCATTCAGCGCCCTAATATCGAAAAAAAATGGATAAGGACGAGCAGACTGCGCTCCTTACTTGACCCTAAATGCAGATTCGCCGAGCCCGAAGTGGCCTACACAAGCCCAGTTGTACGATGTACTAAGTAGCTTGTATTAAGAGGACTCGGTACGAGGTAACCCATTCATGCAGGAGGTCGAAGCCCTGACTTTTAATCGATAGCCCCCATGCTCAAAACCCAAACCAAAAACCAACAACTAAAAACCAACAACTAAAAACCAACAACTAAAAACCAACAACTAAAACCAACAACTAAAAACCCCCTACATCTAAGCCACCATCTCCTCCTTCGCCACTTTGCCTTCTCTCGCCCCCTCCGGCCCAAGGTGTATCACCCGGTTGGCCGTGGTTTCCCTAAAAGTTTGGTCGTGGGTGGTGAAGATCACTGTGCCGGGGTAGTCAATGAGGGCATTGTTGAAGGCCGTGATGCTTTCCAGGTCGAGGTGGTTGGTGGGCTCATCGAGCAGCAGCATATTGGGTCCGGCCAGCATGGCGCGGGACAGCATGCAGCGCACCTTTTCGCCCCCGCTCAGCACATTGCACTTCTTGAGGGTTTCCTGCCCGCTGAAGAGCATTTTGCCCAAAAAACCGCGGATGTACACCTCGTCCTTCTCCTCGCTGTATTGGCGCAGCCAGTCTATAAGGTTGTCATTGCTTTTGAAATATTGGTCATTGTCATTGGGCACGTAGGCAGGGGTGATGGTCTTGCCAAATTCGAAATCGCCGCTGTCGGGCTCCATCTCGCCATTGATGATCTGGTAAAAGGCCGTGGTGGCCACGCTGCTCCCGGCCTGCAAACTGATCTTCTCGCCCCGGCGCACGTTGATGTCCACATCCTTGAAGAGCACCTGCCCGTCAATGCTTTTACTCAGGCCGCGTACGTGGAGTATCTGGTCGCCGGCTTCGCGGCTTTGCTGGAAGATGATGGCAGGGTACTTGCGGCTGGAGGGCTGTATATCGTCCAGGTTGATCTTGTCGAGCAACTTCTTGCGGCTGGTGGCCTGCTTTGATTTGCTGGCATTTGCGCTGAAGCGCGCCACAAATTCCTGGAGCTCCTTCTTCTTGTCTTCGGCCTTCTTGTTGGCCGCCGCGCGCTGGCGCAGGGCCAGCTGACTGCTCTCGTACCAGAAGGTATAATTGCCGGTGAAGAGCTTGATCTTGCTAAAGTCGATATCGACAATGTGGGTGCACACCGTGTCGAGGAAGTGGCGGTCGTGCGAGACCACAATCACCGTGTTCTTGAAGTTGAGCAGAAAGTCCTCGAGCCACACGATCGTTTCGGCGTCGAGGTCGTTGGTGGGCTCATCGAGTATAAGCACATCGGGATTGCCAAAGATGGCCTGGGCCAGGAGCACCCTTACCTTTTGCGGTCCGCTCAGGTTTTTCACCTCGGTGTGGTGCAGCATTTCCACAATGCCCAGGCCCGATAGGAGGGCACTGGCATCGCTTTCGGCATTCCAGCCTTCCATTTCTGCAAATTCGCTTTCGAGCTCACTCGCCCGCATGCCATCTGCTTCGCTGAAGTCGGGTTTTGCGTAAAGCGCATCCTTCTCCTGCATGATGTCCCAGAGGCGCTTGTGGCCCATGAGTACAGTGTTGAGCACCGAAACTTCGTTGTACTCGGTGTGGCTCTGCTTGAGCACGGCCATGCGCTTGCCGGGCTCCATGTGCACCATGCCTCGGGTGGGGTCTATCTCGCCGCTGAGTATTTTCAGGAAAGTGGACTTCCCGGCACCATTGGCACCGATCACGCCATAGCAATTGTCGCCGTGAAATTTGAGGTTGACTTCATCAAAGAGGACGCGCTTGCCATACTGCAAGGCAAGATTTTGAACTTCAAGCACTGTGTTGGGATTTTTTTTGCGGCTGCAAAGGTAGGTAGTTTTTTTCGAGCCAGCGGCTCTATGAAGCATTTGAGCCTACCCGTCTTCCATTAGGTGCTGCGCGGGCGGCTAAGCAAAGCGGGGCTGCCCCTAGCTGCTGGGAATACCATTCTTCAATGCGCATATAATCAGATTTGTACAGCTAAGAGACTGATAGAGTCGGGCCCTTGTTTTTGAACGCTTATCTTTGCGCTTATTTTTGTGTGAACCATGAGTAGACCTATCTTGCCCCGTGTCCTTATCTTGTTGATCCTATCGCTTTTCCTTTTTAATGGAAATGGATGGGCGCAAACTTATGGACTTAGGGGAGGTCTTACCATGAGTACCATGCGCGGGCAGACCCAATTTGACAATATCATGCCCGGCGGGGTGCTGGGTGCCTACATGAATTTTGGAGTGGATCAGCCTTTGTATTTTCGTCTTGAGGCCAATATTGCCAGCAAGGGTGTCCGTAATTGGAGTGGGATAGAAGGATTCAGCGATTCACGGCTCAATACGCTATACGGCGAAGTTCTTTTGTGTTTTGGGATCGAGCTTACCCGCAAAATCACCGTAAATCTCGGATTTCAGCCGAGCATCCTGATGCTCGCTCATCACCGATACACCCTCGATGAGGAGAGCTTTAGCGGGAGATGGGGCGAGCAGATGACCCTCATGGACTATGCCACGGTAATGGGGCTTCAATACGCCATTTCTGAAAAGTATCAGGTGGGTGCAAGGTACCACCACAGCTTCTTTCCCGTCCAGAAGAGGGGTGAGCTACTCGATAAGGTACAGCAAGAACCAGCTTTTATGACTCTTCAGCTTTTCTTGTGCTACCGACTTAATTAGTGGCTGTCCATCCCGCGCGTACGGGATTAACTATCATGCCTCCAGCTTGATCTTCGAGCGGCCTTGCACCATGCCTGCGGCTTGGTCTGACGATTTGCTTCTAGAAACAGTTGTCTCGTCACTTGTGACGAGACTATAAAACATTCTTATCCAACCACTTGACTGTATCGCAATTTAGCCCTCACTACGAAGTTCTAATGCATTATACGGCTTGAAAGAGACGCACGGAACAGCCTTTGATTCAGTGATTTTCAATTTAGGGTCTACCGGAGTCCCTATCAATTGGGATCGATCAACTCACCATTCTTCCATTCGCCTTCAAACTTCACATTGCCGTAGGTATCGTAGAGCGTACCCTTGCCATTCTGCATGTCATCGGCCCACATGCCTACGTACTTATCGCCATTTGCATAATAGTAGGTGCCATGGCCTTTTCGTCGGTCGGCTATGTATGCCCCCTCGTAGCGCTCTCCGCTCAGCCAGTAGAATTTTCCCCCTTCACCATGCCGGTAATTGTCCTTCCATTCGCCTACGTAGAGATTTCCGGTCACGTAGTACCCCATTCCCTGTCCATTGGCTTTGCCGTTTTTCACCTCGCCAAAATAGGTGGTGCGGGTGCCGCTTTTGCTGTAAAAGGTGAGATCGGCCACTTTGGCTTTCGAGGCATCATTTTCTTCATATTCCCTGATTTTATCGCTCAGCCTACTGATCTCATCAGAGAGTCGATTGATGATGGAATCCTTCTCCAATTCGCCCTGTGAGCGTACCATGTCCAATTCTTCAGCCATCCGCTCCTTAATGTCCATCATTCTTCTGTAGGCTTCAGCATCTTTGCCTTCGAGTTCGCGCATCATTTGCTTGCGCTCATCGATGGCTTGTTTTCTCACCTTCAAAGCATTTTCATCCAATCCACTGCCCGCGAGACTTTCATACATGCTCATGGCACTGTCATATCGGCCTACGAGTACGAGTTCATCGGCCTGGGTGATTTTGAGCTTCTGTGCCAATTCCCTGTTCATTTCAGCCAGGTCGTCATTGAGTTGTTCACGCATCTCTCGCAATTCGCGGGCCGAGGCTTCCACTTCCAGCCATTGGTAGACCGAGAAGGCGGTAGCTCCTACCAAGAGTAGTGAGATTATGATCCAAAATTTATTCATTGCTGCTGTGGCTTAATCGGATAGTTTAACTGATGAGATTCTTCGCTGCTCCTTGCGGAAATCGAGGTTGACGTAAGCGTTGATCCGTATCACCCAGCGCTGTCGATAAGTAAATGGATCTGTGCGTCGCTGCCCTGTGGTATACATGATGCCTGCAGTATAGGTCACTCTCGGGCTCTGTATATAGCCTATGGAAGGGTATAATCGCAAATCTTCGAAAGAGCTGGCCTCGATGGTGCGCCCGCTTTGCATGATGAT
Organism: Flavobacteriales bacterium; assembly: GCA_007125175.1. Taxonomy (GTDB): domain Bacteria; phylum Bacteroidota; class Bacteroidia; order Flavobacteriales_D; family Cryomorphaceae; genus T3Sed10-241. The sequence continues at coordinate 5,448 of SLDS01000206.1, forward strand.
CTCCACGTCGGGATTGGCAAAGATGGTTCCTGGCTCCAGTCTCTGTGCGTTTAGGGGTATTTTCATATAAAACTTATAGCGCCAGCGGTAGCGGAAAATCCAGTCGCTATCCACATCGTTGTCACGGCTCCACCTTTGCTCGGTACGGATGCGGTGAAAGATCTGGTACTTGGGGTGGGGGATGATCCACATAAATTCTTGCCAGAAACGGGGCTCTGGCACCACGTACTCAAACATCTCATCGGCCGGCCTGGTGGTGAAGTCGAGTCGAAGTACCACACCCAATGAAACGTTGAAGGTGGGCGATGGCAGGTACATGATCGCGTGGCGGTTGTAAATCTGTGTCTGCCGGCCTACCACGGGTACTTCATCGGTGCCAGTGCGGCGCCAGTGAAACTCAGCCCGCCAAAAAAACTTGTCACTGAGCCGAAACTGATTGTAAGACCCGGCCCATAGCAGGTAATTGAGGTCTTCAAAGACCCTTTCATCCTGAGCGTGCACTTCGTCGATTCCCACCCAGATCAACAGCAATACGAAGGCCAACTTTCTTAGCGGCATCAGAAGAAGGTCAATTTAAATTCAAGTAATTCAGATATTTCTGCAGGATCATCCATTCTGCGCACCTTGCGCTCCTCTTTACGCGTTTCCTTGCGCCGCATATCCCGAAGAGCTGTGAAGAGACGATCAAAATTTTCATTGATCGCATCCATGTTGTCGCAGTTCAATTCGTGGAGGTTTTCGTATAGGGCGGGCAGCAATTTCTGGCGCACTGCCTTCACAATGGAAGGTTTGGCTATTTCTTCCATGTAGGTAAAGGTATAGGCATTGAATACCTGCCGAGAGTACTCATCCCGGTGGGCAAAGTAATTGTCTCTGGAATCTTCCAGGGTCTTGAGCAGCTCCTCGAAGCGATCAAAGCAATCCATCATGCCTTGCAACTTCTCTTTGCGTCCTTCACTGTCTTCAATAGCAGAGTAGGTATTGAGCTGTGTGGTGAGAAAGCTTTGGAGCGGTTTTTTGATGTTGAATCCGGCAATCTCATTGTGTCCATCATTGAGCACCGAGTCCACTGCCAGCTCCAGTTCATTGTAGCGCTTTATAAATTCGGACTCCTTGGCTACAAGTTGCTCCTCTTTCTCCATCTCCTTGATGTAGTCCTCCACCTTCTTAGTCATGGACTTGGCCGCCGTGAGCAGTCCCGCAGTCCAGTCCTGTACCTGCTCCAGAGCCTCTTTCTCCTTGTCTACCTCCACATTGTCTATCTCAAATTCAAACTCCCATTCATCCTTTTCTTCCTCTCCTTCTTCGTCATTCTGTACGTTTTCCAATCTCACCTGGAGCTCCGTATCAAAGTCAAAGTGCGAAGCCACATACTTATCCCTTCTCAGGTGTTTTAGTACCTCGGAATCATGCAGTTCTATAAGGCTTTTGATCGGGAGTAGCAGCTCCTCTTCTATCTTGATAAGCGCTCCCTTGATGCGCAGTACCTCAGCCGATGAAATGCTCGCCAACCTTACTTGGGGATCGCCGGTGGTCACTTCGATAAGTTCCGCTAGCTCCTCATAGGCTTTGCCGATGCGCTTTATGCTGCGGTTTTCATTTCGCGAGTATGCGTATACAGGTACAGTCACTTGCACCGGGCTGCTGAAACCAATGAATACGAAGCCTTCGACCATGGCTGTATCGAGCGACTGCATTTTTGCCAGGAATCGTTCATAGAAGTTTTCAAAGCCCTCCGCTTCCGCAAAAAGCCCTGCATAAGGACTCTCAATTACTTCCGTTTGTAGCCGAATGAGCTCGAAATAATCCTCGTCCATTTTCACCCATTCCCATTCATCGGGTTCGGGCGCATCATATGCATACTCCAAAGCGTATACATTGCCCTCTCTGAAAATTTTTCGCTCCACCAATCTTTGCTCCTCGAAGGTCCACTCCTCTTTTTTGGAGTATTTACCCGTTTCCTCGCCCTCTTCCGAATAGACCCATTTACCCATTGGCTCCTGTTCTTCGCCCACCTTGCCGCGCAAGCGCTTGTCGCTGCTACCGATGTTGAGCTCGCCTGTGAGCTCGTCTTCTTCAAATAGTAGTGTAGTGATTATCAGAGTATCAACTATTGCTGATTCCTCGAATGCCCAATCGCTGAGCTGCCAGGCGCCGGTTTTCTTGCCATTGCGAATTTTTCCTTTCGCATTGATCTCTTCGCCCTTTACCTTGAAGCGGAGTCCGTATTCGGCATACTTGCCATTTGCAGTCGGCTCGAAGCTTCCCACGCGCATATTCCACTCTTCGGTCGGTATGCCATCGGTATAGCTGCCTCTGATTGTTAAAAAATCAAAAGGCGGCTCATCTCCGTATTTCGGCCCTATCCTAGACAGGAGAAATGCTCCGTGATAGATGGTGTCTCGGCCATCGATCTTGTAATCATAGTCTGCGTGGTAGCGGATCCCTTCAATGCTTACTACACCATCAAATTCCTGTAATTCTTGCGCATGGAGTGGCATACAGAGCCCACAAACAATCCAAAGAAGCCTTGGGTCGATTCTCATGAAGGGATTTTAAACCGCGCAAAGTTATCAAAGACTTTCAGCCGCTCAAACTTGTGTGCTGCTTCTGTGAGCAGTATCCTTTTTGAACCATTTGCCTTGCGCGCATGAGGCTTTTACTTGCCAATATTGTGCCTCATTCGCTCTTGCAGCACGGGCAGAGCTATTTTGCGGCAGCGAATGCTTCTACCTGACAGATTAAGAAGCTTGTACATCTATATTTTTTTTCGTGAACCTATCTTTTGCCGGGCTGTTTTTTTGCCTACCTTAGCTAATAAAATTGGCTATTGCCAAAAATATTATCAAAATGAGTCATACAGCGCCATTGCCATGAATACCATCACCCACCTGGATCTCGACACCTTCTTTGTATCGGTAGAGCGGCTTATGGATAGCAGGCTCAAGGGGCGGCCTGTGCTCATAGGAGGTGTGAGCGATCGGGGAGTGGTGGCCTCCTGCAGCTACGAGGCCCGGGCGTTTGGCGTGCACTCGGCCATGCCCATGAGGCAGGCGCGGCAGCTCTGCCCTGAGGCTGTGGTGATTCGTGGCAATTCGGCCAATTACTCCCGCTACTCCAGCCTGGTGACCGAGATCATCCGCGATCGCGTGCCCATTTTTGAGAAAACATCCATTGACGAGTTTTATGTCGACCTCACCGGTGCCGACCGCTTTTTTGGCTGCTTAAAGATGGCCTCAGAGCTGCGCCACACCATCATGCGCGAGAGCGGGCTGCCCATTTCCTTCGGCATGTCGACCAATAAGACTGTGGCCAAAATCGCCACAGGAGAGGCCAAGCCCAATAATCAGCTCGAAGTGGGGGCAGGCAGGGAGCGCCCTTTTCTGGCTCCCCTTTCGGTAAAAAAGATACCCGGAGTAGGGGGCAAGACCTTTCAAAGCCTCTGCAACCTCGGGCTCAAGCGTATAGGCACCGTACAGGAAATGCCCGAGGAGATGATGGAGCGTGTACTCGGCAAGAGCGGACAGCTCATTTGGCGTAAAGCCAATGGAATAGACCCCTCGCCGGTGATCCCCTACAGCGAGCGCAAGAGCATCAGCACGGAGCGCACCTTCGACCGCGATACCACCGATGTGCATAAGCTGCGCGGCATACTCACCGCTATGACCGAGAATCTCGCCTTTCAACTGCGCCGCGGACAAAAACTCACTGCCTGCATCACCGTGAAACTGCGCTACAGCGACTTCGACACGCATACCCTCCAAATGCGGCTGCCCTATACCGCCGCCGATCACGTCATCCTGCCACGGGTGAGGGAGATGTTTGACAGGCTCTACAAGCGCCGCGTTTTGGTACGCCTTATCGGGGTGCGCTTCAGCCACCTCGTGAGCGGCGGGCATCAGATAAGCCTCTTCGACGATACCGAAGAGATGGTCAAGCTCTACCAGGCCATGGACCGCGTGCGCGACAAGTACGGCGACCGCGCTGTGATGCGGGCCGCCGGTATAGAAGCCCGCACCATTGGGCGCAGCAACCCCTTCAGCGGAGAGCCGCCACCACTGCTCGCCAACCGCAGGCAGTAGCCCATTCCTTGGGCCTAAGAGAGCGCCGATTACAATTTGTAGCTGCTCCGGCAAAATCATCCATTTAGGTGATAAGCCGGCCTCTCAATCGACTCAACTTTGGCACGAGCAAAACAACCAATGCACACACAAAGCTAAAAGCACATGAAAACAACCAATTCCCTCCGCCAGATCATCGCCTCAGCTGCAATAGTAGCCTTCATAGGCCTGCTTGGTCTCTCCGAGAGTCAGGCACAGTCAGAAACAGTGGCTTTGGCCAATCAGCTCAATGACCCACTTGTGCACAATGAAGCCCTCGCTCTTACAGAAGATAAGTCAGGCACTGAAACAGCATCAGCAGCATCGACAAGTTTGGGTGCACTCACAAGTTTTCCCTACTTGAGTACCGAGCAATTTGCCAATGTGGAGGACTATGTGCGCGGTCACATCCGCTATCCGGAGGCAGAGCGCATCAGGGGCAAGAAGGGGCATGCCAAGGTTCAATTTGATATCATGCCCGATGGCAGCCTTGAGAATATAGATGTGGTCGAGGCAGATTCTGAGGCTTTTGCCGAAGAAGCCCGGCGACTGATCGCAGGCATGCCTCAATGGGTGGCAGCCACCAGGGCTCACCAGCCGGTCAAAACCCGCCACCAACTCAATTTGAATTTCCGATTGCGGTAATTGCCCTAAAAGCATTCGCTACGGGCGCTGTATCAGCCACTGCCTTCTGGTAGAGGCTTTTCTGTGCATGGACAAGGGAAGCCAAGCCCGGTATCATGGAGCCATCCGGGCATTCAGCGCTTGTAAAAGATGTAATCGCTGGGAATGGGGGCGATCCCTTGCATACGCAAGGCGCTCGCTATCTGTGCACGGTGGTGGGTGCTGTGGTTGGAGATGTGGAAGAGTATGTCGCACACCCGGTTGGAAAAAGCCTCACCACGGGAGTTTCTGTATTCCACCGCCGTGCTGAGATCCATCTGCTCTATGATTTCCAGCGTTTCCGCAAAATTGGATGCATTGAGCCGCACATTGGCCTCCATGGGGCGCAGCTCGCGCACACCTACGGCCGACTTTTGCAGGATGCGGGCATTCCATATCTGATGGGCATTGATCACATGGCAAAAGAGCTGTATCCACTTCTCATCCAGCTCCCCCTTAAGGCCACCCAATTGCTCTGCCATCACAGCATTGCAATGATGCTGATAGGTGAAAATCTCTTTGAAAAATGCTCTCATCTCCATATGCTAAGTCCAAAATTTCATCTCCTGAATTGTGCCATGGGAAAGGGCTCAGGCTGGCAGCAATGCAATCCCCGACGCATTCACCCGGATCGCAATCATGCCCTTCACCTGCTCAATGCCTGCTGCCACCCTCAGCGGTGGCTTCTTCCGGGGCCTTCTCCTCATTCTTCTCGCCTTCAGTATCTCCATCATCTCCTCCTTCTTCCTGCTTGCTGCGCTCCATATGTGCGCGCACCATGCCCAGCTGTGCATAGCTGTATTTTCCCTTGCTCATGTTGAAGTATTCTCCGAGATTGCGGTCGGGAGAGGCCTCCATCAGCGCGGTAATTTCTTCCCGAACAGGCTTTTCCAATACCTTTTCGATGGACAGTTTGCCCTTGCCCACGAGCCTTGACAGGTGGCCCTCGATGGTGCTCACTGCCAGCTCCCGCTCTTTGGCGATCTCTTCGGTCGATTTGCCTGCTTCCACCATTTCCAAGGTGATGCGGTAGGTTTCGCCAGCCGGTTTTTTGGGCTTTTTCTCCTTTTTGGGGGCATTGGGATCGCGTGGCTTGCGCTTTCGGCCCGATTTGGTTTTGAGGTTTTTTGGGTTTTCCAACAGGTAGGCGTACACCTTCTCCCTGAGGGCCTCTCGTATGGCCTTGAGCTTGCGGTCCAGCACTTCATTGCGCTCGATGTTCTTGTCCTCACGGATGCAGCTCACGAGGTAATTGGCTTTGATCAGGCCACCGATTTGATACAGTATCAATTGATCGATCTCTTGCAGGAGGTTGATATAGGTCTTGGTGCGGCTCAGCATTTCTACTTCGCCAATGTGCATGAGCAGGTAGGTGGCACAATCTTTCAAAAAGTCGAGGTAATAGGCACTGCCTTTCTCCACGCGTTGGGCCAGGGTGTCGTAGTCTTCCTCTTGCAGCAGTCTCTGTATTTGCTGTCTGAAGGTGGCGGTATTGCGGGTTTCGGTGCTTATTTTGCTGTAAAGCCCATCCATAGCTATGTTCATCTCCGCATCTTCAAAGTCGAGCTTGCCCTCCATCTTTTGCCGGGCATACTGCAGCTGCCGCAAAATGTCGGAGAAGTCGAAGGTCGAGGTCAAAGCGCTGCGCAGGTATTCTCGCTGTGCCTCGCGCAGCACCTCGGGCAGGGCCCTCTGCTCTGCTTGCCTTTCGGAAAATTGTACCACATCCTGATCATTGGAGATCACATGAGCCCCTACGGGATTGCGCAGGCGCAGGCCTTCGAGGCTGCGCAAGCGGCTCAGGGCTACGTACACCTGTCCGGGGGCAAATGCCTGACTCACATCTATGGAGGCCCTGTCGAAGGTGAGCCCCTGACTCTTGTGCACGGTGATGGCCCATGCCAGCTTGAGCGGATACTGCACGAAGGTGCCCACCACATCTTCGTCGAGGGTGCCGCTGGCATCGTTTACCTTGTACTTTTTGTTTTCCCAGACCATCAGGGGCACACTCAGTTCGCTGCTCTCATCCTGCGGCAGCACCACGATTTCATCCCTGTCGAGGCGCAGCACTTTGGCGAGTTTGCCATTGAAGAAGCGCTTCTCGACCCCATCGTTTTTGATGAACATCACCTGAGCCCCCACCTTGAGTTCCAGGCTTTCGGGCAGGGGGTAGAGGTGCTCGGGAAAATCGCCTTTCACCTCGGCCCGATAGCGCAGCGTGCTGCCTTCGAGCTTGTCCATCTCGCTTTGGTTGATGGCTTCGGCCTGCCGGTTGTGGGTGGTGAGGGTGATTACCCCATCTTCCCGGGCGGCTTTGGGATCGCAATAGGAATTGAGCAGCTGCAAGTCTTGAGGGCTGCAGCGATTGCTCCGCAGATTGTTGAGCAAATCGATAAAGCGCCCATCACTCTGCCTGAATATCTTGTCGAGCTCCACATATACGAATCCACTCTGCCTCAGGGCCAGCGACTCAAAGAAGTGGGCCGATCGGTAATGCCCGCGCAGCAGCAGCCATTCCTGATCTTTCACAATGGGCGGCAGCTGGTAGAGATCGCCTATCATGAGCAATTGCACCCCTCCGAAGGCCTCTCGGTGATTGCCTTTCACGCTGCGGAGGCGGTAGTCCAGGGCATCGAGCAGGTCGGCGCGGAGCATGCTCACCTCGTCGATAATCAGCAGGTCAATGCTGCGCAAGACCTTCTTGCGGGCACTGTTGAGCGGGTGGCGGCGTGCCAGCTCCTGACGTGTGTAGTAAGCTGCTGCTCCCTGCACAGGGGCATCATCGCCGGGCACAAAACTGCCAAAGGGCAGCAGGAACTGAGAGTGTATCGTTACGCCCCCGGCATTGAGGGCGGCGATTCCGGTGGGAGCTACGATCAGGTGGTTCTTGTGCGTGGCTTTGGCCAGCTGCTGCAAAAATGTGGTTTTGCCTGTACCTGCCTTTCCCGTGAGGAAGATATGCTTCCCGGTATTGTTTACCAGCCTTGCGGCAATGCTTATTTGATCGGTAATCTCGGTATTCATGCCTTGCGGGGCCTTTAGGTTTTTGGCTATACGGGATGAAGGTAAGATAAATCGCTCGTTTTTCAAGGCCGCTTATCATGGCGGCAGGATTCAGTGCTCAGCGCACCCACTTGTGCACAGTTCTCGAGGCTGAGATCCGGCAGCTCCAAATCCCGCCGCGCCCGGTATTGGTCAATGGCGAGCCCGTCCGCTCGCTGTGGAAGAGGTGAAAGCCAAGAATCGGTAGACTTGTCCTTTTTGCGAAAGCGATCCTGGCAAGAAGGCTTGCTGATAAGCGGAATCAGCTTTCCGCAAAAGCGGTGCTGCGCCAAGCCCATATGAATGCTGGCAAAGTGGCAGAATGAATGAAAAAATGGGGCTGCACCTTGCGGCGCAGCCCCTGCGAGGCCATGGCGATCACCGCCGGCTATGGCGGTGAGGCAGGCGTACACGTGGAGATTCGATCGACCCCCGGTGTTCATCGGCACACAGGCCAGGAACACAGCTGCTGTAGCTTATGCTTTGAAGTCTTGGCCTCAGTACTTTGCATTGGACTTAAGCTTCTACAGGCTTCGGATCCAATGCCATAAACTCGCTCATTTGCACGTCGGTGCTGTAGCGTTTTACACCTTCCTTATCGGTGTAGGAGCTGCCAACGAGCTTGCCTTCAAGGGCGATAAGCCGCCCTTTGGCGAGTACTTTGCTTACGCGCTCGGCATTTGGCCCCCAGGCCACCACCGATTGCCAGTGGGTTTTTTCTACGCGTTGTCCCTGTACATCGCGGTAGGACTCGTCGACTGCCACATTGAAGCGGGCCATCTTTTTGCCCTCTTCGAGCTCACGCATTTCGGGATCGGCACCCAGTCGGCCGATCAGGCTTACACGGTTGTTGATGTTTGCCATGGTGTTTTGGTTTTTGAGGTTAGACTTTTTTGTTCTTTGTAATCTGTTTTTAAGTGTTTTTATCTGCCGCTATGTAATCTTGTGTGCTGTATTCTGTTCGTATCGCTGTTTCATCTTATGTCCCCTTCACCCTTCCCATTGCTCTAATGTTGAAGATCAAAGGCTTGATACCCTCGTACTGTGCCGTCACCCATGCAGCCTACCTGCGCTAAGGCCTGTTTGGGCATTCTGCAATACGCCATCCATCGCTGCAATATCAGCAATGCCCATCATGCCGACAGGTTTGCGCTGCCAATCTTCCTCCGATCGCATGCCTCGGCCACTGCCAAGCTTCATGGACGGCGTTCAAGCGGGGCTCCAAGCTTCGGAAGACTCTGGGCAGGAAGACCGAAGGTGGGAATTTAAAATGTATCTATCCGTCTGTTAAACGTTTAGTTTCGAATAACTTTTGCCGAAAGGCTGTGGCATGGCTCCGGCTGCGCTGTCTGGTGCTGGTATGGCCCAATCTTTTTTGGCGAAAAGCCGGGAAAAAATGCCGATGGATCGCAGCAGAACCGGCTCGAAAACCGATGCAGCATGTGGCATCGCTCCGAGGCGGGAAAAGGTGCTGTGGATAAATGTGAAAAGAGGGCGCCTCGGCGGTGAATGGCCCTCGTGCGAATTGCTATCTTTGCGGCTTATTTTTACTTCATGGACAAGAATGCTGTCATAGGACTCTTGCTGATCGGTGTGATGCTCATCGCTTACACCTACTACAATGCCCCCAGTGAGGAAGAGATACAAGCGCGTAAAGCTGCTGAAGAACAAGTGGATGCCAAGTCATCTGAGGAAGACTTGGGGCTGGGTGAGGCCGATCTGAGCGATCCCGAGGGACGTGCCGAAGTAGCTGAGGTAGACAGTGCAGCTGCCGCTGAGCTGGCCTCGCAGTATGGGGAGGAGCTCAAGAGAAAGTATGGAAGCCTGGCTGCCAATGCCAAAGGAGAGGAGGAACTGATCACCCTCCGCAATGAGCATTTTGAAGTGAGCTTCTCCAATAAAGGTGGCGTACCTGTCAAGGCCCGCTTGCTCAATTACAAAACCTATGGCGGAGATGAACTCGAGCTGCTGAGGGAGGGAAGCCAAAGCATGGGCTATGAGTTTGTATACCCCTCTTTGGGCAGGCTGCACACTTCGGAGTTTTACTTCCAGTCCTCGGCACCTGGGCGCAGTCAGGTGAGCGGAGAGGACAAGGTGAGCCTCACCTATACACTCGATGCCGGTGACGGGCGCAAACTGGTGAATACCTATACGATCAGGGGCAATTCATTCGACGTGGAAATGGAGAGCCGCATGCTGGGCATGGGGTCCATCTTCACCGAGCCCCGATTGATCTGGGAGCTCGCCGGGGGGAGTTTTGAGAAGAGCATCGACAATGAGCGCAACAATTCCACCATCTTTTACAAGGAAGTGGGCAAGGGCCGGGATTACCTCTCCGAGACCGGCGATGATGAGGAGCGACTCGAGCGTAGGCTGGAATGGGTGGCCTTCAAGCAAAACTTTTTCTCGGCCATCCTTATGCGCCCCGAAGGCGAGGAGGGAGGCCCATCACTCGCGCGTGGAGCCGAGCTGCGAAGCCGCCCTTTCAGCACCGAGAATGATGGCGATAGCCTGACGCAGTACTACTTTGCTGCTCTCCAGCTCGAGGATTCGGAGCGCTTTCAGGCTAGGCTGTTTTTGGGACCAAACGACTACCGCACCCTGCGCAGCTATGGCATGGAGACGGATAAGATTATCAACCTCGGTTGGGGCATTTTTGGCTGGGTGAACCGTTTTCTGGTCATTCCCATTTTTGACTGGCTGCAGCAAACGGGGATGTCTTATGGATTGATCATATTGATTCTCACACTGATCATCAAGTTTATCCTGGTGCCACTTACGTGGAAAAACTACCTGAGCAGCGCCCGCATGCGCGTGTTGAAGCCGGAGATCGACGCCCTCAATGAGAAGTATAAGGATGCTGAACCCATGAAGAAGCAGCAGGCCACCATGGAGCTCTACCGCAAAACGGGGGTGAGCCCCTTTGCCGGATGCCTGCCCATGCTCATACAGCTGCCCATACTCTATGCCATGTTTCGCTTTTTCCCCAATGCGATACAGTTGAGGCATGAGAGCTTTCTTTGGGCCGATGATTTGAGTTCATACGACAGCATCGCGACCCTGCCCTTTAGCATTCCTGCCTATGGAGACCATGTGAGCCTCTTCACCCTACTGATGGCGATGAGTACACTGGCATACACGGTATTCAACAGCAGCAACATGCCCACCCAAAGCCAGCCGGGCATGCCCAATATGAAGGTGATCATGTACATCTTCCCCTTCATGATGCTCTTCTTTTTCAACTCTTTTGCCTCGAGTCTGAGCTACTATTATTTCCTTGCCAACCTCACTTCGCTGCTGCAAATGTGGTTTATCAAGCGCTTCCTCATCGATGAGGAGAAGATTAAGGCGAAGATTGCAGAGAACAAGAAGAAGCGCGGCAAGATGCCCAAGTCGCGCTTTCAGAAGAAGCTTGAGGAAATGTCCAAGCAGCGGGGTATACAGCCGAAGTAGCTTTGTTTGTAGCTTGGCCTTTCTTGCAGTCGCTGAGGGGGAAGGCTGACGAAACTTCTGGCATTCGTTTTTTGGCTTCGCTTCGCACGTGCTTTTGTGGATTTTTTCGGTTTAACCCGGATAATGCATTAGAACTTCGTAGTGAGGGCTAAAAATGCGATAAAATAAGCCGTTTTCACGACTGAGGCATAGCATCGCTATGGTGAAGGAGTAAAACGGAGTGAAGCGCCTTATTTTGAAGCAGTTTTAGGACGTAATAGATTTTCTAATGCATTATCCGGGTTTAAACTTCGCGGTCTTCGAATTCGGCCTTGTCATCATTTTTGCTTGGCAAAAATGCCGCCAAGGCCTATTTTCATCTTTCGCCCATTATTCCACGGCAAAAGCCGTGGGCTGGGCTGGGCCGGGCATACAGTGCCAAATGAGGCTGGAGCAGCAGGCAGCCTGCATTGATTTTGGGTGGTGGAGGCATTGTTTTGTGTTTTTTTTACTACTTTCATCCTAAAAGGGCTACAACTAATGGGATGAAAAAAAACTGCAAAGAATGTGGGGAGAGCTTTTCGGGCAGGGCTGATGCCAAGTTCTGCTCCGACCACTGCCGCAGTAATTTTCACAACCGCAAGTACGGCACAAAGGTGCCCTATGTGCGCCGCATCAATGCCACCTTGCGCAAAAACCGCAAAATTCTGGAAGGCTTCAATCCGGAGGGGAAATCCCGGGTGCATCGAAAAGACCTGGCCAAAAAAGGCTTTGATTTCAATTACTTCACCAATATCTACACCACCAAGGCGGGCAAGCAATACTTTTTCTGCTACGAGTACGGTTACCTGCATACCGGCGCCGATTGGTTTACCCTTGTGGTGAAGCAGGAGTATGTGTGAGGTCTTGAGCTGAAAGCCTTTCTTCTTGATCGGCAAGGCTGTGGCTGACGTAGCTTGCACTTGACTTCCAAACCTCCACCACAATCTCCCCTTGCCGGCATTCCATTTTCGCAAAGGATAGCCACAATCATCCTTCACCCAACACGGCTGCAAGGATTGGATTTTGGGAAAGCCTCATGGAGGGTTTTTGTCATCATTTTTGGAAAAAAACCAAAAATGCCGCCAAAAACCCAGCTAAGCCGTCCAGGCCCCGCCCTCCTCACTCAGCCTGCAGCCTCAGATCGCGGAGGGCAAAGAAGCGCGCGAGCAGCAATCCCGCCAGGATATGCCACACGCCCCACCATGCCGCCACCAGGGCCATGCCTCCATTGCCCCCGAAATAGGTGAAAATGATGATCAGCCCCAGACCTGAGTTTTGTATGC
>SLDS01000141.1 GCA_007125175.1 Flavobacteriales bacterium
GCCGAGGTTGCCGAGGGTATTGATCAACTCGTGGTATATGCCGGTAATAAAGGCAATGGTACCACCCGACACCCCGGGCACCACATCGGCGGCACCCATAGCCATTCCTTTGAGGCCCAAAAGAAGGCGGTCCTTAAAACTCCTCATGGTAGGCCTCGCTCCAGATAGAATCTTCCACTTGCTCAGGGACGCTGAGCAGGGCCTCCACACCGCCCTGCAGGCAGTACACCTTATCCAATCGACCCTGCCTTTGCAAATACCAAGTGGCGGCTGCGGCCCTCTTGCCGGACTGACAGCACACGATGATATTCCGATCGCGTGGAAGCTCGAGATAGCGCTGACCCAATTCTCCGAGGGGTATATGCAAGGCCTCCGCCAAGGGGTCTCCTTCGCTGATACGCTCAAATGTTTCACGCACATCGAGCCAGAGCCATTCTCTGAATTGCTCTTGACGGGCCATTAGTTCTTCTACGGTAATGTTCTTCATGGTATCTTGAAACTTAGGGGCGCATATCGCCCACAATCTCTTCGGGTAAAAAATCGAAAAAGGTGTCACCCCTCAAGCCTATACGCAGTGTTTCAAGAGGGATAACGTCGTTTGGCGCGATATTGCCAAGGTTTACATTGGCACCTATCAACTTCACAAACCACACTTGCTGGGCCTTTTGCGGAGCCTCCCAGATGATATCTTCCGGCCTTACCTTGGCGAGAATCTTATTGACCAGCACCACGTGGGCAGTTCCATTGGGTCGGTATATGCCCACATTGCCGCTTTCACGGGCTTCGGCAATCACCTTCCAGGATCCGGCTTGCAATTCTGTATCCATCATCTTCACCCATTTGCCGGGAGCGATCAGAATACCTTCTTCTTTGGAGCCCACCTCTGAGAGCACGGTAAAATCCTTGGCCAGCTCAGAGATGTAATGCAACTTGTCTTCGTGCTCCAGATGTATGCTCCCATCGGAGACCTCCACCATGCCCAGCCCGAGATCGGAGAGCAGCTTGCGGAACTCATCAAAGAGACCCCTCACGATGAAAGCCTCAAATAAGGTGCCTCCCAGGTATACGCGGATATCATGATCGTGATAAAGCTTGATCTTGGCCTTGAGGTCATTGCTCACAAAGGAAGTCCCAAAGCCGAGCTTCAGCAAGTCTGTATAATGGGTCGACATCTCAAGAAAATGCTCAGCCTCCCTTAGGCTCAGCCCTTTGTCCATAACCATGGTCATACCATTCTCACGAGGACGGGTAGTACGTTCCGGGATAAAAGGGAGCTCAAAGTTCATGTTCACCTTCGCTTTGCAGGCCCTGAAGCCAGGCCGCAAGGTTGGAAAATTCAATCACTTCAGGAAAAATTTCCTTGAGATACTCTGCTTTTTTGGGTTGAAACTGCAATGATGAGCTTAGAAGCTCCTCTGCCTGAACCTTTTTGCCATCAAGGCACAAATACTTGATGAGATGCCATACCAAGTCGGTAGACTGTGGTATGTGTTCCATTGCCAGCTGCAAGATGTGCACAGCTACGGAGGCTCCCTGCAGCTCATGTTCCAGAGCAGCCAGGGCGATCCAACTCTCCTCATCGTCCACAAAGCGCTCGGTCATTTCCAGGTAGCGCGTGCGTGCCTCGGTGAGCATGCCCATTTTTACCAGGGTTTCACAATAAATGTGGGCGATATCGATATTCCCATCATCACTCTCGAGGGCTTTTTGGTAGTACTCAAGGGCTTCGCTGAGCTTGCCTTCACCCTCGCGCACGGCACCCATGCCCATCAGGGCATCGGCATAATCATTGTCTATACTCAGGGCCCGCAAATAGTTGATTTCAGCCTGTGCGCTGGCCCCCAAGCGCTCATAGCACTCTCCGATAGCAGAGTACACCATAGGGTTCTGCTCGTCGTAGATTAGGGACTCTCGATAGGCCTCGATGGCGAGGGCGTCTTTATCGCAATTGCCGAAGAGGTTGCCACGCAAAATGTGAGCATTGGTAAAATCCTCCTGGATAGCGAGACTGTATTCCACTGCATTTATAGCCAACTCCCACAGGCCCAGACGATCGTAGCAGATGGCAAGGTTGTACCAAGCCACATAGCTGTAAGGCTGATGGTCGAGAAATTGCTTGAAAAATTCAATCCCCTCCTCGATCTCATCGGCCATTTCGTAGCAATAAGCCAGCTCGAAGAGGCAAGGTTCGTATTCTGGATTGATGCGCAGGGACTGCTTGAGGCTCTTAATGGCTCCCTTATAATCATTGACCATCTCTTGCTCAAAGGCCAGGTCCAAAAAGATCTCTTCCTGATTTTCGGTTGTGCTGTTCAGTGCCTTCATCAGGCAGGCCTTGGTGCCCTCATGATCGCTGAGGTTGCGGTGCACCACCGCCTTAAAGAGCAGCAACTCTGTGTTGCCGGGCTCTGAAGCTTCCAGAAAATCCAAGATGCGCATGGCCTTTCGCGGCTTGCTCCCGATGAGCAGTGCCTGGGCCTTTTTCAGCAGCAAAGCATTGCAATCCGGATAGAGCTGCAGGCCGTAGTCAATGGCTTTTCTGGCCTTCTCGTGCTGGCCATTCCCGAAATAGTGTTCGGAGATGGCTTCCAACTCCTCAACATCGAAAAAGTATGAATCATTATTCCCGATCATTTGCTCAAAACGCTGCAAAGCCGCTGAATCAGAACCGAAAAAAGAATCGCTGGAATATTCTGTCATATGATTACTAATTGGGGTGCTCCCTCCAAAAATAGACAATGCACGCCCCAAAGTCACTTTTCCGTCCAATTGTTTTTAACAAGTATATACACATTGTCATGTACTGCTGTGTTTCCTCTTGGGCAAAAAAATGAAGCGCAAAGGTAGGCTTTTCACCTGTCAATTCATACGCCGCTGCGGTGAATCTCCAGGGCCACATTTGCTTCGCCATTCTTGATTACCTTTGCGCTCAAAGCAAAAGAAAGTGACCCTCATCACCTCCATATCCGGTATCCGTGGCACCCTTGGCGGTGTCAGTGGCGATACACTCAGCCCCATTGACATAGTAAAGTTTAGCTCCGCCTTTGGACAAATGCTGCTCGAAGCCGCCGATCCCGGCGCAAAAAAGCGGGTGGTGATAGGACGGGATGCGCGCCCAAGTGGCCCCATGGTGAGCCAATTGGTGGCGTCGACCCTCAATGCCATGGGAATCGACGTGATAGACCTTGGCCTCAGCACCACCCCAACGGTAGAGCTGGCAGTGCCGGCCGAAGGAGCCCTGGGCGGAGTGATCATCACTGCCAGCCACAATCCTGCAGAGTGGAATGCCCTGAAATTGCTCAATGCCCGGGGTGAGTTCATCGATGCAGAGCAGGGCAAGCAACTCATCGCCCTGGCCAATCGCGGTGAGCTGAGATACGCCGGCGTGGAGGATCTTGGCCATACCCGCACTGAGGATGGCTATTTGCAAAAGCATGTGGATGCCGTATGCGCCCACCCCCTGGTCGACTCTGATGCCATCGCAAAGCGCCAATTCAAAATCGCAGTGGATGCCGTGAATTCTACAGGCGGCATCTTCGTTCCAGCCCTGCTCAAAGCCCTCGGAGTGGAGCATATCACAGAGCTCTACTGCGAGCCCAACGGCCAGTTTCCGCACAATCCTGAGCCGCTTCCCGAGCACCTCCACGAGCTCTCCGCAGCGGTGAAGGAATGCGGACTTGATCTGGGAATCACAGTAGATCCCGATGTGGACAGGCTGGCCTTTGTGAGTGAGGATGGGAGCATGTTTGGCGAGGAGTATACATTGGTAGCGGTGGCCGATTATATGCTTTCGCAAAAAAAGGGAAGCGCAGTATCCAACCTGAGCTCCACCCGAGCTCTTCGGGATGTGGCGGCCAGGCACGGATGTACTTATCATGCAAGTGCAGTAGGCGAAGTGAATGTGGTCAACAAAATGAAGGAATGCGAGGCCGTAATCGGCGGAGAAGGCAATGGGGGCATCATCGTACCGGAATTGCACTACGGCAGGGATGCCCTCATCGGGATAGGACTGTTCCTCACACACCTGGCCAAAAGCGGCTTGAGCATGACCGAGCTGAAGGCATCATACCCTGTCTATGCCATGTCCAAAAACAAGATACAGCTCGATGCCTCCATGGACGTCGATGCCCTGCTGGAGCAAGCCTCCAGGCAATACCCCGAAGCTGAGGTCAACACCATCGACGGGGTAAAGCTGGACTTCGCACAGGGTTGGGTGCACCTGCGCAAGTCCAATACAGAGCCAATCATACGCATATACGCCGAGGCAGCCACGCGCGAAGAAGCCGATCAACTCGCTCATAAAGTGATGGATGGCCTTCAATCTGCAATTTCGTAACTTTGGCCTTCCACACCGTCTGAAATGAAAGTTTACTTTGACAATGCTGCCACCACGCCACTCGCGCCGGAGGTGCTCGATGCCATGCTCCCTTACTTGAGCGATCACTTTGGCAATCCCTCCAGTACCCATCAATTTGGGCGAAAAGCGAAAGCCGCGCTGGAAACCGCCCGCAAGAAGATCGCCTCCTGCCTCAATTGCTCTCCAATGGAAATATGCTTTACCTCCGGAGGCACCGAGGCCGACAATACGGCCATTCGTGGCAGCATCATGCAACTCGGAGTGCGCCACATCATCACAGCCGCTACGGAACACCACGCTGTGCTCCACGCTGCCGAAGCCTGCGCCGAGCAGGGGCTGGCCCGCCTGAGCTTTGTGAATATCGATCGGGATGGACATGTGGATCTCGAACACCTGAGAAGCCTATTGGCCGAGATTGAGGACAAATGTCTCGTGAGCCTCATGCACGCCAACAATGAAATTGGCACGATGATCAAGCTCGAAGAGGTGGCCGAAATTTGCGCCGAAGCCGGGGCACTTTTTCACTCCGATACCGTGCAAACCATGGGGCACTACCCCTTTGACCTGTCCCGCACCAAGGTGCACTTCCTCACCGGTGCTGCCCACAAATTTCACGGGCCCAAGGGGGTCGGCTTTCTCTTTGTAAACCGCGAAGTACATCTGGAACCCCTCATCTACGGGGGCTCACAGGAGCGCAAGATGCGCGCCGGCACAGAAAACATTTACGGAATCGTGGGAATGGCCAGGGCCCTTGAGCTGGCATGTGAGCATATGGATGAGCACCGCAGCCATATTGAAGGTCTCAAGGCTTACGCCAAAGAAAGATTGCGCGAACTATTGCCGGACATCCGCGTGAATGGTTGTGAGGAGCGCAGCTTGTACACCGTACTCAATGTAAGCTTGCCAAAAAATGAACAGGCTGAAATGCTGCTCTTCCTGCTCGATATTGATGGTATTGCAGTCTCGAGTGGCAGCGCCTGCTCATCGGGCAGCAATCAAGGCAGCCATGTGCTGCAAGCTATATCATCCGCTGATGAAAGTCAATACGGTGCGAGCATCCGACTCTCCTTCAGCCGCTACAACCGCA
>SLDS01000057.1 GCA_007125175.1 Flavobacteriales bacterium
ACCCCACTTCGACTGCCCAATTTGCTGTAAGCGATATCTCCCACAGCCAAGGCTATGAGATATGGGGGAATGGCCTGTGGCATCTCAAAGTAATAGCGCCCATCATCGCTCCTGCTCTGCGGATTTTTGGCGCTCATCAGTGCCAACATCTTGCTCGGCACTTCTACCAGCGCATCATAAGTGATGCGGATGGAGGGGCTATCCTGAATGGGAATCCAGCTGCGCGTGAGTATGGCCTGGCCCTGGGTGAAGAGAAAGGGCTGCTGCCTGCCCAGCGTTTGCTCCGGCTTGAGCCATTGCAAAGCATTGGCATCTGGGGAAGTGCTGTATTCTATGCTCAGCTCCTCCACACCCTCTTCCAGCACGATGTACAAGGCATCCCCGTAATCATTGCCGGGCTCCACGCCCCATGAAAGCTGTATGGTGCCCTTAGCAGTCGGGGCAGTCACGTTTTGTATTTCTATTTTGTGCAGATCTAGCATGAGGGTGTCAGCGTCGGCTGTGCGCTCCAGTCGATAGGTAGCCACACCTGTGAGAACCTCGGTATCGAAATCCACCTTCAATTTCAGGGAGAGATGGGCGATACGCGCCTCCCAGGGCCGGGAAAAGCTATGCGGATCCACAAGGGGTCCTCCCCCATCGGTCTCTGCAGTTTCTGAAGCGATCTCTGTGCTCTGGCAAGCTGTGAAAATGCTCAGAATACAAAGTGGTGAAATGATCGCCAAAAGGAGTTTCATCCTTTGCCGGGTGCCAAATATTCTCATTCTTCCTGTCGGTTTTGATCGCCGGGTTCATCGGGAATCCAACGATTGTTGTTTCTATTTACATCAGCCAGCCTAAGAGAGGCATCGATCTCAATGTGCTCGATATCGCTCAGGGGCACATCCAGCAATAGATCGTAGCTCGGATGCGTCCACTTCCAAAAATCTGCTGTGACCTGCACCGTGCCCTCCTCGGGCTCTTTTGCCTTGAGCATCATGTCTACAGGGATGTGTACACGCATCTGCTCACCTCCTTTCAAGCGGATATCGAGGTCGATTGGCATGGGCATATTGGCGATGCGCTGCAGGCCTATACGCGTGCCGCTGCCTTCTGACTCCACCGTCCTGATGCCATAGTCGATCACTTCGGTGGTATTCATCATGTAGTTGAGATACCAGCCCAACTCCATCCCGCTCACCTTCTCCATTACGAGGATAAAATCGAATGGATCGGGATGCTTGAAGCGCCATTCCTCATAGTAGCGCTTCAAGCCCTTTTGCAGAAGCTCCTCGCCTATGATGTAGCCCAATTGTGCCACAAAGACGGCTCCTTTGTTGTAAGAAGCAGCTCCATAGGCATAATTGGTATTGTAGTGGTCTGCATGCTTTGACATGGGCTCCTCCTTGCCACTCATGGCGAGGGAGAGGTAGCCATTGTAATAGCGTCCGCGCCGCGAATCGCCCTCCCGCTGGAAGATGTGATTCATGATACGCTCGCCGGCATAGGTCGTAAAGCCCTCGTCCATCCACGGGTACAGGGCTTCATTGCTGCCCAGGAGCAGTTGATACCAGGAGTGAACCGCTTCGTGCACAGTGACACCCACGAGGCTGCCCACGCTGCGCCGACCGGTGATTAAGGTGAGCATGGGATACTCCATACCTCCATCTCCGCCCTGCACCACATTGTACTCTTCGTAGGGATATTCACCCAGTATATCAGCTGCATAATTGAACACCCGCTCTGTGTATTCGGGCAGTTCCTCCCAATTTCGTATCAGGTCTGGACTGTTCTTGTAGAAAAAGCGCAATTGCAGGCCGCGTTCGGTTTTGATGGATTTGTGCAGGTAGTCTTTGTCGGCCGCCCAGGCAAAATCGTGCACCCGGCGTGCCCGAAAGTGCCAGCGCTGACGGCCTGCCTCGTCGATCTCCCTTTTGCGTAAGCGGGAGCCTTCCGGCAAATAGCCCTTGCCAACCTTCGCGGCATTGCGCAACACACCCGTAGAGGCGATGGTGTAGGCGGAATCCATGTGAATCACCACATCGAAATCGCCCCATACCCCATGAAACTCACGGCCAATGTAAGGATAAGGATGCCAGCCCATGCGGTCGTACTCACAGAGCTTGGGATACCACTGCGCCATGCTGTAGGCTACACCCTCCTGACTATCGCGACCACTGCGTCGAATCTGCAAAGGTACCTGCCCTTCGAAGTCCAGTTCGAGCCGCAGGCGCTTTCCCGGACGCAAGGGTTTATCGAGCGCTACGCGCAGGATGGTCTCATGCTCCTCAAAAGCCAAATCACCTTTCCTGCCGGCCCGAATGGCACTTACATGCAAAAAACCTTGTTCTTCAGGGCGCAGTTTCGAAATGCGGTCTGCCACCCTTGGGTCGGGATCTTCGATGGTGCGTGAACGCACATCCATCATGCTACCCGGCTGGAAGGCATTGGGAAAGAGATGGAAGTAAAGGTGCTTCAGGGTATCGGATGAATTGTTGCGGTAGATGATGCGCTGCTTGCCGCTGTAGCTGTGATCGGCATCATTAAAGAATACCTCCATCTCGTAGCGGATTTCTTGCTGCCAGTATTGCGCCCGCACTTCATTGAGGAATGCGCATATACACAGCAAGGGAAACAAAATGAGGAGGAAAATCGTCTTCATCTGCAAGCAGGCAAAGAGGCAAAGATATACATCCACATCAGGGGCCAAAGCCTTTAACCCGGATAATGCATTAGAAAATCTATTACGTCCTAAAACTGCTTCAAAATAAGGCGTTTCACTCCGTTTTACTCCTTCACCATAGCGATGCTATGCCTCAGTCGATAAAACGGCCTATTTTATCGCAGTTTTAGCCCTCACTACGAAGTTATAATGCATTACCCAGGTTTAACCCGGATAATGCATTAGAAAATCCATTACGGGTTTAAAAATACAGAAAGAGGCCATCTTTAAAAAAATTGTGAAATTGCGGCTTCAGGCATCGGCCCGGAATCCAAAAAATATGCAGTAATTGATCTGAACAATTCAAGCCTCTATGCACCTTCATCCCACCCAAAGCCTTAAAACCATTGCGGCACTCATACAGTGTGAATTTCAGGGATCTCCTGAGCACAAGGTAAGTGGTATCAACGAAATCCACATGGTAGAATCGGGTGATCTCGTATTTGTAGACCACCCGAAATATTACGAGAAGGCCTTGAACAGCAAAGCCACCACCATCCTGATCGATAAGGAAATAGAAGCACCGGAAGGCAAGGCTTTGATCATCAGCAAAGACCCCTTTGGAGACTTCAACCGATTGATCAGGCATTTTCGCGAAGGGCAAAACTGGGACAAGGCTTCAGCCCAGGTGCATCCCACGGCCAGCCTTGCGCCCGGCGTGGTGCTGGGCCAGCGGGTGCGCATTGGCGCCCACAGCCGCATTCACCCCAATGTAGTGATATACGACGACACGGAAATCGGCGAATATGTAGAGATACATGCCAATAGTGTGATCGGTGGGCATGCCTTTTACTACAAAAACAGGAAAGAGCGATTTGAAAAACTGGAAAGCTGCGGGGGCGTGCGCATAGAGGAAGGTGTGGAGATCGGTTGCGGCTGCACCATCGACAAAGGGGTAAGCGGCCTCACCATCATTGGAGCCCACAGCAAGCTCGACAATCAGGTACATGTAGGTCACGACACGGTGATAGGCCGCATGTGTCTCATCGCCGCGCAAGTGGGCATTGCCGGATGTGTGGAGATCGGCGATAGGGTGACCCTCTGGGGGCAGGTGGGTGTGCGCAGTGATATACGGATAGGCGAAGATGCGATCGTGCTGGCGCAAACGGGGGTATCCAAAGGGCTCGAAGGCGGCAAAACCTATTTCGGAAGTCCTGTGGCCGAATCGCGCGAAAAACTCAAGGAGCTGGCCAATACCCGAAAAATTCCCCGTATATTGGATGAAATCGAATCACTCAAAAAGCAACGCACAAGCTAAATTCGGCGGCCAATGAACACAGAGCGCCTACAGGAACGTCTCAAGCAGAGGGAGTTTAAATTGAAAACCCTGCTGGAGATCACCAATGCCATCAATAACAACCTCTCTACCGATGAGCTCTTGCACCGCTTTCACGATACGGTGATGAACCGCCTGCTCATACCCCGGGCCGTACTTTTTGTCAAAATCGAAGGTGAGTGGTCTTGCCCCGTGCAGTACGGAGTGGATCAGGACTACAGCCGCTTTGATGTGGTGCAGGAATTGAGCGAAGTGCGCAATATGCAAATCATACCCAATCAAGAACACACTGTGTTCAAGGGCATTGATTTGGTTATCCCGGTGCACAAAGACGACCGCCCTCTCGCCTATTTGCTGGTGGGCGATATAGATGAAGAGGAGCTGAAGATGAGCCCCGTAATCAAGCATATGCGCTTTGTACAAACCTTGGCCAATATCGTGGTGGTGGCCATCGAAAACAAATTTCTCTTCAAGCAGAGTTTGGAGCGCGAGCGCGTGAATGCCGAGCTCGAACTGGCCGCACAGATGCAGGCCCTGATGGTAGGCAGCGGCAGCCGCGACTATGGAGGCTTCGAGGTGGCGAGCCACTACAAGCCCCACCATGAGGTGGGCGGTGATTTTTGCGATTTTATCCACTTCAATGAGGATGAATGCTTCATGTGTGTGGCCGATGTATCGGGAAAGGGTGTGAGCGCGGCATTTCTTATGGCCAATGTACAAGCCCACCTCAGGGCCCTTTTGGAATACACCCAATGGACCCTTGAAAAAATTGTCATTGAGCTCAACAAAAAGGTAATGGAAACGGTGCAAGGCGAACGCTTTGTGACCTTTTTCATGGGCTATTTTCACCGACCCAGCCGCACCCTGCACTACATCAATGCCGGGCACAATCCACCCGTATTGTGGAACCGTGGAAAAACCAGTTTGCTGGAAAAAGGCACAGTGGGAATAGGCATGCTCGACAGCCTGCCCTTCCTGCACAAAGGCGAAGTACAGCTGGCTCCCAATGCCACCCTGGCCTGCTACACGGATGGGGTGGTAGAGCTGGAAAATGAAGAAAATGAGGAATTCGGCTACGACCGCATGGAGGAAGTGATGCAGGCGCATTGCCCCTCACTGCACCATGTGAATGACTTGGTGATTGGAATCAATGAAGCGATTGAAGCCCATCGTGGGCAATCGGCCTACCTCGATGATACGGCCCTGCTCTGCGTGCGCTTTAAGTAGCACAGGAGCTGCGGTATCAAAGCTTGACAGGGCTTTTTATTCGGGTGAACTTGATCTGCGACCTTGAACCCAGTACACCTGCATCGCCACCAAGGCACTTATAAATCCCCACACCGGTACAGAAGCCTTGTCGGTATCGAGAAAATTGTTGAGGAAACCGTGCACGAAATAGCTCAGTAAGCCCAGGGCCATGCAGAGTGCCATGCCCTTCATGTAGGGAGCGTGATCGAGGCGGTAGTAGAGCCGTATCCCGAGGGCTACAGCCGCAATGGCTATCAGCAGCATAAACAGAGCTCCCGGTAGGCCCTGCTCCGAAAGTGGGCCAAGGTACTCGCTGTGGGCATTGCCTCCGTCAGCCTGATTGGTAGAGATAATGGTCTTGTCACCACTTTTCTGGAAAACAGCATATTGAAACATGTAAGTGCCCGGGCCATAGCCCACTACCGGCCTTTCGGCAAACATACGCAATGCGGCATTCCACCGGTTGATGCGCTCCAGATTCGAAGCATCGCTCGATACATTGGTGATGGATTGGATATGCTCGCGAAAATCACCCGAACTGTCCTGACTGTTCTTGCTCAACACGTGGCTAATGGTGTCCTCAAATGCGAAAAACAAGCCCACCAGCATGCCCGCACCCAGGAGCACCAGTTTAATATCCACCTTGAGTTTTACCAAAATGTAAACGGGAATCAGGACGGCCAGGCTCACCCATGCCGCTCGGGTGTACGAAAGCACCAATCCCACAGAAAAAAGCAGCAGTAAAGCGCCAAAAATCCATTTCTCAAAAGAAGCAAAAGGAGCGCGCACGAAGTGAAAAATCACCAGTGGAAATACCAGCGCAATCAAGGCACCATAAGAGGTGTGGTCTTTGAAAAAGGGGTACATGACCCAGTGGGCCGGCTTCTCGCCAAATGCGTACTGCGAATGGTGCACAAGGGTATAGGCCACAGCGATGGCCATGCCCGCGATAAGCAAATATGCAAAGCTGCGCAGAAAGCGCTCCTCTGCAAAAAAAGCATTGATCATGAAATACATGGTGACCACAAACCACAATCGGGCCAGGAGAAACTTGGCAGATACGATGGGCATGCTGGAGCTCAAGGTGGTAATAAGCAGCCAAAGCAGGCTGCCAATGATCAAGAGGCTGAGGGGATGCCTTATGAAGCGTTTGTCGACCCGGCCTCCGGTGGCCAGCCTGAGCAGATACAAAAACATCAGGGCCACCATCACGGGCTCGGTGGGCAGTGCAATACCGATACCGCCCAATTGCTGAATGTTCTCAAAATTAATGGACAGCGGTGTGGCCAATGCCAAAAAGAGCAAAGCCACCTTGGGTCGGTAGATTACCACCCAAGCCAGTACCAGAGCCAGTGGAGAAAGGCTAAGCACATAGAGTTCACGGCTCAGGGCAAAAGCATGAAGCAGGCTGTATACTGCACAGAGCAGCACAATGGCCCAATGGCGCTCCCATATTCTCGCCCAGTCAATGCCCATCTGCCTATCGGCTCTTATTGAGTGCTACGATCACCATGGCCAGCAGCAAGGCCGAGCCTGTGGACAGCACCACAATGAGCCAGCGTACTGGCCAGGCCTTCTTATCGCTGATCTCAGGGCTCACGATCTCATCGAGGTAGTTGATGTCACGGTACTCGTACTCCCTCCAAAACAAATAATTGCGCTCCACCTCTGAGCGGCGCTCCGCCGAAAGCCTGAGCACATTTTGCAGAGCGACCATCGCATTGCCCTCTTCTTGCAAATCGACGAGCCATTCCTCAGCGCGCTTCTTAAGCGCCGCATTGCTGCCTCGACCCGACTCGAAGTATCCGCGCACGAGTTCCCTGGTCTGGGCCTCGTAGTCCAGAATTCCTTTGCCGGTACTGATGGCTCTGATCATGGCATTCACGCTGTCCATCACGGACGTTTGATAGTCCATTTGGCTCTTGAAAGATCCCGCGAGATTGCGGCCGCGCTCATTGGCAAGATGATTGAATTTGGCATTGACCAGCCTGAGCATCTCCTGCGCCATGGCAAAGGCCAGTCCCGGGTCTTCGTCATACACCTCCAGCCTCACCGATTCGTAGAGGGTCTTGCTTACGATAAATCGGTCATTGTACTCCTCCAGCAAGTAGTAGCGCGATGCCGGCGCCCCGCGCTCGATACCATAGTGGCTGTAGAGGTCAAATTTTTCAATAATCGAATCCCGCACTGAGGAGGACTCAAAAACCTGAAGCAATTGTTCAGTCTCACTTTCATCGCTGTAGGTAAGCACATTTACGGGGTATACCACCGCTGTGGACTTGAAGCGCGGAGGCATGATCACAGGCAGGGAAATCACCACGCCCACAAGGGCCCCGATGAGGGCTACCAATACAAACAGCTTCCAGCGGCTGATGAGCAGCTCCACCAATGATTTAAAATTGAATTCCCGGGATTCCATTGTTCGCTAATTTCCTGCGTTAAAAAAACTCGGCAAAGGTAACAATATTGCACTACAGCTAGCTCAGCCTTCAGCCCTGATAAGCCGAAGGATCTGCCTCACACGGATGGTGCTGCTCAGGAATAAAAGCCCTATACCCGAAAGGGCTGAGAGTGCAAAGGCGTGGAAGGCATTCTCCCATTCGGAGCTGATCCAGTCATTGACAAAGAAGAAGGCCAGTGTGAAGATCGAAAACTGCGCTGTCATTCTGTAATTCATACCAAAACGAAATCGATACACAACGAAAAGCAGCTGAATACAGCCGGCAAAGAGTTGGGTGAGCATGGTGCTGATGGCCGCACCGAAGGCGAAGTACTTCGGAATGAGAAAAATATTGAGTACGACATTGATTACAAGACCGCCGTAGGAAATATAGTTGAGCGCCTTGAGATCCTCATTGGCGGTCATTAGGGTGCCGTAGATGTAAAACATGCACACGCCGATGAAGCCCACCATAAGCGCACTGAAAGCCTGCACAGCCTCATCTTCTACATGGATGTAGCGCCAATTGAGGAGCCAATCGCTGTGAAAGAGAAACAAAACAGCTGCATAAACACCCGTGCCCAGCAAGATACGCGAAGAAAGCTCAACCATGCCCCGCACCTTTTCCGATTCCTTGAGCATGCGCGAATAGATGGGCAAGAGCAGCACTGCAAAGAGAAAGGCAAACATGCAGGCAGCCTCGTAAAAGCGAAAGCCCTGCGCATAATGCCCCGCACGGGTGCTGCCATCGCTGAGCAGATTTTCCAGCATGATACCGTCGATCCTTGTGTAGATGCTGCCCGAAAGGATGAGCAGGGCATAAGGCAGGCTTTGCTTGAAAATGTGAAGGCTGAAAACCCAGTCGAATTTCCAGTGGAGATGCCCCTTGCGCTTACCTAGCATCCAAAGAGATACGAGCAAGGTGAGAAAGTAGCAGAGGCTCTGCAAGTATACGAACCACTCGATCTGAAACTCCCGATCGCTCACATTGAAAAAAAGCAAGGCCCCACAGGTAATGATGAGCAGTGCGCGATCGAGCACGGAGATGATACCATCGCGCTTGAACAACTGCAAGGCCGTGAGATTGGAGCGGTTGAAGAGGATGAAGGAAACGATCACCTGATTGAAAACCAGAATGCTCAAAATCCAAAAGTCGCCCCCTGCATAGCCCAGCAGCAGGCCCAGTCCGAGGGTCACTGCGGCATAGCAAAGCGCCAGCAAAGCCTTTGCGCTAAACAGCTTGGAAAAGTGCTTCCCGAGCAATTGTTCGTTCTGGGAGATATTTCGATTGTTGAAATTATTGATTCCCAGATCGATGAGAATATTGAAGAGGAAGCTCAAATTGAGCAAGGCAAAGTACATTCCATAGGTCTCTTGCCCCACGCGATTCTGTACCTCCGCATCGATGCCGAGTATGTAGAGGGGCTTCACCAATATATTGAGAAGCAGTAAAAGCGA
This sequence comes from Flavobacteriales bacterium, assembly GCA_007125175.1. Classification (GTDB taxonomy): domain Bacteria; phylum Bacteroidota; class Bacteroidia; order Flavobacteriales_D; family Cryomorphaceae; genus T3Sed10-241. Next base: position 9,124 of record SLDS01000057.1, read on the forward strand.
GAGACTCGAAAGAAATTTCTTTTGCATGTACGATCAGCGCTTTTCAGAATCTACCTACCAGATTGCCGAAGGCCACAAAGGTGCAAATTAATCACCTGAGAGCGAAGAGCCCTCCTGAGCTCCCCGGCCCGATGCCCAATCGTTTTTCTCAAGGGCTTTGGTCAAAGTCTCCCACAGACGCTCAGATGCGGCATCCCAAGTAAAATCCTCCGCGCGCTTCATACCTCTGGATACCAGTTCCTTTCTCAAGTCTTCCCTTTCCGAGAGCTCAGTCAAAGCAGCGGCAATAGACTGCTCGCTGAAGGGATCGACCATATAAGCTGCCTCAGCCCCGATCTCGCGGGTAGCGGTGGCATCGGCGGTGATCACGGGCACGCCGCAGCGAAAAGCCTCCACGATGGGAATGCCAAAACCCTCGAAATAAGACACGTATACCGAAGCCAGCGCGGATGCTGTTACGAGGTGCAAGTCTTCAGCTTCCAGCCTTCCGGCAAATATGACATCCGCGCGAAAACGCATGGATGCGTATGCCTCGCGAATCTCGGCGGTCCACCATTTCTTCTCCCCCACCACAAGCAGTTTCCGACCCTGCCCATCGCCTTGCTTGAAAATATCAAAAGCGCGAAACAAACGGGCCAAATTCTTCCGTGGATGCAGCGATCCCACAAAAAGAAAGTAGGCTGCACCCTCGCTGTATTGAGCGCGCACTTTGCCCTGCACCTCGGCCGATACCGGAACAAATCGCTCATTGGCACCATTGTACACCACATCGATTTTGGAGGCATCCACCCCATACTGCTCCATGATGTCTCGCTTGCTGAATTCAGACACCGTGGCAATACGCCTCGCTGCCCGCGCAAATCTCGGGAAGAAATAACGGTAATACCAGCGCACCAGCCAAGGCAAATCGGCCGGGAAATGCTCAAAGTTCAAGTCGTGCATCACAGCCACCGCCGGAACCTTGCTACCCAGAGAGAGGTATGCGTCGGGAGACAAAAAGATATCCGGAGACAAGTGCTTCAAAGCCCGGCGCAGTGACCATTCAAACCAGATCACAAAGAGCACGGGATGCCTGGCCTGAGGTCCGATCACCACCGGCTTCACATTGTCGCCGAAGACGAAATCGGGATGATAAGGCCGATCAAAAAAAAAGTAAAACTCCACTTCTGGGTGCGCCTTGGCCATCCGCCTAAGCGTTTCGTAGGTAAACCAACCGATGCCCTCCAACTTTCCCTTCAGGAGGAGCCGGGTATTGACAGCAATTTTCAATGTGGGTTTCACAATCAATCGGGCGCGAGGGAATAAACACTAAATTCGCGCCCAAAGATTGAAATTTTTATGAAGGTATGGTTGAAAAGAAGCTTGCAGCGCCTCCTGGGCTTCGATCGCTACCTTTACTATTTCTCCATTTTCACCATCAACACCCTGCCGTGGAACAGGCGGGAAAGGGATTTTCTCCATTTTCTGAAGCTCATTCCCGATGGCGGAATTGTACTGGATATCGGAGCCAATATCGGCATCATGAGTGTATGGCTCTCGAGGAAGCTGCCCGGCAGCAGCATTTTTGCCTTTGAGCCCATGCCTCAAAATGTAAAAACGCTACAACGCGTCATTCGGCGCTACCGGCTCCAAAACGTGAGCATCATTGCCAAAGCACTGGGCAGCGAGAAGAAAAAAGTGGAAATGGTGATGCCCGTGCTCGACGATGTCAAGATGCAGGGCCTGAGCCATGTGATGCACGAGAGCATAGACAGCTTCAACGAAGGGAAAAAATTTGAGGCCGACATGGAGAGCCTCGATTACTGGTTTGCGCGGCAGTCTTTCGACAAAAAGCTGGAAGCCATCAAGCTCGATGTAGAAAATTTCGAATACTTCGTTCTCGAGGGGGCACGGGAATGCCTGGCAAGCCAGCGACCACTCATCTACACAGAGCTTTGGGAAAATGAAAACCGTCAGAAGTGCTTTGATTTCCTGGAGGAAATGCAGTACCTCACCCTTGTGCTTCAAGAAAATCAACTGGTAGAATTTGATGTGAACGCACACAGCACTCAAAACTTCTTTTTCCTTCCTGCAGAACGAAAGAGCGAAGTCCTCAAGGCTTGAGTGGTCAAAGATTTACCAAGGACGAAGGAGTCCTTAGGGATAAGCGCTACTTCCCTGAAAAAGTACGCCCTCAGAGCCTCGATTTCCAAAGCCATTGGCCCGGAAAGACAAAAAAAGCGAACTTTGTGGCATGAACAATTTCGATAGGCCTCTGGGCAAAAATCGGGAGCTCGAAGCCGACGATTACTACAAAACCGAAGAGGGCTACATCGTGTTTACTGCCAAGTACCTGCTCAAGCGCGGCTATTGCTGCCAAAGCGGATGCCGTCACTGCCCCTACGGCTACGATCCAAAGCGGGGTGAAATTGTAAAATGAGAAGAGCATGCCAAAAGCAATGACCCAAGACCTACAGAGCTTTCACCGGGCTATACAAACCGGCATACCCGAAGAACTGCCTTCGCCAAGACCCTACGAACCCCATGTGAATCACGCTCCGAAGCGCAAGGACATCCTCAGTGCAGAGGAAAAGAAGCTCGCACTGCGCAATGCACTGCGCTACTTCCCAAAAAAATTGCATCCTCAATTGGCCCAGGATTTTGCCTACGAGCTGAAGACCTATGGCCGCATCTACATGTACCGATACCGTCCCCGCTATGCCATGCATGCGCGCCCCATACAGGAGTATCCCGCAAAATGCAAGCAGGCAGCGGCCATCATGCTAATGATACAAAACAACCTCGACCCCAAGGTAGCCCAGCACCCGCATGAGCTCATCACCTATGGGGGCAATGGGGCTGTGTTTCAAAATTGGGCGCAGTACCTGCTCACCATGAAGTACCTCTCGGAAATGAACGATCGGCAAACGCTGGTCATGTACAGCGGACACCCCCTCGGCCTCTTCCCCTCTCACAAAGAAGCTCCACGTGTGGTGGTGACCAATGGCATGATGATTCCAAACTATTCCAAACCCGATGATTGGGAGCGATTCAATGCCTTGGGAGTAACCCAATTTGGGCAGATGACGGCAGGATCGTACATGTACATAGGGCCTCAGGGCATCGTGCATGGCACCACCATTACAGTGCTCAATGCCGGTAGGAAGATCTCCCAAAATGGTGAAGGATTGGAGGGAAAGCTATTCGTAACCAGCGGTCTAGGAGGCATGAGCGGAGCACAGCCCAAAGCGGGAAATATAGCCGGCTGCATCACCGTATGTGCTGAGGTGAACCCAAAAGCTGCCAAAGTGCGCCATGAGCAGGGATGGGTCGACGAACTGATAGACGATTTGGATTCGCTTGTGGATCGGGTCAAGAAGGCCAAGGCCCTGAAAGAGGTGAAAAGTATCGCCTACCTCGGCAATGTAGTGGATGTGTGGGAGCGATTTTTGGAAGAAGATATCACAGTGGAGCTCGGTTCCGATCAAAGTTCCCTGCACAATCCCTGGGCCGGAGGCTATTACCCGGCAGGCCTCAGCTTTGAAGAAGCCAATAAGCTGATGGCCGAAAATCCCACAAAATTTCGGGACACAGTGCAAGCCTCCCTACGCAGGCAAGCCGCTGCCATCAATGCGCATGCCGATAGGGGCTGTTACTTCTTTGACTACGGCAATGCCTTCTTGCTCGAAGCGAGCCGGGCCGGAGCCGAAGTGATGAATGCCGAGGGATCGGGATTTCGCTACCCATCTTATGTGCAAGATATTATGGGGCCCATGTGCTTCGACTACGGATTTGGTCCCTTCAGGTGGGTGTGCGCGAGCGGAAGCGATAAGGATCTCACCAAAAGCGATGCCATCGCAGCCAAAGTACTCAGGGATATGGCCCAATATGCGCCAGAAGAAATCAGGCAGCAGATGGAGGACAATATCCGCTGGATAGAGAGCGCCGAAGAAAACCAAATGGTGGTGGGCTCACAGGCCCGCATCCTCTACGCTGACGCAGAAGGCAGAATGAAAATTGCAAAAGCCTTTAACGAAGCCATAGCCATGGGCGAAATCGGGCCGGTGATACTCGGCCGGGATCACCACGATGTATCCGGTACGGACAGCCCCTATCGCGAAACGAGCAATATCTACGACGGCTCCGCCTTCACAGCTGATATGGCCGTACAAAACTTTGTGGGAGATGCCTTTCGCGGAGCTACTTGGGTGAGCCTTCACAATGGTGGCGGCGTCGGCTGGGGCGAAGTGGTCAATGGTGGCTTTGGGCTCTTGCTCGATGGCAGCCCCGCTTGCGAAAAGCGCCTGGAGAGCATGCTGCACTGGGACGTGAACAATGGCATCGCCCGCCGCAGCTGGGCCAGAAACCCCGGTGCACAATTTGCCATCAAGCGGGCCATGGAAGCCGAGCCCAGCCTGCGCGTTACCCTCCCCAACGAAGTGAACGATGAGCTGCTCGATGGCCTGGAAGGATTCTAATTGGCAGTAGATAAGAATAGTCTACCGTTGTGAAACCAGGCCTCAGGAGCCTCGAGGCCCTGAGGCCCTCCCATCGGTACTATGACCGGAGCTCAGCTCAGCTTATTTCTTGTGGGTATAAGCTTCGATGGTGTCCAGGGTTTTTTGTGCTATCTGGCTCCATTTGAAATCCCTTCTTACCCGCTCCAGTGAAGTGTGCCTCAGCTGCCACAGCTCTGCTTCGGGCATGTGGATCAATTCCTGTATGGCCTCCTTTAGCGCCTTCACTTTCAAGGCCTGTATCAAGCGGCCATTCTCCCGATTGACCAGCATGGACACCGCGCCGACATCGGTGGCGATCACGGCCAGGCCGCGCGCCATGGCTTCGAGTATCACATTGGGCATGCCCTCAGAGTGGCTCGGAGCCACCAATACTTGGCAGCCATCGATGATCTCCCTGAGCCGGTTGGCATCGCGTATCTCGCCGTGATAGTGGCACTGTGGGATTTGTAGCTGCTTTTGCTCCGGTATCGGCCCCACCCAGTGAAATTCGATATCCGAAGATTCGATGATAGTCCTGCAGCGCATCAACTCCTCGATGCCCTTGCGGCGCTCATTGCGGCCTATGAAGAGGAATGATCGCTTCTGGCCTTCCGGCAAAGGGCGCTCCGCAATCCACTCATCATCAATTCCCGAAGCGATATTGGCTATGCGATCAGGAGAGACTCCCATCTGCTCGATAATACCCGAAATCTCACCTCCATAAGAAAAAACCACATTTGCATTGCGGTTCAGGAAGACCACAGGAGGCCGCAACAGAAACTGTGTGAGCTTGCCACGCAAGTCGCCAACTTTCTGAAACATTTCGTAGCCGTGAAACTTCACTCCTACAGGAGCGGTGTGTTCACCTTTCTGCTTGTTTTCCAGAAGACACCAGGCTGTATAGCCCTTGGAATACACAAAATCAAACTCCACCCAGCGGTCCTTTAGCGCGGTGTATACCTCGCAGGAATAGCGGTAACTCTCTCGTAGGTAATGCCCTGGCAAGCGACCAGCTTTGGGAAAGTGAAAGCCAATGACTTCGAGGCTTCCGGGAGGGGCATCGAGCAATTCCATCACTTCACTGGCAGAGGGAAGCCTATCACCCGCCCACACGCAATGCACCAGAGTGAGCTTCACATCCAAGCGCAGCAGGTGCCTCGCCAGGTGGTAGCTGTGGCGCTGCATGCCACCCGTCACATATGGGCTTATGCCGTCGGTAATCAAAGCGATGCGCATCTCTCCAAAACTTTTTGTGCCGATTGTTCCCAGGTGTGCTCCATGAGTACCTTGCGGTGCCAGGCTTCGGCCAATTTCAAGCGAAGTGATTCATCGCCCAGAAGGCTTCGCATTGCATCGCTGATTGCCTCTGCTTCGGGCTCTACCAAGAGGGCGGTCTCCTCGTCGAGCACATCCCGCAAGGGAGCAATATCGGGTGCGATCACCACCTTCTTTAGCAATCCGTATTCGAAGATCTTGACAGGTGAGCCATACCAGTTGCTCTTGGCCATACAGCATATATCCATGAGCTCAATGTACAGGTAAACCTCTCTGTGGGGCACACCACCGGTGAATACCACATCGCCATGCACCCCAAGCCGCAGGGCAAGGGCTTTGAGCTCCGGGAGTGAGGCACCATCACCCACGATGAGCAATTTGCTGCGGGGCGCTTTGGGCAATTTGGCGAAAGCCTCGATCAATAAATCCACCCCGTGATAGGGAAAGATGCTCCCTACAAAGCCCAGAATCAGGGAGTCGCCCAATGATAGCTCCTCGCGGAGCTGTTCCAACTGATCGGCTGTGTGCACCACCTCTGTGTGGCGAATGGCATTGGGCAGCACTAGGGTCTTTTCCTTCACTCCTTCGGCCATCTCATCGAGATAGGCCGCGAGGGCTGTGCTCACACTCACGATCAAATTTGTCTCGATCACAATCTGCCTCAAGCTATTGCGTGCCGCTCCCACCAAGAGGCTGCGGCCTGAAAAATAGGCCCGCTCCTCGGGATAGGGTGCATTGATCTCGGCAACATGCTGAATGCCCCGTCGCTTGCTCACCTCCACGCCCGAATTCTGCAGGTAGGCCACACGCTCGTAGACGAGATCGGGCTCAAAATCGCTGATGGCAGCCGCCAATGCAGCTTCCATATTGCGGTCGAAACGCATGCGCCATAGGTCGCGGAGACTTTCCCAGAGCAATCCCGGAATCCAACTTTTGAATGCCCGAAGCCTGCCTCGAATTCCTTTGGTACCGCTCTTGGCTACTGCTTTGGACTGCTTGCGGCGCAATTTCATATCGCCGGCCACGAGGGTTTTCACTTCGCAGCCCTTTTTGCGAAAAGCAGCCACCATCTCCCTCATATGGGTGCCGTAGCCCGTTGAAGCCTCCGTACTAAGCTCAGGATGTGGAGAGTAGTAGAGTATCTTCATCAATAGGCCCTTTCAAAAAACTGTTCCACATGCTGCATCACCCGCTCTGTGGCCTTCCCATCCCAAAGGGGCGGAATCTCACCTCGCTTGTAGCTTCCATCGGCGATTTGCTCTGCCTTGCGGCAAATGTCTGCCACGTCAAACTCCAAAAGGGTATTGCTGCCTATGGTGATGGTAACAGGCCGCTCGGTATTGGGGCGCAGGGTGAGGCAGGGCTTCTGCAAAAATGTGCACTCCTCCTGAATACCCCCTGAATCGGTGAGTACGAAGGCGCTCTCAGCCACCAATTTCTGAAAGTCGAAGTAGGATTGTGGCTGTATGAGATGAAGTTTTTCGATGGCCTCGAAACGCTCGTGCAGAGCGAAATCCTTCATGCGCGAAAGGGTGCGCGGATGTGCCGGGAATACGCAGGTATAGCGAGCCGTAAGTGCCTCGAAGAGCTCCAGGCAAAAGCTGAGGCCTGCGCCTTCATCTACATTGGAAGGCCGATGTATGGTGGCGAGCATATACCCGCTTTCAGATAGCTGCAGGCGATCGAGCACATCCGAGGCTTGAATCTTGTCTTTGAAGGCCACGAGGGTATCGATCATGGTATTGCCCACCATGCGTAGGCCGCTTTCAGGATGGCCTTCATCCCTGAGGTTCTTCAGGCCCGAGTCTTCGGTTATGAAGTGCAGATCGCTCAGCAAATCGGCCACACGCCGGTTGTGCTCTTCGGGCATGCTGCGGTCGCCGCTTCTCAAGCCACTCTCGAGATGCGCGAGGGCGATTCCACACTTATTTGCCGCAAGGGCTGCAGCAAGGGTGCTATTGACATCGCCCACGGCAATCACCAAGTCGGGCCTGTCTTCCTGAAAGTATCTCGCCAGCCGGTCTATGGCACTGCCAATCTGTATGGCAGGATGCCCGGGCTCCACATCGAGCATCACATCGGGTCTCAGGCCAAACTGATCAAAAAATACCCGGGCCATGCTCTGATCATAATGCTGCCCGGTATGCACGATTTTCAGTGAAATATCGGGATGGCTCTGATCCACCACCCTTCGAAACTGCGTGACCTTGATGAAATTAGGTCGGGTTCCCACCACTATGCACAACTTCCTCTTACCGGGTATTTTGCTCATCATTTACGCTTTTCGATCAGGCCCATGAGCCGCTTGCATACCACCGAGGCCTCATGGCTATCAATCCACCGGCGATCGGGCTTTGCTTCAGAGGCCGAAGTTAGCATTTGCATCCAATTCAGCTCTCCCGAGTGGAGCGAAGTAAAGCTGCCGAGCCCCCGCTCCTCGATGATCCGGGACAATCTGCCCTCCCACCCGAAAGCCACAAGCGGCAGGCCTGTAGCGGCATACTCCAGCAATTTGGTAGGAAAGCCATCGCGCAGTGCTTCGGGTATGGGGTAGAGCAAGGCGTGGCTGCGTGCTGCTTCCGCAAAAAAGTCGGGGCTTGCGGCCGGGGGGTGCAGCCTGAAGGACGCGTGGGCAAGGCCGCTGAGCTCTTCCACATTTTCTGAAGCCCATACATCCACTTGCAGCAATCCATTCCTTGCCTCCCTTGCAAGGCTGGTATAGGCCTCATTCAAGCCGGTGTACAGATTGCCACCGTAAGCGAGGCGGGGCGGGGTGGAATCCTCATGAGGCTGCGCCCTTCGGATGTCATCAAGATCGTAGCAATGTGGCAGCAGCACGCATTTTTGCGAAAGCTGTGGATAGCGCCTGCCCCACTCCTCAAGCTGTCCGGGCCATGGTGTGCTAAGCACATCGAAGCGCTGCATGACCAAATGCTCCTTCCCGGCCTCTACCTCCCGGCGGCTGGGGCTCAATGCGGTATAGCCATAGGTATGGCCCCCGATCCATGGATCGCGAAAATCGGCCATGAACAGGATCTCAGGATAGGAA
>SLDS01000058.1 GCA_007125175.1 Flavobacteriales bacterium
ACCGACCCCATAGAGATGGACATGGACATGGACGCCCTCGTGGCCTACCTGAACCAACACGAGGACTATCCCGCCCTGTTCGAGGCGGCATTTGGCGAAAGCCTGGCTACGGAAGAGCACATGCTCAAAGCCATGGCGCAATTCCAAGGCAGCATCGTGAGTGCGCGCAGCAAGTATGATGATTATGACTTGGGCAGGGATGTACTCGATGCCAAAGAGATGCGCGGGCTCGAAATTTTTGAGGCCAAATGCAGTACTTGCCACCCTGCACCTCTCTTTACCGACCACAGCTTCAGGAGCAATGGGCTGAGCGACCGGACTAACGACACAGGCCGCATGGCGCATACAGGGATTCAGGAAGATAACGGCAAGTTCAAAGTGCCCTCCCTGCGCAATGTGCGCCTGACCCACCCCTACATGCACGATGGGCAATTCTTCACCCTGCGCCAGGTGCTCGACCATTACAGCGAAGGCATTGAAGCTACGCCCAACCTGGATCCCTTGCTGGAGGGTGGCATCCCCTTGAGTGAGGATGAAAAAGAGGACTTGATAGCTTTCCTGATTACGCTCAGCGATTTTGAACTAATGCGCGATTTGCGCTACAGCGAACCCTAATCCCATGTCAATAATCTCACTCCACTCCATAAACCTTCGAACTTGGGCCCTGCTCGGCATGCTGCTCACAGGGCAGCTTGTCTTGGGCTGCGACATTTGCGGATGCGCCTCCGGGGGTACCTTCTCAGGAATTTACCCACAGTTTGAGAGCAACATCATTGGCCTGCAATACAACCAGCAGCGCCTGACCCACCCCTTCACTCCGCTCAACTTCAATGGCGACAGCCGCGTATTGCGTGATGATTACCACCAATACACCCTCTGGGGCCGCTTCTTTGTAAAGCCGAGGGTGCAGGTGCTGGCCTTCCTTCCGGTAAGTCAAAACATACGGCGCGAAACCGAGCGCAATACCTCCATCGACGGCATCAGCGACCTCACCCTCATGGCCAATTACACCGTCATCAATACCGGCGATAGCCTTTACCCACGTGTAAAGCAGGCCCTGCTACTGGGCGGCGGGGTGCAATTGCCCATAGGCAAGTACCAACAGCGTGATGAGAACATGCTCATCCTTCCGCCCAACTTTCAAGTAGGTACCGGAGCTTTTAGCTACATACTGCACGCCAACTACACGGTGCGATATGGGCAGCTTGGCATCAACATGGATTACCAATACCGCATCAACGACGAGAATGAGCGCACTTATCGTTTTGGCAATAGCCATGCCCTGGTGAGCAACCTCTTTTACAAATTCAAAGCCGGGAAAAACGCTGCCTTGCTTCCCAGCGCCGGCATCAGCTATGAGCACTATGCCCGCGATACGGAGTTTGGGAGGGAGAAGGAGACCACAGGAGGCGATTTCCTCTTTGCCAACCTGGGAGTGGATTATGTGGTGAAGCGATACTTCCTGCGGGCCTTTGTGCAGCAACCGCTAAGCCAAAACTTGCCCATGGCGCAGCCCAGTACCGGCCCGCGATTTGGGGTGTCAGTTTCCTTGGTTTTTTAAAATGAGCAGCAAGCGACACATATCGAGATGCTTGCAAAGGTTGCTGTTAGCTGCTGGATTGCTCAGCGCCATGGCGTGCACATCTGAACCGGAGGCGCCACACACACCCGAGGCCAAACCCCTGATGGAGCTGCCCGCCCACTTTCCCTCTCCGGTGTACACCTTTTCCAACAATCCGCTCACGGAGGAAGGCTTTCAACTGGGGCGCAAGCTCTTCTATGACAAGCGACTGAGCCGCACGGGAACCATCAGCTGCGGGAGCTGCCACAAGCAGTCGCATGCCTTCGCCGATCCCGGCATGCCGGTGAGTGCAGGGGTAGATGGCCTGATGGGCCTGCGCAACAGCCCGGCCCTCTTCAACCTGGCCTGGATGCCCCACTTCATGTGGGATGGCGGGGTGAACCACATCGATGTGATGCCCGTAGCCCCCCTCACCGAGCCCGTGGAAATGGACAATGACCTGCCCACACTCATGGCCTACCTCAATTCCGAGACGGAGTACCCCGCCGAATTTGAAGCCGTTTTTGGCGAAAGCCAAGTGACGACCCCGCGCGTACTCTGGGCCCTGGCCCAATTTCAAGGCAGCATGGTAAGCGCCGGCAGCAAGTATGACAAATTCATAGAGGGCAGGGTGAGCCTTGCGGCAAATGAGCAGCGCGGCATGGCCGTCTTTGAGCAACACTGCAGCAGCTGCCACCAGCCACCCCTCTTCACCGACCACAGCTTCCGCAACAATGGCCTGGGCGGCCTGCACCCCGAGGAGCAGGGCCACATGACCATCACCAAGGACAGCGCCGACTACGGCAAGTTCAAGGTGCCCAGCCTACGCAACGTGGCCCTCACTTACCCCTACATGCACAATGGCAGCCTCATGAGCCTGGAAGCGGTAATTGAGCACTACAGCGAGGGCATTGAGCCACTGGCCAATCTGGATCCTGTACTGTCAGATCCCTTGTACCTGAGCGAGGAAGACAAAGCAGATTTACTGGATTTTCTGCAAACCTTGACAGATTTCGACTTTATTGGGCATCCACGTTTTTCTGATCCCTTTGAGTAAAGCGAAACGCAGTGCGTCCCAAAATTCCCATGAGCCAGTGCCATAGGTTTTTTTCAAGAAGGGTCTATAGGGCTATCGACTTGGCTGAGCGGCCACTTCCCACACAACTTTCCGCTCCGCTGGGCATCCGCCCTGCGGAACTCTTAAATGCCGAGCGATTCATCGCTAAAAGGCACAAAAAGACCGTTGAAGTTCAATGTTGTTCAGTTTACTTGCCGCAGCGCGAATGCCCAGCAGAGCGATGCATGAAGAATTTCATCTTTGAGACCGCGCTCCGCCGGGCATTCGCCTTACGGAACACCAAATGCGCATAATTACCGCTCCGCCGGGCATCCGCCCTGCGGAACTTCAAATTCGCATAATTATATTATTCAAGCGTTTAAATCCGTTTCACTGAACCGCTCCGCCGGGCATCCGCCCTGCGGAAGGTTGAAAGTCACATTTAGCCGCTCCGCTGGGCATTCGCCCTGCGGAACTCTTAAATGCCGAGCGATTCATCGCTAAAAAGCACAAAAACACCGTTGAAGTTCAATGTTGTTCAGTTTAATTGCCGCAGGGCGAATGCCCAGCGGAGCGATGGCACATAGCTTAAGAGCATAAAAGTACTTTTGAAATTCAATTTTGTTCAGTTTACTTGCCGCAGGGCGAATGCCCAGCGGAGCGATGCTTTAAGAATTTCACCAGCCCGCATGACAACACTCCCACACAAATTTCCTTAGCTGATACGGTTATAGCTACATGCCCGATTATTACTGGATACTGGGCGCCACGGGTTATGTTGGCGCTGCTTTGCGCAAAAACCTCGAGGCGCAGCGCTCGAAATATGCTTGCCATGCTTACCGCCCTGGCACTCTTCCAAAAGACTTTTAAGTCTGCACTCCAGCCCGCTGCATTTATGGTTGGCTCGATAGGTGATGGTTTTTTCAGGAAAGCCCAATGTATTCCTTTGCAATTTCTGCTGCTGCATGTAGGAAAGACACTGGATTTATTCGTCTCCCGTGAGCTTCTTCATCAACAAGGCCTCAAGGACTGCTGTATCGCCTTATCCCCGCAGAAGCAAGGATGAATTTTCAACTAGCTGTTTTTACCCGAAATAAACATTTACGATTGTTTAATGTTATTCACGATAAGTTAAACAAAAATCTAAACCAAAATGATGTCTTCTCTATTCCTCATGGTGGAAATTCCCAAGGATGACCCCGTGGCATTTACGTTTTTCACAGGATACATGGCAATGTTCGCCGCCTCTGTATTCTTCTTTTTCGAGCGCGGACGGGTAAAAGGCAAGTGGAAAACCTCACTGCTTGTCTCTGGATTGATCACCGGTATTGCTGCAGTGCATTACTACTACATGAGGGACTATTACGCACAGACAGGCGAGAATCCGACAGCACTGCGCTACATTGACTGGACATTGACAGTTCCTTTGATGTGCGTTGAATTTTATTTGCTGACAAAGCCAGCAGGTGCACGCCTTTCACTTTTGTGGAAACTTATACTGGCCTCAGTCTTGATGCTCGTTGCTGGTTACATCGGTGAAGCCTTTACGGATGGCAGTACCGGACACTCTGTTATGTGGGGTGTCATTTCTACAGTGGGCTATGTATACATCCTCTACACTGCCTGGTTTGGAGAGGTGAAGCAATTGGCCGACAATTCAGGCAACCCAACAGTGATTCGTGGAATTCGGGCGTTGGCGTGGTTTGTTCTCGTAGGTTGGGCCATTTACCCTATTGGATACATGTGTATGGAAGGCGGTTGGTTGAATATCGCCTTCGGTTGGGAGCCGAGCAATGTGGATCTTTTCTACAATATAGCTGACGCCGTGAATAAGATTGGTTTCGGTCTGGTGGTGTACAATATCGCTATCAGCGATGGATTTTCTGACGAGGGCAAATTGGCTCAAGCATGATAAACGCTGATACAAATGCGCAAGGTATCCGAGAGCGCATGAAGAACAGTACCGAGCTCCCTATGACGGAAGAGCCATTGTATGCGCTTACCGCAAAAATGCTCGATTGCGTGAGCAGGCACGATTTTGAAACCCTTTCCGGCATTTGTGATGATACTTATGGTATCATTGATATCAATACCGACGGTAGCAGCAAAATCATGCGCAATCGCTACGAGTGGGAGCAATGGTTCAAGGGACTTTTCGTGAAGCTCAAGGAAATGCAAGCCAAAACCTGGTCGGAGATAACTCGCTACGAGGTTGAGGTATTTGCAGACAGCGCATACAGCGTGGTAGATTTCGACCAAATTTTGATCGTCGGTGAGAAGCGAATGCGCTTTGCCGTCATTGCCACCATCATTTGGAAGAAGGTGGATAGCGGGTGGAAGGAAGCCCGCTATCACAGTTCCCTTCTTTCGGTGAAGGAGGAGTGATTGAGATCTGAATATCATTTACCAACCGGGGCCGTCTTGCGTGCAAGACGGCCCCGGTTTTATTCTTTTGATTTCAGCCGTGATAAGGCAAATCAGAGTATGCTTACCTTTGATGCATGATTGGAAAAGCTGCATTCCCGGAAGTGCTCAATGCTTTTAAAGTTAGCATCCGATTTACTTTGCTCGCTGTGCTTTGCGTCAGCACGCAGGCCTGCGAGGATGATGATGCTTGCGAGGATACTGTCATTGACATCACGAGTCTCGAAGCAGAGTATGCCTGTTTCAATACGTCTTTTGATCTTTTCATTGATTTTGAAGATACCTTCAACCTCAT
>SLDS01000169.1 GCA_007125175.1 Flavobacteriales bacterium
ACAAGGCCGGATGACGAAGGATGTAAATTTCGCCAAACGGAAAAAGGACATGCGATGAAAATTGCGCGAAGTGAAGGATGTAAGCCGGAGGCTGGTATTTTCGTCACTCGCCCCTGTTTCAAGTACGGGCAGGCCTGAGGCGGAGCGAAGCGCACGCGCAGCCTGAGTAAAGAAAGGCAAGAGGGGACGCGAGGATGAACCGCGAAGCGGTGACATGACCCTAGCCCAGGGCCGGTCATTGAGCGTAGCCGAAATGCAGCCCTGGGGTATGTATCGAGCCAAGTAGAAGGCCTTCGCGGCATTTTTGCCCCTGCAAAAATGATGACAAGGCCGACTCATCAGCTGTCTTTCATCCTCGGTCGCACCTCATAGATGATTTTCCAATACTTACCGGTGATCAACATATGGCCGCTTAGGGGGTGAAAGGCAATGCCATTGAGCACATCCATTCCGGCGGTAATTTCCGATCGGTCTACCATGCCCCGGGCAGAATAAAGGTGCCTAACCAAGCCGCTTCCCGCATCAATGGCCACAATATGCGTCGAGGTGTAGACATTCGCATAGATTGTACCATCGCGGTATTCCAACTCATTGAGTCGATCCACGGGGCCTCTGTGGTCAAAGGCCTGAATGCGGCCCAATTCCGCGAAGGTGTGCGGATCGATGAAATACAGCCATGCCGATCCATCGCTCAAAATCAATGCGGTATCATTGTGGGTGAGTCCCCATCCCTCACCGGTATACGTAGCATATGTCCACTCGCCTACCTTGCTGAAGTCTTCCACATCGTATATAAAGCCAATCGCACTTTTGTAGGTGACCTGGTAGAGCTTATCGCCAAAAATGGTAATGCCCTCCCCGAACATATCGGAGTCCATTTCATGCTCCATCAAAACCTTGCCAGTCTCAACCTCCATTTTGCGAATGCGGGACTCTCCCTTATTGCCGGTGCCCTCGTAGAGATAGCCATCATGCACCAACAAGCCCTGGGTGAAGGAGGTTTTATCATGAGGAAATCGGCGAAGCACCTCAAAGCTCCATTCTCTGGGAGCCTCAGCAGCCTTGATTGTAAATTCCTTGTAGCGCAGTGCACGCGCACCCTCACCCAAGTCGGCATCGACGCGCAGCCTGACTTTTCCGCCGCCGGTCTGCTCACTTGGTATGGCAATGTGGCCACCTGCATCCTCAGCCAAGAGACGTCGCGACTCGGCCATACTCACCTTTACAGAGATCAGGCTATCCTCATCATTCACAGGCTCCACATAAAAGCGTATGGTGTCGCCATAGAGCAGTGTTCCCTCCGCAGCACTCACCACGCGCACCGCAGCCGATTTGCTGCCCAGAGAGGGGCGGTCGATGCGGCGTCCATCTCCCCTACCCGGCTCATCCCTACAAGCCGACAAGGCTATAACACTCATCATCAACAAGATTCCAGCTCTGCGCCACTCAATCCGCTTTGTCATAGCCCAGTTGTTTAAAGGCAGCTCCGATGCTTTCGCAAAGGTCAGTGGCCATGAGGGATTCCGGCGATTGATTTTCCAGTGCCAAATCGCCGGCTGCTCCGTGCAGGTACATGCCCAGCATGGCCGCCTGCAGACTGCTGTAACCGGATGCCAAAAGGCCGGTCAGCATACCCGTAAGCACATCTCCTGTGCCAGCACTTGCCATACCGGGATTGCCCGTGCTATTGATCCACAGTCGTCCGGCCGGATCGCTGAGACTGCTATGTGCACCCTTGAGTATGATGTAGATGCCGTGCTTTGCACTCATTTCCAATTGAGCTTCTATGGCCTCGCTGTGGCTTACATCACGCTTGCCACTCAGTCGTGCCCACTCGCCGGGATGAGGGGTGAGTATACTGCCTTTCGGCAAAAAGGCGAGCCATGTCTTGTTTTCGGCCAGGATGTTGAGGGCATCGGCATCGATCACCAATGGCACTTTGGCCTCTTGAATGAGCAGCTTGAGTCCGGCGGCACAATCGGCCTCCGTAGAAAGTCCCGGGCCCACCCCTATACATCGGTATGGGTCTAAAACGGGAGGCTTCTTGAAATAATCTTCTCCCGGATGCAGGCTATGCATGGCCTCGGGCACATGTGCGAGCAAGCCGGATGCAGCAGCAGCTCCCGATTGCACTGTGAGCAAGCCCGCACCACTTCGCATGCAGGCCTTTGCGGCCAATGCAATGGCACCCCACTTGCCGGGACTACCACCGATGAGAAGCGCGTGCCCAAAGCTTCCCTTGTGGCTGTAGCGCGGACGCTTATGGCGAAGGGGGGCCAGCATGGCCCTATCGAGCAGGGCACGGGGTGTATCGAGACCTTGAATAAATTCTGCGTGAAGCCCAATGTCGAGTATGTGCACCTTACCCACCCAGAAAGCATACTCAGCAAGGAAGAATACCATCTTGGGATGTTGGAAGCTCAGTACATCGTCAGCAACCACTGCAGCCAGCTCCTTTTGCCGAAAGGCGCCATCACAGGGCAAGCCACTGGGAAGGTCAATGGACACCACATGGGCTCCCGAGGCATTGATGGCTTCCACCACTGCAGCGGTAAAACCTTCAATGGGCCGGCTGATTCCGCTGCCAAAGAGGGCATCTACGATCAGGGCATCCAGATGAAATGCGGGAATATCCTTTTCTGACTTCAGGTTTATGACCTGCTTTTTTGCGGCAGCGCCCAATCGGTCATAATTGCTCTTGAAGTCGGCCGAAGCCTTATCGCTGTAATGCACCACAATCACCTCCACATTGTAGCCGCTTCGCATCAGCATGCGGGCGATCGCCAGGCCATCACCGCCATTATTGCCCTTGCCACACACCACCTGAAAGCGCCAGTCACTCTCGCCGGTCATCAGCCCGGAGAGCAATTGCGGAGCCCGCTCGTATATCCAATCGAAGCAGCGCGATGCCGCCCGCTCCATCAGGTCGATGGACTTGATGGGCTCATGCTTTATGGTATAGGCATCTGCCTCGCGTATTTGTTCGGCGCTCAGTATTTTCAAAACATTGCTGATATGTGGGCGAGAGGAGGGATCAGAAGTAAAAGTACATAAAAAGGGCTCCTCCAAAATTGTCGGTATCCAGAAGGAAAGAGGCCGAACCCCCTTCGTCTTCAACGGTGGTGACAAACTGCTCTGTGCCGCCACCACCGGGCGGCACTGTCCACTGCTCGGAGATAATGGTGGCATTGCCGCGATACTGGAACAGCATGCCATAGCCAAACTCCAGACCCAGGGACCACTTGGGGAAAAGAAATATCTCTGCTCCTGCAAAGGCACGTGCACCGACGCTGAAAAGGGTGCCGAGTTGGTACTCGATGATATTGCCCCCAACCTCGGTGCGGGTGGTCACCTCGCGCGGGTCGTCCTGAAAGAGGATATCCCACTCCGTTCGATCGGGATTGGTGTTTTGGGGTGTGATGTTGTTTCCGTAGTCAAAGGTGTGCTTTTCAGTGCCCAGTCCGAGCAATCCCTCCACTCCGTAGAAGCCTTGTACACGGGTGCTGCCCTTCCGCTTCTCTATACCCAGTGAGAGAAAAGCATTGGTGAAGGTGCGGTTGTAGGTATCCTCCACAGTGGTATTGGTGGGGTCCAGGCTAAACTCGGGACGAAAAGATCGGTAGCTATCCGCCAAAATTCCAAGGCGAAAAGTAGCCCTGTAGGCGAGATCATCGCGCTTGAAATATTTGCCAGCAATGGCAAAATCGGAATTGAGAAAGCCTGCTGAGGGCGATTGATTCTCAGCATCAGTGAAGATATTGCCGATGTAGGTGAGAAAGGGAGAGGCATCGGCGCCAATGGCCCAATCGCCGCTTTGGGGCAGGTACATCTCTCCTTTTTTGGAGACGGGTTGTGCCCAACACGAGAGCGCGAGGCCCATCAGGAGGAGCGTGATACAGATCTTATTCATGGTAGAATGCTTGGAGCAAATTAAGCGAATATTCTCTGGCTTTATTGTACATACTTCAGCTTGCCTTAGATTTATCCTGCAGCATGGGCACAAAACGAAAGGTGCCGTGCTCGCTTTGTATGATTTCACCCTCGGCTGTCTTCTCGATTCGGGTCATCACTTGTTCTGATCCTGCTCCGATTGGCACCACCATGACTCCCCCCTCACCCATTTGTTCAATGAGCTTTTGGGGCAATTCCGGAGCACCGCAGGTCACCAGCACCCGATCAAAAGGTGCGAATGAGGGCAAGCCCTTGTAGCCATCACCATAAAAGCCCTTCACGGGAAGTCTCAGAGCTTTGAATATCTCCTGCGATCTCTTGTAAAGGGCGCGTTGCCTTTCGATGGTCCATACCCGCATGCCCATTCGGCTCAGTACTGCGGCCTGATAGCCGCTGCCCGTGCCAATCTCGAGAACGTGCATGCGCGGTTTTGCAGCGAGCAAATCAGACTGGAAAGCGACCGTGTAAGGTTGGGATATGGTTTGTCCGGCCTGTATGGGAAAGGCCTTATCGGCGTAGGCGAAATCGAGGAAGGCCGAATCGAAGAAAAGATGCCTCGGCACCTCCATCATGGCCTTGAGCACTTGCTCATTGTGAATGCCCTTTTGCCTGAGCTCCTCAATAAGGCGCCTGCGCAGACCTTGATGTTTTGGGGCGTCTTCTACCTTCATAGCCCGCGAAGGTAGCGGAATCGTGAAAACCATGGTCGCCTTGTTGATAAAAATGGGTCTCGGAATTCGTCGGGCAGAAGGTGGGACTTAAGTTTGCATACAAATAGTATACTCATGCTGAAGATAGGCGTATTGGGTGCCGGACACCTGGGAAAAATTCACCTGAAACTCATCAAGCAAATACCTGAATACGAGCTTGTCGGTTTTTACGATCCGGATGCTCGCCTGGCCGAAGAGGTGAGCCGCGATTTGGGTGTGCAGCGCTTTGACGATATGAACAGCCTGATAGAGGCAGTGGATGTAGTGGACATAGTCACACCCACCCTCAGCCACTACGATTGTGCCTCCAAGGCCTTGCGCAAATCGAAGCACGTTTTCATCGAGAAGCCCATTACCAATACCATCGAAGAGGCGAAATCGCTGATGTCGCTGGTGCAGGAAGCTGACGTGAAAGCCCAGGTAGGCCACGTGGAGCGCTTCAACCCGGCTTTTACCGCGATCAGGCCTTATCTGAACAATCCCATGTTTATCGAAACCCATCGCCTGGCGCAGTTCAATCCCCGGGGCACCGATGTTTCGGTGGTGCTCGACCTGATGATTCACGACCTCGACATCGTGCTCAGTGTGGTGAAGGCCAATATCAAGCGCGTGAGCGCAAGCGGTGTGGC
>SLDS01000149.1 GCA_007125175.1 Flavobacteriales bacterium
GATGATTTGAGCCCTTCTCAATTGCGCAATCTGGAGAAAGCTGTCAAGCGCAAGATCTATGATCGCAGCTTGCTCATTCTGGATATTTTTCTCTACAGGGCACAAAGTGCTCAATCCAAAACCCAGGTGGAGCTCGCGCGATCTGAATACCTGCTTCCCCGTCTCCCCCGCATGTGGACCCACTTGGAGCGACAGCGCGGTGGCACCGGAACCCGAGGTGGAGCAGGAGAGAAGGAGATAGAAACCGACCGCAGGATGATCCGCAACAAAATTGCCAAGCTCAAGCAGCGGCTCAAGCAGATCGACAAGCAAATGCATACCCAAAGAAGCAATCGAGGTGCTATGGTTCGTGTGGCACTCGTGGGCTATACCAATGCGGGAAAAAGCACCCTGATGAATCTGCTTAGTAAATCGGATGTTTTTGCAGAAAACAAGCTTTTTGCCACCTTGGATACCACGGTGCGAAAGGTTGTGCTTCAAAATTTGCCCTTCCTGCTCAGCGATACGGTCGGCTTTATCCGAAAGCTCCCTCCACAGTTGGTGGAGTCATTCAAGAGCACCCTTGATGAGGTGCGCGAGGCCGATCTCCTATTGCATGTTATCGACATCTCGCACCCCAATTTTGAAGATCATTTTCATACGGTCAATGCTACCCTTGCGGAGCTCGGCTGTGGAGATACCGATACCATTGTTGTGTTCAACAAGATGGATGCCTACAAAGAAAAGGTAGTCGATCCGCAGGATGTAGAAGCAATGGAAAGTGCTGACAGTCCGCTAGAAAGCCTCAAGAAATCGTGGATGTCAAGGGTGGATGCCAAGGATGTGGTTTTTGTGTCTGCGGCGAAAAAGGAAAATATAGACGAGCTGCGTGAAAAGATTTACAAGCATGCAAGTAAGATTCATGCAGAACGTTATCCCTACAACTCGTTTTTGTACTAAAGAAAATAGCACATGGCAAGCATTCGACAAGAAAAGGTTGCGCGACTTATTCAGAGAGATTTGGCCGTCATTTTTCAAGAAAATGCCCGTTCCCTGTTTGGAGGCGCTTTCATTACAGTGACAGTGGTGCGCATGAGCCCTGATTTAGGTCTGGCTAAGGTTTATCTCAGCTTTTTTGCCAATAGCGGTACAGACAAGGATGCCTTGCTTGAAATGGTGCGTGGCAGAGCTGGACAGGTACGGGGACTCCTGGGTAAGAAGATTGGTAAACAGGTGCGTACTGTCCCTGAGCTTGTGTTCTACAGAGACGATAGCCTGGACTATGCCGACGAAATTGATCAGTTGCTGAAAGACTAGACTGTGGCTCGCCTCGACTTTTTCATTGCCAAGCGTTACCTCTTCGCGCGAAAATCACTCTCCATCATCTCTGTGATGAGTCTGATTTGCATGCTGGTCGTGGCCGTTGTTACCATGGCGATGGTGGTAGTGCTCTCTGCCTTCAATGGTATCGAGAACCTAATTGATAGCCGCTATCGCTATTTGGAGCCCGACCTGAATGTAGAGCCTGTATACAGCAAAGTGATGGCCTTGGATAGCTTGCCATTGGCTGAACTCAGGGCAATTAACGGGGTGCGCGAAGTCGATGTGTCTATCGTGGAGTACGTGCTGGCAGAATACGAAAGCAATCAGCGTATTGTGATGATGAAGGGAGTGGGACAGAATTTTCTGAAGTACTCTGGCATTGATAGCCTTCTCATAGAAGGTGTGGCCGATTTTGAAATGGGTGGGGGAGCTTCCTCCTTGATTGGAATCGGTGTGAAGTACGATCTGAACTTGCGTCTCTTTGAGCAGAGCTACAATCCCTTGCGACTCTCGGCCCTGCAAAGGGGTAAGCGTCTTTCAAGCAGTAGAGAAACAGCCTTTAATCGCCGTTCCATTCCTGTAGCTGGTGTATTCTCAATCAATATTGATTTCGATTCGGATTATGTACTGGTTCCTGTGGGGTTCGCAAGCGACTTGCTCAAGTATCAAGATGAGATCACACATATTGAGCTGCAGTTGGATGAAGGTGTCGCTCTGGATCGCAAACGCGATGAGGTTCAGTCAATATTGGGCCCAAACTACAAGGTGCGCAGCCGGCTTGAGAAGAACGAATTAATTTATAAAACAAATAAGACCGAGAAGTGGGCCACCTTTGCTATCATGGGCTTTATCCTGCTTATTGCTACCTTCAATATCATTGCAGCGCTTACCCTACTGATCAATGAGAAGCGCGAAGACATTAAGGTTTTGTCCGGTATGGGAGCAAGCGCAAGTGTCATAAAGCGCATTTTTTTCATCGAAGGTGCTATGATCAATACGCTTGGGGCCTTCGCAGGCTTATTGCTCGGTTTGGCATTTGTGTTTTTGCAGCAGCGCTATGGAATCATCAGGCTGGAGGGTGGACTTGTGGACTTTTATCCGGTACAGACTTCTCCCGGAGATTTGCTGGCTATTTTTGCTCTGGTGCTGTTCTGCGGACTTTTATCTTCGGTGGTACCGGTTCATATTTTCACCCGCAAATATGGTGCAGTGTGATTCCTGAGCTGAAGGCTGGGCTTATTTTTTTCTGAAAAAGAGCAAGACAGGAATACCAGTCAAAGGGAAGTGCTCTCGAAGGCGGTTCTCCAAAAAACGTTTATACGGCTCCTTGACATATTGTGGAAGGTTGCAGTAAAAGGCAAAGGCCTTTTTGCGTGTCGGGAGCTGCATGATATATTTGATTTTGACAAATTTTCCTTTGTATGCGGGGGGTGGATTGCTCTGGATGATGGGGAGCATAACCTCGTTCAGCTGGGAGGTTGGGATGCGTGTTCTCAATTCTTCATATACCTCTACCGCTGTTTCTATAGCTTTATGAATGCGCTGCTTGGATAGCGCAGAGGTAAATATGATCGGCACATCTGTGAAGGGGGCTATCTTATCTCGAATCGCGCTGTCCATGGCCTGCATGGTCTTGCTGTCTTTTTCAATTAAGTCCCATTTGTTAACCAGTAGCACGATTCCTTTACCACTTTTTACGGCAGTGAAAAAAATATTCAAGTCTTGCTTTTGCATGCCTTCCTTGGCATCGATGAGCTGTATGCAAACATCACTTTCTTCAATGCTCCGAATAGAACGTAAAACGGAGTAAAACTCCACATTTTCATGAACTTTACTACGTTTTCTGATGCCAGCCGTATCGATCAGATAAAAATCGAATCCAAAAGAATTGTAGCGAGTGAGCAAGGAGTCGCGCGTCGTGCCGGCCATGTCGGTGACGATATTGCGCTCCTCATTTAGTAGGGCATTGATCAATGACGACTTGCCCACATTGGGCTTGCCAACGACAGCAAAGCGCGGTATTTCCTCCTCTTCTTCCTCAGCCCCCGGAGGAAAAGTCGCGATCAGAGCATCGAGCATATCCCCGGTTCCTCCGCCATTGGTAGAGCTGATGCAATATACCTCCCCGAGCCCAAAGCTGTAAAATTCGCTGGCCTGAAAAATCCGGTCATTTGTATCAACTTTGTTGGCAACCACCAGGACGGGTTTTTTCGTTTTCCGCAAAAATGATGCAATCGCTTCGTCATGGTCGGTAATTCCTGTCGTGACATCGAGTAGGAAAAGTATGGAAGTGGCCTCGTCGATTGCGAGTTGGACCTGTCTTTTGATGGCTTCTTCAAAGATGTCGTCGGAGCCTACGGTGTAGCCCCCGGTGTCGATTACTGAGAACTCTTTGCCGGTCCACTCTGCCTTACCGTAGTGCCTGTCTCGGGTCACACCACTCTGCGGATCGACGATGGCATCCCGGCGCTCAGTGAGTCTGTTGAATAATGTGGATTTGCCCACATTGGGACGTCCGACAATTGCTACGATATTGGCCATGATTAATTTTTGTATCCGAAAGCTTTCAGTTTTGCAGTCTTGCGCCGCCAATCTTCATCCACCTTGACATGCAATTCCAAAAACACTTTTTTATCCAGAAATTGCTCAATACGGATCCTTGCTTCAGTTCCAACTTTCTTGAGACCTTGTCCTTTATGGCCTATCAAGATGCCCTTTTGAGACTTCCTTTCGACATAGATCAAGGCCGAAATGCGTATTAGGTTTTCTTCCTCTTTGAAAGACTCAACAGACACTTCAACAGCGTATGGAATTTCTTGCTGGTAGTTTTCGAGAATCCGTTCACGGATAATTTCGCTCACAAAAAAACGGATGGGGCGATCGGTGAGCTCATCTTTTGGGTAATAAGGTGGACATTCCGGCAAGAGTTCGATGATTCGATTTTTTAAGGGCTCAAGGCCAAAGTTTTCCTTAGCCGAGAGCGGAATAATTTCTGCTTTTGGAAATAGGCCGTGCAGCTCCTCCACACGATCTTCGAGCGAGCGCTGATCCATTAGGTCAATCTTGTTCAATGCCAAAATGCAAGGAACATCAAGACCTTTTAAGGCCTCTTCGAAGCCGTGAAATTCTGTATCATTCTCCGCAGCATCTATCAAGAGAATTACGATATCCGCATCAGAAAGGGCCTCTTTCACATAGGTCATCATATTGGCTTGCAGGGCATACTTTGGTTCCAAGATTCCCGGCGTATCACTGTACACTACCTGTGCGGTATCAGTATTGACTATACCCAAAATACGGTGCCTTGTTGTTTGGGCTTTGGGAGTGATGATGGATAATCTCTCTCCTACGAGATGATTCATCAGCGTGCTTTTGCCCACATTAGGTCTTCCAATGATATTAACGAAACCGGCTTTGTGGATCATTGCTCAACAAAAGCATTTTGCAGTCAAAGAAACAAAATATATATTTGCACTCCCAATTTGCAAAGGGCGCAAACGAGCGATTCCCTTCGAGTCACCAAACTCACTGCAAAATAGGGGATAAGCTGAATTTGAAGGTCGTGTAGGCGCTTACGTAGAGAGCAAGCGATTTTCTGACGTTTTATTGAGAACATCACATTTTGTGATTCTAACAGCTTAACAAAAAGAAATTGCGGGGTGGAGCTTTGGTAGCTCGCCGGTACTTATGAAATATTGCGGGGTGGAGCAGTTGGTAGCTCGTCGGGCTCATAACCCGAAGGTCGTCAGTTCGAGTCTGGCCCCCGCTACTAAAAACAGACCTCCCTCGGGAGGTCTGTTTGTTTATGCTTTCGAGTTATTAACCCGAATTATTCATCAGCCGATCTTTTAGCCGTGGGTGTCTAAATTTTTGGGGGTGGCATGAGCGCGGTGAGTTTTTTTCATCTTTCAGACACGACAATCCTGCATGTCACCCACA